>NZ_JBFAUT010000081.1:0-32591 GCF_040679475.1 Actinoallomurus sp. NPDC052274
CTGTTGGTAGGGGCCCTGGTTCGGCGCGTTCTGGTACGGCGCCTGGAACCCGCCGCCACCCTGCTGCGGAGCGCCCTGGTAGGGGGCGGCGGGAGGAGTCTGCGGGTAGTTCGGCGAGGGCGGTACGGCCCCGGGATATTGCTCTGTCATCTTTTCCGCTCATTCGACGCGGCAGGGTCGTCCTGATCAGGACGCCTGCCACCGTAGTGGAGCGATCGTCGGCCCTACGTGCTGTTTGACCAAGAAGACCAGATAGAGCCTGATACGTCCCCCGTCGAGAAGACCGAGGGACGAACCCCGCTGTCGGCACACGCCGCACAGGCTTGAGCGCGATGCTCGGTGAACGCGGGTCCGCTGCCGGTTCTTGCGGCTTTCGTCCCCCTCGGAGACCACGTTCACCGAGCATTCGGCACGGCACGAGAACCCGGATGCGAGGGACGTCCGCTGATCGAAGCGGCGTTCCCGCCGAGTCTTCTTCGCGGAGATCTCGACCGGGCCACCCCGGAGACACGCTCCCTCAACTCCAGGGCACCGCTCGCGACCATGAAGCCTTCTCGCCTGTACAGGGCGTACCAGCGACCATCGAACGGATTGAACAGGAAGCCGATGTGAGGGAAGCGCCTTCGCAGGTTCGCCAGGGCGCAGGAGATCGTCTCGTCGTCCATTCACGACTCCGACGGCTCGGGATCCAGCCAGTGCTCTGGTGGGCGGGCGTAACTGCCTTTGTGCGGGAGCGTCCATACGTAACGCCGCTCGCGGAGGTCGGCGACCGCCTTCGCGATGGTGCGGCCAGACGTGTGGAACTCCGCCGCGAGTTCCGCCTGCGATGGAAGGCGTCGTCGCGCCTCGTACTCACCGAGCACGATTCGAGCGCGGATGGTCTCCGCGACTCTTCGTGCGGTCGATGCGGTTGACGGACGGTCGACGGGGAAGTGGTGATACGGGCTCATACGTCTGCCAGCGATACGACGTTCCGCAGTCGGTGGGCGACCTCGCCGATCTTCTCCATCGGAACGATCGGCTCGAACTCGAGGCCCTCGCGTTCGGGCCCGCCCCACACCCAGCACCACCAGACCTGGCCCTCGATGCTCCGGAGGGTGACCAGTTGGGAGAGGGGCCGGACCATGTTTCGCATCGCGACCGGCATGGGGTCGGAGGCTGGCGTCGGGTGATCAATGCGTTGGCGGCGCTCAGAACCGGGCGGGCCGTGTACTCCCAGGACGGCCATCCGCTGACCTCCTCGCAGACCTGGCTTCGCGGGAACGACGCGCGGTGAACAAGAACCGGTCCGAGAGGGCGATGTTCGTCATGGCGAGCGCGGCAAACTCCAGCGCCGGCGCCCAGGAGGCTCAGCTCGCGCATCGATGCCGGCACGCCGCGTACGAAAGTCTCGGCGACCATCCCCGCCGCCCTCTGCCTTATCGCCCTAAACGAGCATCCGCACGTCCGGTCGAGCCGCGTTCGCCGAGCGTTCCGCACGCCGATCGGCAGGCGCCTCCCGCCGAGGGCGGGTGACGCCGCGACGTTGCCGGTTCAGTGGGGCGTGTGCGGGAGGTGGTGGGCGGTGGTCTCGGCCAGGTTCCGTACGAGGGCGGTCGCGTGGTCGTCGGGGCGGGTGTGGGTGCGCGCCGACACGTCCACCAGGGCGTTGGAGATTCGGAACTGGACGTGCACGTCGTAGATCACCATCTGGCGGAACAGGATCTGGACCGCCAGCGCGTCCACGCGGGCGTACCCTCCCTCGCCCACGTTGACGGGGACGACCGGCCGCTCGGCTCCGGCCTTCCGGGCCCACCCGGCCAGGTTCCGCTCGGCCCGCGCGGCGCCCGAGGCACGGCCGTCGTGGATCAAGGTCTGGATGCGGAGGCGCACCGTACGGAAGGGGCGATCCTGGCCGGACGGCACGCTGCTCCACTTGCACTCCGACGCGGCGTCGCCGCCCAGTCCCAGCGTCGTCCTCGGCCGTGAGTCCTTGGGCTCCCGGGCGCCGTTCCGCACCAGCGGGGCCAGCGCGTCCGGCGGTGGCAGGACCCGGCCGGCGTCGAGCGGGGCGAACCGGCCGTCCGAGGTGAACAACCCGACGTACCAGCAGGCCGCGACGGCACATCCCGCGGCGACGACGACGGCGACGGAGGCGCAGGCCAGGACCAGGCTACGGCGAGCGGGCATGGGGGGAAGGATCGCATGTCCGCGGGTCCGCCACGCGCCACCGGCGGTACCTGCCGGGATCTCGATGGCGGCGGCCTGGGGGTGGAAGGCGCGCCGGTCAGGTCACCGGGGGAGACGCCGATCCGCGTGCGGGGGCGAGTACCTGAACACCGAGGGGTTGGGGTAGTGGACCGGGTGTTTCCCCGGACGCCGGAGACGGTGACCGGTCGGCATGCTGGGCAGTGGATGGGTCAGATCAATCCCTCGTCCCCCGGATTCCCCCGGGATACGGCCCCGGGCCCGGCGTTCCCCCTCATACGTCGGGCCCGGGGCCGGATCGCGTTGGGGGGCCGGACCCAACGGTCCGGAGCGTCCGTCCGCGGGGAGGGGGCCGAGCTGCGACGTATCGTGTTACCAGGGGTTTTCCGGATTGACGCCCTCCAGTCGATGAGTCGGCAGGGGACCGGGGCGACGGGCGGTGCGGCCGCCGGAGACATTGGCCACTGAGCGCGGTGTATCGGGATGGTCACGGGAACCATCAGCGGACGGGATCGGGTGCATGGGCTCCCGGCCGAGAGAACGAGCTTCGTCGGACGTCGGCGGGAGGTTGCCGAGGTCAAGCGGATCCTGGCCGACGCACGTGTCGTGACGCTGACCGGACCGGGCGGGGTGGGCAAGACCAGATTGGCCTCGCGAGTCGCCCTCACCGTGGGCAGGGCGTTTCCCGACGGTGTGTGGCTGGTCGACCTGGCCGCGTTGCAGAGCCAGGGGATGCTGGCCCGTGCGGTGATCGAGGCATTGGGAATCCGCGACCGCTCTGCCCGAGCCGCGCTGGACGTGCTCGCCGAACATCTGCGCAACAAGCGGGCGCTCCTCATCCTCGACAACTGCGAGCACGTGGTGGACGAGTGCGCCGCCGTCACGAGGACGGTGCAGCTGTCGGCGCCGGATCTGCGGATCCTCGCGACCAGCCGGCAGTCGCTGAGTGTTCCCGGTGAGCAGTTGCTGGAGGTCCCGCCCTTGGCGATGCCGGGCAGTACCGGCGCGGGCGATCGTGGTCGCTCGCTTGAACGGTTCGAGGCGGTGCGGTTGTTCGCCGAGCGAGGGGCGGACGTCTCGCCCGGTTTCGCCGTCACCGATGCCAACGGCGACGCGGTCGTCGAGATCTGCCGCCGCCTCGATGGGATACCACTCGCGATCGAGTTGGCCGCCGCGCAACTGCGAATCCTGTCACTCGACCGGCTGCTCGTCGACCTCGAAGACCGTTTCGAGCTGCTCACCGGATCGGGGAGGCCACTGCCTCGTCACCGGACGCTCCGTGCCCTGATCGATTGGAGCTACGACCTGTGCACCGCTGAAGAAAGACTGCTGTGGGCTCGTCTGTCGATCTTCGCGGGCAGCTTCGACCTGGAGGCGGCGGAGACCGTGTGCTCGGGCGAAGGGATCGCTCGCCAGGAGGTCGTCGACCTGGTGGGCGGGATGGTCGATAAATCAATCCTCATTCCGCAACGACACGACGAAGTCGTCCGGTATCGGCTCCTTGAGACCATTCGCCAATACGGCCGACAGAAGCTGGACGAGTCCGGGCGGTCGGCCGCGTTGCGCCGGCGCCATCGCGACCATTACCGGCGATTGGCGGGCCAGACGCGCGCTCGGGTGGCCGGGCCGGACCAGAGGTCCTGGCTCCTGCGGCTCGGGACCGAGCACCCGAACCTGCGGGTCGCCCTCGAGTCCTGCTACACCGAGCCGGGGCAGGCCCGGACCGGTCTGGCGATGGCGGCCGACCTGATGTACCACTGGATCAGCGGTGTCTTCCTCGGGGAAGGGCGTGCCTGGCTGGAGCGCGGGCTGGCGGCCGAACCCGGACCCAGCGATGTCCGGGCGCACGCCTTGTGGACGAGCAGCGTGCTGGCCGTCATCCAGGGAGACGCTCCCGCGGCGGAGACGATGCTGCGGGAATGTCGATCTCTAGGGGACGCTCTCGGGGACACGATGGCTCTCGCCTACACCGTCTTCTGCACGGGAATGCTGGCGCTGGGGCGAGGCGATGTGACGTCGGCGATCCCGTCGTTCGAGGAGGCCCTCCGGCGTTTCCGCCTCATCGGTGATGACATGGGCGTCGTCGAGGTGCTCATCCGGCTCTGTGTCGCTCATTGCCTCACGGGCGACGAATCGCTGGCCACTTCCATCGGGGAGGAGGCCCGGGCGATATGCGAGACACGGGGCGAGCACTGGCGCAAGGCGTATGTCCTGGTCGTCCTCGGTGCCGCGACCTGTCGGCAGGGCGACACCCGGCGGGCCGCCGAACTGGTCTCGGAGGCATTGCGGATCAACCGTTCGCTGGACGATCCACGAGGAGTCGGCGTCGACCTGGAGGTGCTGGCCTGGATCGCCGTCACGGAAGGTCGATTTCAGCGGGCCGCCCGCTTGTACGGGATCCTGCGGTCGGTCTGGGAGAAGGTCGGCGAGCCTCCCCTGTCGGGATACGCGTATCCGGCCACTTACCGCGAAGATTCAGAATCCAGAACGTCCCGCGCCATCGGCGAACATCTCTTCGGTCTCGAGCTCCGGCGCGGCGCCCGGCTCGATTACGACGATGCGCTGGCATACGCGCTGGAGGAGCAGTCCTCCGGCGCCGTTCCGCGCGCCGAGCCCGACCGACTGACGCCGCTCACGCGCAAGGAGACCCAGGTGGCTCGGATGATCCGCAAGGGGATGAGCAACAAGGAGATCGCGACAGCGCTGGTGATCGCCCAGCGAACCGCTGAGAGCCACGTCGAGCACATCCTCGGCAAACTGGGGCTGACCTCTCGTACCCAGATCGCCATCTGGGTCGGGGAGAACGAGCGCGCGGGGGAACACGGCGCGGGCTGATCAGGCGGATCCGCGGGCGAGCGGGCGTGAGGGGGAAGATCGCGCGTGCCCGCGGGGCCGGCCGCTACGCGCCGCCGGTGGAACCCACCGGGACTCCGAGGGCGCTGGCCTGGGGCTGGAAGGTGCGCCGGTAGGCCAGCGGGGAGACGCCGATCGCCGCGTGCAGGTGCTGGCGGAGGGAGACGGCGGTCCCGAAGCCGGCCCGCCGGGCGATCTGGTCCACCGGCAGGTCGGTCGTCTCCAGGAGGTGCCGGGCGAGCTCGACGCGCTGCCGGGCGAGCCAGCGGCCGGGGCTCATGCCGACCTCCTCGTGGAACCGGCGGGTCAGCGTGCGGATGCTCATCCCGGCCCGGGCGGCGAGCTCGGACAGGGAGATCGGCCGGTCGAGGTGCTCCAGCGCCCAGGACCGGGCCGGCGCGGTGCCCGCGTCGTGCGGCTCGGGGACCGGTCGCTCGATGTACTGCGCCTGACCGCCGTCCCGCCACGGTGGTACGACGACCTGGCGGGCCACCCGATTGGCCACCTCGCTGCCGTGGTCGCGGCGCACCAGGTGGAGGCACAGGTCGATGCCCGAGGCCGCTCCGGCGGAGGTCAGCACGTCGCCGTCGTCGACGAACAGCACGTCCGGGTCGACCCGGATCCGGGGGTACCGCCGCTGCAGCTCGGCCGCTTCGTTCCAGTGGGTCGTCGCCGGCCGTCCGTCGAGGAGGCCGGCGGCCGCCAGCACGAAGGAACCGGTGCAGATCGACATGATGCGGGTGCCCGGCCGGATCAGCGCCAGCGCCGCCACGACTTCCTCGGGGAGCCGCTCGATCGGCCGGCGGCCGCCGAACGGCGGGACGACCACGGTGTCCGCGTCGGCCAGCGCGGACGCGTCGTGATCCACGACGATCGAGAAGTCGGCGTGCGTGCGCACGGGTCCGCCGCCCGGCGTGCAGACCACCACGTCGTACAGCGGCTCGTCGCCCGGCCCGCGCGCGCCCCCGAAGATCCGCCCGGGAATGCCCAGCTCGAACGGGATCACGCCGTCCAGCGCCAGCACGACGACACGGTGCGGGACTCGGGTCATGGCCAGATCCTTTCACGGGATGACCATCCTGCCACTTCCGGCCGGAGGGCGGCTGCCGCAGGCTTGGGTCCGTCCCACCGACCGACGAGACGGGAGAATCGATGAACACCATGCGCGCGATGGTCCAGGACGAGCCGGGCGGCCCCGAGGTACTCCGGGTCGCCGAGGTGGAACGGCCGGAGCCAGGCCAGGTCGAGGTCCTGGTCCGGGTGCACGCCGCCGGCGTGAACCCCGTGGACTGGAAGGCCCGCGGGCGGAGCCGCGGGTTCGGCGATCCGCCGCGGATCCTCGGGTTCGACGTCTCGGGCGTGGTCGAGGCCGTCGGTCCCGGCGTGACGCTGTACGAGCCCGGCGACGAGGTGTTCGGGATGCCGCGTTTCCCGCACCCGGCGGGTGCGTACGCCGAGTTCGTCACCGCGCCGCCCCGGCACTTCGCCCGAAAGCCCGCCGGCATCGATCACGTTCAGGCCGCGGCGTTGCCGCTGGCGGCGCTGACCGCCTGGCAGGGCCTCACGGAGACCGCGAACCTCCGGTCCGGGCAGCGCGTGCTGGTGCACGCCGCGGCCGGGGGCGTCGGGCACCTCGCCGTGCAGCTCGCCAAGCTCAGGGGTGCGTACGTGATCGGGACCGCCCGCGAGGCCAAGCACGAGTTCGTCCACGGCCTGGGCGCCGACGAGGTCGTCGACTACACGAAGGAGGATTTCGCGGACGTGGTCCGGGACGTCGACATCGTGCTCGACACGATCGGCGACGACTACGGGCCCCGGTCCCTGAAGACGCTGCGCGACGGCGGGGTCCTGGTCTCCTTCCTGCCGACCGTCGACGACGACCTGCGGGCCGCGGCCGCCAAACGCGACATCAAGGTCGGCTGGACGCTCGTCGAGCCCGACTACGCGGCGTTGCGGGAGATCGCCGCGCTCGCCGAGGCCGGTCGGCTGCGCGCCGAGATCGACTCGGTCTTCCCCCTGGAGGAGGCGGCCAAGGCCCACGAACGCGGAGAGACGGGCCGGACGACCGGCAAGATCGTTCTGACCGTCGCCGACTGACGTCGTTCACCGGCCGAGCAGGCGGTCGACGGCGCGGCGGGCGCGTTCGGGGGCCGCGGGGTCGCGGTGCAGCTGGATCGCCTGCTCGGCGGCGAGGGCGACACCGTTCAGCTCGAAGACGAGCTGGTCGACGTCGGTGTCCGCCGGCAGGCCACCCGCCTCGACGGCCGCACGGAGCTCCGTGGCGACGTAGCCGGCCCAGCTCGCGAGGGCGGCGAGTACCGCGTCGCGGACCGGACCCGGGCGGCCGTCGTACTCGGTGGCGACCGAGGTGATGAAGCAGCCGGCGTTCCCCTCGTCGTCCGCCATGGAGTCGATCCACTCGCCGAACGCCCGCGCCAGACGGGCGACCCCCGGGTCGGCACCCGCCACCCGCGCCGGAACGCGGGCACGGAATCGCTCGACCGCAGCGTCGAGCGTGGCGAGCTGCAGGGCCTCCTTGGTGCCGAAATGGCCGATGACGCCGGCCTTGCTCATGCCGAGCTCGGTGGCGAGCCGTCCGATGGTGACGCCTTCCAGGCCCTCGGCCGAGGCGAGGGTCAGGGCGCACTCGATGATCCGGGTCCGGGTGGCGGCGGTCTCGGCGGCGGACTTGCGCGGGCTCATGGCAGCAGCTTAACCTACCGTTCGTTCGCTAAATGCGTACGACCGTTCGGTAGCTAAAGGGGCGTCATGAAGATCCATCATCTGAACTGCGGCTCGATGCGGGAGATCGACCCCGGAGGCGAGGAGAACGCTCCGGAGCCCGCCCGCGCCCTGAACCACTGCCTGCTGGTCGAGACCGACGCGGCCGGCCTCGTCCTGGTCGAGACCGGCTTCGGAACGGCCGACGTCGCCCGCCCGGAGGAGACCCTCGGCCGTACCTTCCTCGATCGCACCCAGGCGCTCCTCGATCCAGGGGAGACCGCCGTACGGCGGATCGAGCGCCTCGGTCACTCGGTCGCCGACGTCCGCCACATCGTGCTGACCCACCTCGACCTCGACCACAGCGGCGGGTTGCCGGACTTCCCCCATGCCACCGTTCATCTGCACGACGCGGAGTACCGGGCCGCCATGGCCGCCACGAGCGGGCATCCCGAGCACGCGCTGCGCTACCGGCCCGCGCACTGGGCGCACCGCCCGCACTGGCGGACCTATGCCTCGCGGAAGGGCGCGTCGTGGTTCGGGTTCGACGCCATCGAACTCGACGGCCTGCCTCCGGAGATCCTCCTCGTCCCGCTGGCCGGGCACACCGAGGGACACTGCGCCGTGGCCGTACGCGACGGCGACCGCTGGCTCCTGCATGCCGGTGACGCCTTCTACCACCACGGCCAGGTCGAGCCGGAGGGCCGCTGGTCGATGCCCCTGTGGGAGGCGCTGGAGGAGATCACCGAGATCGACCGGCCGCTGCGCATGGCCAACCAGGCTCGCCTGCGCGAGCTCTTGCGCGACCATGGCGACGAGGTCGAGGTCTTCTCGGCTCACGACCCCTGGGCCTTCGCCCGCCTCGCCGCCGCATGATCCGGTCACGCCTCGTGACCCCATACGCACCCTGAGCTGGGAAGGTCTGCTCGGGGCGGAGGGTCTTTACTTTGCATTAGCGCGGTTATCGGTATGTCTTGTTCAGCCCTACGACTGGAAGATCGCAGGTCAAGGCCCCGCTACTGCCGAGGAAACGTTCTTGAATAGCTCTACGATCGGTTCATGACCTCAGTTCTGCTCGCCGAGGACGACACGTCCATATCCGAGCCTCTCGCCAGAGCGCTGCGGCGGGAGGGATACAACGTCGAAGTCAGTCCCGACGGTCCACAGGCGCTCGAGCGGGCGCTGGGGGGCGGGGTGGACCTCATCGTCCTGGACCTCGGCCTGCCCGAGCTCGACGGGCTCGAAGTGGCCCGGCGCGTCCGCGCCGAGGGCCACGGCGTGCCGATCCTCATCCTCACCGCCCGCGCCGACGAGGTGGACACCGTCGTGGGCCTCGACGCCGGCGCCGACGACTACGTCACCAAGCCGTTCCGTCTCGCCGAGCTCCTGGCCCGCGTCCGCGCGCTGCTGCGCCGGGGCAGCACCGAGACGCCCATCGTCCAGGGCGTCCGAATAGACGCCGAGTCCCGGCGCGCCTGGATGGGCGACCAGGAGCTCCAGCTGACGACCAAGGAGTTCGACCTGCTGCGGGTGCTGGTCCGCGACGCGGGCAAGGTCGTCACCCGAGAACAGATCATGCGGGAGGTGTGGGACACCAACTGGTGGGGATCCACCAAGACCCTCGACATGCACATTTCCTGGCTTCGGCGCAAGCTAGGGGATGACGCGGGCAGCCCGCGTTACATCACGACCGTCAGAGGAGTGGGTTTCCGCTTCGAGCGCGGTGACTAGTCGTGTGAACCCGGCGTGACCACCCCCTGGTCACGTCCCGGGCGAAAGAGAGGGACCCCCATGAGGCGACGGCTTCTGCTGTCGACGCTGGCCGTCGCGGTCGTCGCCGTGCTCCTGCTCGGCATTCCCCTGGCGTACTCGACCCATCGGCTTCTCTACGACGAGGCCGAACAGCAGGTCGAGCGGGAGGCGGCGACCGTGGTGGCCGGCGTGAACCTGAAACAGGAAGGCAAGCAGTCCGTCATCGGCGACCAGATCGCCAAGGAGTTCCCCAGCCGCTACATCGTCATCACCCTGGCCAACGACGAGGTGATCACAGCCGGGGTCGCGCCGCCCAAGGGCGCGCACGTCATCAGGAAGACCGCGAACGACCGCGGCGTCCGGGTCCAGGTGTCCCGGGACGCCGCCGACATCGAGGCCGAGGCGCTGCGCACGCTGGTGCTGATCGGCAGCCTCGTCGTGCTCGGCGTCGGGGTGGCGGTCGGGCTGGCGATGGTGCAGGCGCGCAAGCTCACCCTGCCGCTGATCGACCTGGCCGAGACCGCCGACCGCCTCGGATCCGGCAACGCGCGGCCGCGCCGCCGCCGCTACGGCGTGCCCGAGGTCGACCGGGTCGCGGAGGTGCTGGACCGCAGCGCCGTGCGGATCGCCGACCTGCTGGCCGCGAGCCGGGAGTTCGCCTCCGACGCCAGCCACCAGTTGCGTACGCCGCTGACGGCGCTGTCCATGCGGCTGGAGGAGATGATCGAGGCCGCGGAGTACCCGGACGTCGTCCGGGAGGAGGGCGCCGCGGCGGCCGCGCAGGTCGAGCGCCTCGCTGCGGTCGTCGAGCAGCTCCTCGCCCGCGCCAAGCACGACCCCACGGGTGACGCGGTCCCCGTCGACGTCGACGACATCGTCGCGCAGCAGGTGGAGGAGTGGGAGCCGGTCTTCCGGCGGGAGGGACGCCGGCTGGAGGTCTCCGGCGTGACGGAGCTCACCGCCGTGGCCAGCCCCGGCGGCCTGTCGCAGATCATCGCCACCCTGCTGGACAACTCGCTCGTGCACGGGGACGGCACGGTCGCCATCCACACCAAGGAGACGCCGACGTCGATCGTCGTGGAGGTCGGCGACGAGGGCGTGGGCGTGCCCCCGGAGCTCGAACGCCGCGTCTTCGACCGCAACGTCAGCGGACGGTGGCAGGGGACCGGCCTCGGGCTCTACCTCGCGCGTTCGCTGGCGACCGCGGACGGCGGCCGGCTCGAGCTCGTACGCGCCCGGCCCGCCACCTTCGCGATCTTCCTGCGGAAGGGCGACGAGGTGCTGCGGGCGCGCGAGCGCGTCGTCAGCGGCCCCGCTTGACGGCCTGCCCGGCGGGCATCCGGGGCGGCGGCGGCGTGGCGCCGCCCGGAAGGGGCTCCTCGGCCTCGGGCAGCCCGGTGTGCGGGTCGAGCGGCGGCGCGGCCGCCGGCAGGAACACCCACTTCTTGTACGCCCAGTAGCGGAACAGGGTCGCCACGCCGGTGCCGACGATCTGCGACACGTTGAACGCCAGGCCGCCCCGGATGTCGAGGACGTAGTGGGTGAACCCGATGAACACCCAGGTGATCACCAGGCCGACGCCGTTGAACACGAAGAACAGGACGTACTCCCGGCCCAGGCCCGACCTGTCGCGGTGGCGGAACGTCCAGAACCGGTTGGCGAAGTACGAGAACGTCGTCGCCACGATCGTCCCGACGCCGAACGACGTCAGCGGGCCGACGTGGAAACCGAGGTGCAGGGTGTCGGAGATGCCGATGGTGATGATGAAGTTCAGCACGCCGATCGTCCCGAACGCCGCGAGCTCATGGATCAGGTGCGCGAATTTCCGGTAGACATCTCTGACGAAGCTCACGAAGCGGGACCTCTCATTCCGGTCTGGCGGCTGATCGCACGTCGCTCGGCGAAGCCCGGATCAATGGATACCCCTGGCCTACGAGGTTAGACGGCGTTCCCGGACCCGTTGTTCCCAAGCCCGTCGCCCGGCGAACCCGTCCTCTGAGCATGGCGGATAGGCTTCCCACGTGACGGACAGGCAAGAGATACCAGTCGTCGGCATGGTCGGCGGCGGGCAGCTGGCCCGGATGACGCAGCAGGCGGCGATCGCGCTCGGCGTGCCGCTGCGGGTGCTCAGCGACAGCGCCCACGCGTCGGCGGCCAAGGTGATCGCCGACGTGCGCATCGGTGACCACCGCTCCCTCGACGACCTGCGCGCCTTCGCCAAGGGCGCCGACGTGGTGACCTGGGACCACGAGCACGTGCCCGGCGAGCACATCCAGGCGCTGGAGGCCGACGGCGTCGCCTGCCGCCCCGGATCCGGGGCGCTGCTGCACGCCCAGGACAAGCGGGTCATGCGCGAGCGCCTCACCGCCCTCGGCGCGCCGTGCCCGGAGTTCGTCGTGCTCGACCCCGAGGCGCCCCTGGCGACCCTTGAGAATTTCGCGGAGCAGACGGGCTGGCCGGTCGTGCTCAAGGCGACGCGTGGCGGCTACGACGGCAAGGGCGTGTGGGTCTGCGCGTCCCTGGAGGAGGCCCGCTCCGTCGTCGAGCGCGCCGCCGCGGAGGGCGTCGGCCTGCTCGCCGAGCGGCACGTTCCGTTCCGCCGGGAGCTGGCCGCACTCGTCGCCCGTTCGCCGTACGGGCAGGGCGCCGCGTACCCGATCGTGGAGACCGTCCAGACCGACGGGATCTGCACCGAGGTGATCGCGCCCGCGCCGGGCCTGGACCCCGAGCGTGCCGAGGAGGCGCAGCGACTCGCGCTCGGCCTCGCCGACGCCCTCGGCGTGACCGGGCTGCTGGCCGTCGAGCTGTTCGAGACCGAGGACGGCGTCCTCGTCAACGAGCTGGCGATGCGGCCGCACAACTCCGGGCACTGGACGATCGAGGGCTCGCGCACCTCCCAGTTCGAGCAGCACCTGCGCGCCGTCCTCGATCTGCCGCTCGGCGACACGACGCCCACCGCGCCGTACACCGTCATGGCGAACGTCCTGGGCGGCGACGACCCGGAGATCTACAAGCGTTACATCCACGTCATGGCCCACGACCCCGCCGTGAAGGTGCACTTCTACGGCAAGGAGGTCCGGCCCGGCCGCAAGATCGGCCACGTCACCGCGCTCGGCGACGACCTGGAGGAGACCCGCGAGCGGGCCCGCCATGCCGCCGAGTATCTTCGGGGGGCACGGGGAGTCGTCCCCCCGAATGAACACAGCCTGAGGAAGGGCCCCACCGTATGACCGTCGGCGTCGTGATGGGCAGCGACTCGGACTGGCCCGTGATGAAGGCCGCCGCGGAGGCGCTGGAAGAGTTCGACGTCCCGTACGAGGCGGACGTGGTCTCCGCGCACCGGATGCCGCAGGACATGATCGCGTACGGCTCGGAGGCCGCCTCCCGCGGGCTCCGGGTGATCATCGCCGGCGCGGGCGGCGCCGCCCACCTGCCGGGCATGCTCGCCGCCGTGACCCCGCTCCCGGTGATCGGGGTGCCGGTCCCGCTGAAGTACCTCGACGGCATGGACTCGCTGCTGTCGATCGCGCAGATGCCGGCCGGCGTGCCGGTGGCGACCGTCGCGATCGGCAACGCCCGCAACGCCGGCCTGCTGGCCGTCCGGATCCTCGCCGCGAGCGACCCGGAGCTGCGCGAGCGCATGGAGGAGTTCCAGCGCGAGCTGCACGCCCTGGCCAAGCGCAAGGGCGAACGCCTCCGCCGCGCCTGACCGATCTTGCGGGGGCGTTCCCCGGGACATCGGGCGCGGGGCGCGTCATGCTCGGGACGTGACGGGAAACAGGATCTGGAAGCGTGTCGCCGTCGGGCTCGGGGTGCTGCTCGTGTGCGGGCTGGTCGGAGTCGGCCTGTACACGCGCAGCTCGTACGGCCGGTGGTCGCCGTTCACCCCACCGGACCGTTTCGAGTTCTGCGGCGCGAGCTACTACCTGGCGGGTGCTCCCGGCGAGCGGGTGACCACGTCCCGGGCGGGGGCGAGGCGCGCCGACCGGGCCACACGGTGGCTGCCGCCGGCACGCGCTCGACTCCTCCCTGTTCTCGTCCGCAGGGAGGAGCCTCGCTGTTCACCGGCCTACTTGAGGAGCTGGCGGGCCATGACGACGCGCTGGATCTGGTTGGTGCCCTCGTAGATCTGGGTGATCTTGGCGTCGCGCATCATGCGCTCGACCGGGTAGTCCTTCACGTAGCCGTAGCCGCCGAGGAGCTGCACCGCGTCGGTGGTGATCTCCATGGCCGCGTCGGAGGCGAAGCACTTGGCCGCCGACGAGATGAAGGTCAGGTCCGCGATCTTCTCGCCCTCCATCGCCCGCTCGGACTTGGCGGCGGCGGCGTAGGTGAGCTGGCGGGCCGCCTCGAGCTTCATCGCCATGTCCGCGAGCATGAACTGCACGCCCTGGAAGTCGCCGATCGGCTTGCCGAACTGCTTGCGCTCCTTGACGTACCCGATGGCGTAGTCCAGCGCGCCCTGGGCGATGCCGAGGGCCTGGGCCGCGATGGTGATCCGGGTGTGGTCGAGGGTGGCGAGCGCGGTCTTGAAGCCGGTGCCCTCCTCGCCGATGATCCGGTCGGCCGGGATCCGCACGTCGTCCAGGATGACCTCGCGGGTCGGCGAGCCCTTGATGCCGAGCTTCTTCTCCGGCGCGCCGAAGCTCACCCCCGGGTCGCTCTTTTCGACCACGAAGGCGGAGATGCCGCGGGCGCCCTTCTCCGGGTCGGTGACGGCCATCACGGTGTAGTACTCCGAGACGCCCGCGTTGGTGATCCACCGCTTGGTTCCGTTGAGAACCCAGTGGTCGCCGTCGCGTACGGCCCGGGTCTTCATCGCGGCCGCGTCGCTGCCCGCCTCCGGCTCCGACAGCGCGTACGAGAACATGGCCTCGCCGCGGGCGACCGGGCTCAGGTAGCGTTTTTTCAGGTCTTCGGAGCCGGAGAGGAGAATGGGAACGGTTCCGAGCTTGTTCACCGCCGGGATGAGGGACGAGGCGGCACAGGCTCGAGCGACCTCTTCGATGACGATCACCGTGGCGAGGGCGTCGGCGCCGACTCCCTCGTACGCCTCGGGGACGTGCACGGCGTGCAGGTCCGCCTGCACGAGCGCGTCATGGACGGCCTGGGGGAACTCCCCGGTCTCGTCGGTCTCCGCGGCCCGCGGAGCGATCTTGTCATCGGCCAGCGAGCGAACCGTCTCGCGGAGCATCCGGTGCTCTTCAGAGAGTTCGTACAGAGGAAAGTCTGCGGTCATGTGCCGATCGTACGCGGTAAACCTACTCGCCAGTAGGGCCGATAGCATGCCGAGCGGCCCGTGGGGGACGTAGACGGGGTCGGGCACGGAACTCTGAGGAAAGGAGGCGGGACCTTGGCACAGCGCTTGACCGTGATCGGTACCGGCTACCTGGGCGCCACCCACGCGGCATGCATGGCCGACCTGGGATTCGAGGTCCTGGGCGTGGACGTGGACGCCGAGAAGATCGCCCGACTGACCCGAGGCGACCTTCCGTTCTACGAACCGGGCCTCGAGCCGATCCTGCGCCGCAACCTGGAGAACGGACGGCTGCGGTTCACGACGTCGTACGAGGAGGCCGCCGAGTTCGGCGACGTGCACTTCATCTGCGTCGGCACGCCGCAAAAGCCCGGCGAGTACGCCGCCGACATGCGCTACGTCGACGACGCGGTCGACTCCCTCGCGCCCCTGCTCACCCGGGCCTGCGTCGTCGTCGGCAAGTCCACCGTCCCGGTCGGCACGGCCGAGCGGCTATCGCGGCGGCTGACGGAGCTCGCCCCGGCCGGAGACGTCGTCGAGCTCGCCTGGAACCCCGAGTTCCTCCGCGAGGGCTACGCCGTCGAGGACACCCTGCACCCGGACCGCCTCGTCGTCGGCGTCCGGTCCGACCGCGCGGAGAAGGTCCTGCGCGAGGTGTACGCCTCGATGATCGCCGGCGGCGTTCCCTTCATCGTCAGCGACTTCCCCACCGCCGAGCTGGTCAAGGTCTCGGCGAACGCCTTCCTCGCGACGAAGATCTCGTTCATCAACGCGATGGCCGAGGTCTGCGAGGCCGCGCACGCCGATGTGACGAAGCTCTCCGAGGCCCTCTCCTACGACGACCGGATCGGCGGCAAGTTCCTCGGCCCGGGGCTCGGCTTCGGCGGAGGCTGCCTGCCGAAGGACATCCGGGCGTTCATGGCCCGCGCCGGCGAGCTCGGCGTCGACCAGGCGCTGTCGTTCCTGCGCGAGGTGGACGCCATCAACATCCGGCGCCGCATCCGCATGGTCGACCTGGCGCGTGAGCTGCTGGGCGGTTCGTTCATCGGCCGTACGGTCGGCGTCCTCGGCGCGGCGTTCAAGCCGAACTCCGACGACATCCGCGACTCGCCCGCCCTCGACGTCGCGACGTCCATCCGCGCGCAGGGCGGTCAGGTGACGGTGTACGACCCGCAGGCGCTGAAGAACGCCCGCCGGGCGCACCCGGACCTGACCTACGGCTCGTCCGCGATGGACGCCGTCGACGGCGCGCACGTCGTGCTGCTGCTCACGGAGTGGAAGGAGTTCCGGGAGCTCGACCCGGAGGTCCTGGGCAGCGCGGTGGCCGAGCGCAACATCGTCGACGGCCGCAACGCGCTCGACCCCGAGCAGTGGCGCACCGCGGGCTGGCAGTACCGCGCGCTCGGGCGTCCGTAGACCTGCCTCCCGTAGCCCTGCTGCCCGTAGCCCTGCCGTCCGATCGCCCGGCCCGAGTGGCCGGGCGGTCTCGTACGTCGATCGGGAAGGCGGCGGGCCGCCCGGTGGTTGGCACGGTCATGAGCCAGTCCTACGCCGATGAGGCCGTCATCCGCCGCGTCCTGCTCGAATCGCGGACCTGGGCGTTCGTCGGGCTGCGCGACAACCCGGGCCGTACCGCGTACGACATGGCCCGGTTGCTGCAGTCCCGCGGCAAGACCATCGTCCCCGTCCACCCCGGCGCCGAGACCGTTCTCGGGGAGCCGGGGGTCCCGTCGCTGACCGAGGTCGCGCGGCGGGTGGACGTCGTCGGCGTCTACCGGCGCGCCGAGCACGCGGGAGAGGTCGCCGACGAGGCGATCAAGATGTTCGCGGCGTACGGTCCGCGCGGGGACGGCGAGGTACGGGCGGTGTGGTTCCCGCTCGACGTGATCGACGAGCCCGCCGCCCGGCGGGTCCGCGACGCCGGGATCGACGTCGTCATGGACCGCTGCCCGGCCATCGAGTGGGCCCGCCTGGGCCTGCCGCGCTGAGACCCGTCAGGACGCCACGGCGGCGACGACGGGGGCGAGGGCGTCCTCGAGGGTGTCGTGCACGGGGATCGCGGAGGCGATGCCGGTCAGGGCGACGACCCGCGCGGGGCCGCCGCGCAGTCCCGCCAGGCGGGGCGTGCCGCCGAGCCGGCGCGTCCGTTCGCCGGCGGCCAGGATCACCCCCAGGCCGCTGGTGTCCATGAAGGTCAGCGCGGCGAGGTCGAAGACCAGGTCGTCGCCGTCGTGCAGGACCTCGGCGAGGAACGCCTCCAGGTCCCGGGCGGTCCCGGCGTCGAGTTCGCCGCGGGCCACGACGACGGTGGTGCCGGGCAGGCGTCGGTGCGTGAGCGTCAGCTCTTCCATGGGGCTTCTCCGGGTCTCCGGGCGGTGGGCAGGAGAATCAGGTTCGTCGGCGGACCGGGTTCGGCCGGTCGCCGTCAGGCGAGCGCCGGGCCGTCACCCCGCGGTCGCGTGGGGTCCGGCGGGCGGCTCGATGAGGACTCCGGTGAGGGGCTCGGCCGTCTCGGTGTGGCCGGGCAGTGCTTCGAGCAGGCTCTGGGCGAGCGTCTCGAGCAGCCGGGCGTCGGCGCGGGCGCCGGTGTGCAGTGCGCAGACCCAGACATCGCGGACACATCGCTCGATGGTCTCGGCAGGGATGAGATCGAATCGCTCGATCAGCCGCCGAGTGGCGATGTCGCAGATCACAGACGGTTCCCAGACAGAAATGGCCATGGTGATAGTCCTTCTCGCGAGAGGAGACTGTCCCGAGCCACTTCTTGACCGGTATGCCGGATCTTACGGCGTTTGTCCGCGCAGCGCCACACCAGCGACCGAGCGCCACACCAGCCGCCGAGTGCCACACCAGCCGCCGAGTGCCACACCGGTCGATCTATCGGGGGCGGCGCATCTCCCGGGTACCGCCGTCGTCGTCCCGGGGGCTGAACGGCGAGCGGTCGCCATGGGACCGCTCCGGCTCGTACAGCGGCACGTCGAACTCCGTCTGGCCGTACGCGGTCGCGGCGGGGTCCTCGGCCGACCCGTAGGCGGGAACGTTCCCCTGGTCCGCCGAGCCGTACACGTGGGTGTCGGCGTACCGGGGCGACCCGTACGCCGGGGTGTTCCCGTCGTCGCGCGCCGCGTGCCGGCCACGGCCGCCGCCGGGCGTGGAGCGCCGCCCGTACGTCTCGTCGGGCTCGGGCAGGCCGTACTCGTAGGCCGGGTCGTCGTCGGCGCCCGGCCGGGCCCGCCACCGCGAGGGGAAGAACGACGCGAACAGCAGGCCGACGCCCGCGAACAGGATGAACCCCTCCTCCTCGAGGCCGGCGAGGGTGACGCGCTGGCCCTTGAAGGGGAACCGGTTGATGAGGTCGGCGGTCGTCTTCTGGGAGACGAAGAACAGCACGCCGGCGGCGGTGAGGACCAGGCCGCCGATGAGCGAGCCCAGCGGCGACAGCCGCGAGGCGACGAGGAAGGCGAAGACGACGGCGGCACCGGCCAGCAGGCCCCCGCCGAGCCACTTGTCGGTCTTGTGCCCCTGCATCACGAAGCCGTGCTGCAGGCGGTACGTGCCGAAGATGAGCAGCCCCGCGAGCGCGGCCGTGAGGATCACCCCCAGGAGAAGCCCCCAGGCGTGGCGTGCGCCGTTCGACATCGCTGTCCTCCCAGTGGCCGCGGCGACCCCGGCGTGGCCGCCGGTACAGCAGAAGGCTAGTAGTCCAGCGAACGCGTCAAAAGGCACATTGGAGTCACTTGCAGAGGTTCTGCGTCGCCGTCTTCGCGTTCACCTGCTGCTGGGAGTCGTCGGCCGGAGCCTTGGCCGGCTCGCTCACGGTGACCTTCTTCGCCCCGGACCAGGACGGGCCCACCACGACCTGCAGGCGCGAGCCGAGCCCGGGCACCTGCTTCAGCCGCGCCCCCGGGATCGCGGCCTTCAGCGTCCGCGCGGAGTCCTCCCGGCCCGGTCCGTACTGGATGACCGTCGACCCGGCGCCGTGACGGGTACCCGGCACCACGGTCGCGCCGAACCCGGCGTCGCGCAGGTCACCGGCCGCCCGGGCGGCCAGCCCGGGAGTGCCGACGCCGTTGATGACCCGCACGTCGATGTTCTTCGGGGGCACGGTCAGGGCGTCGGGGTTCGAGGAGTGCGACACGGTCGGCGACGCGCTCGCCGAGGCGCTCTGCGCGGCCTTCGTTGGCTCGACGATCGGCTTGTCCCGCTGGATCCGGTCGAAGAGCCGGCCGGCGGCCCGGTCGTCCCACAGCACGGTGGACTGCCGCATGCCGCCGATCGTCGTCGTGTAGTCGGGGTTGGCCAGCGGCACCGTCGTGAAGGCGATGCTGTCGGTGTTCATCCCCCGCAGTTGCGTCGCCAGGGACGTCAACGTGCCCTTCGACAACTCCTTGTCGGCCCGGATCGTGCTCAGCGCGGCGCTGAGCACCGCCGGGTACTTGGTCGGGTCGCTCAGCGCCTTGTGCGCCACGGCCGACATGAACTGCTGCTGCCGCTGGATCCGGCCCAGGTCGCTGCCGCCGGTCAGGGTGTAGCGGGCGCGGGAGTAGGCGAGCCCGGTCTTGCCGTCCACGGTGCTCTTGCCGACGGGCAGCCGCAGGCCGCTCTTCGGGTCGTCGATCGGCTGGTTCGTGCAGATGGTCACCCCGCCGAGCGCGTCCACGACCTTGATGAATCCCAGGAAGTTGACCTCGACGTAGTGGTCGACGTGGACCCCGGTGATGCGCTCCACCGTCTGCACGGCGAGCGGCGCCCCGCCGTACATGTACGTCCAGTTCAGCTTGCCCTGCCGCTCGCCGACCTGCGTGCCGCGCGCGCCCTCGCTGCCGTTCGACCTGTGTGCCGGGATGGTGACCAGGGAGTCACGCGGCATGCTGACCACGGTGACCTTGTCGTGCTTCGACGAGATGTGCACCAGCATCATCGTGTCGGAGCGCTCACCGTCGGCCTTGCCCAGGTGCAGGTCCCTGATCTGCTGGTCGGTCAGCCCCTCCCGCCGGTCGACGCCGGCCAGCAGGATGTTCATCGAGCCCTCGGGCCCGGAGTCGGGGCGGTTCTTCAGCCCCTCGAAGGCGTTGACGCGCCGCACGCTGCCCAGGACGTAGTCCTGGAACGCCCAGCCGCCGCCCGAGAACAGCAGCACGGCCGTGGACATCAGGCCCGTCGTGACCAGGAACCGGCGCTGCCGCCGCGCGCCGTCCGGCGCCACCGTCGCCGACACCCCGCGCGAGGGGCGCTCGACGCGTACGTGCGAGGACTCGGCGTCGCCGAGCGCGACGCCCTCGACCTCCGCGGCCTCGTCGTCGCCCGGAGCGCCCGGACGGGGACGGAAGTAGCGCTCCTGCGGGTCGGACTCCTCGTCGTGTGCCATGACGGCTCGCCTCTCCGGGGGGTGCGAAGTCTTGCCTTCATTGCGGCGTTCCTCGCGTTCGTACAGTAGCGTGGCGCCGTCATGAATCCCTCGCCCAACACACAGGTCGCCCGAAACCGCGTCTGGCCGGCCGTGTCAGTGATCATGCCCGTGCTCAACGAGGAGCGGCATCTCGCGGAGGCGGTCGGGTCCATCCTCGGCCAGGACTACCCCGGTGAGCTGGAGCTCGTCATCGCGGTCGGGCCCTCCCGCGACCGTACGCAGGAGATCGCGGAGAAGCTCGCGGCCGACGATCCGCGGATCGTCGTCGTCGCGAATCCCACGGGCCGTACCCCCAACGGCCTGAACGCCTGCATCCAGGCCTCCCGGCACTCCATCATCGTCCGCGTCGACGGACACTCGCTGCTGCCGTCCGACTATGTCCTGGCCGCCGTCGAGACCCTTGAGGAGACCGGCGCGGACAACGTCGGCGGCATCATGGCCGCCGAGGGCGTCACGTCGTTCGAGAAGGCCGTCGCGCGCGCGATGACGACCAAGATCGGCATCGGCAACGCGACGTTCCACGTCGGCGGCCAGTCCGGGGAGACGGACACCGTCTACCTCGGCAGCTTCCGGCGCAGCGCCCTCGACCGGGTCGGCGGGTACGACGAGACGTTCGTGCGCGCGCAGGACTGGGAGATGAACCATCGCATCCGCCAGACCGGCGGCAAGATCTGGTTCACCCCCCGCATGCGCGTGACGTACCGTCCCCGGCCGAACATCCGGGCGCTGGCCAAGCAGTTCTTCCACACCGGCAAGTGGCGGCGCGTCGTCGGCCGCGAGCACCAGGGCACCCTCAACCTGCGCTACCTCGCGCCGCCGATCGCCGTGGTCGCGATCGCCGCCGGGGTGATCGCGGGCGCGGTCGGCTTCTGGCCCGGCTGGATCATCCCCGGCGGCTACGCCGCCGCGATCCTCGCCGGCTCGGTCGCGACCGGGCGGGGCCTGCCGTTCTCGGCGTGGGCGCGGCTGCCGCTGGTGTACGCGACGATGCACCTCGCGTGGGGGGCCGGCTTCCTGCTCAGCCCGCCGAGCCTGGGCCGTTCTCCCGGGCGGTGATCTGTTCGGCGATCAGCAGATCGACCGGGTGCGTGATCTTGATGTTCTGCTCGCTGCCCGGGACGACCCGGATGGGCGTCTCGGGCAGGTAGCGGTGCACGACGCCGCAGTCGTCCGTCGGAGGCCGCTCGGCGAACTCCGGATCGGCCAGTGCCCGCTCGTACGCCGTGCGGATGACGGCGAGCCGGAAGCCCTGCGGCGTCTGGAAGCGCCGCAGCGCGTCCCGGCGCGGCATCTCGACCACCCGGTCGCCCTCGACCACCACCACGGTGTCGGACGAGGGCACCGCGACCGCGACGACCTCTTCGCGCTCCAGCGTGGCGACGCACTCGGCGATGATCCGGGCGTCCACGAACGGGCGGGCGGCGTCGTGGAACAGCACGCGCGTGTCGCCGGGCTCGTGTGCCAGCGCGGCGAGCGCGCGCAGCGTCGACTCCGTACGCGTGGCGCCGCCCTCGACGACGCGGGTCACCTTGGCGTACGGCTTGGCGATGACCTCGGCCTCCGGCACGTGGCCGGCGGCCATCACGACGACGACCTCGTCGACGTCCGGCGCCGATTCGAACGCCTCGATCGCACGGGCCAGAATGGGGCGACCGCCCACCGCCGCCAACTGCTTCGGCGCGCCGAGCCCGAGGCGCAGTCCCGTCCCACCGGCGAGGACGACCGCAACGGTTCTCATTCGCCGCACTTTACTGTCCGCCACGTTCCGTCGTGAGGGCCTACCGCGCGTCGGCAGCGGTAACCTATGGGGACCTTTGCCGCGTCACCCGGCTGAACGGATGTTTACGGCGAGGAGGCGGCGCCGCGACGGTCGCGGTATGGTCGGCGCTCGCATCTCACGGCCTTGGCCGGAGAGAGACCCCCACCCCAGACCTGAGGACTACACAGATGATCTTCGGAGGGTGCCGATGACGTTGGCAGTGGTTCTCGCGACCGAGGCGGTCGCGTCCGGGTCCACGCCGACGGCCGGCCTCACACTCCCGGGCGGCGTCGCCGTCGTCACCCGATTGCTCGCCCAGCTCGAGTCCCTCGATGTCGCCGATCGACGCGTGATAGCCCGTCCCGAGTTCGCCGCCGCCCTGCGGGAGGCCGGCTGCGAGGTCGTCGAGTCCAAGGGGCTCGCCGACGACCTGCGCGAGATCGCCCGGGTCGCCCGCGCCGCGAAGCGGCCGATGCTCGTCATGCACGGTGACGTCGTCGCCCACCGCGAGGTGCTCGCCCGGCTCGTCTACAACTCCAAGGCGCCCGCGTCCGCCGTCGTCGCCCGCGTGCGGGTGAACGACGAGGAGCTGACCCGCCCCCTCATCCGAATCCGCAAGGGCCGCATCGCGTCCGCGGGCTCCCCATTCCACCAGGTGACCGACCCGAACGCCGTCTTCCGCGGCGTCGTGCGGGTCTCCCAGGAGGAGACCGGGACGCTCGCCGTGGTGGCCGACAAGCTCGCCGACCTGGCCGACAAGCCCGGCGGCTTCACGGAGATCAGCCCACTCCGTCGGCTGTGGCAGGACCCGGAGGACACCGGGGACGTCGAGATCGAACAGGTCGGCGGCGAGCACCTGGGCGCCCTGGCCACCACCCCGATCACCGGAGACGACGCGCCGGCTCTGCTCGTCGTCGGTCTGGTCCGCTCGGGCGTGAAGGTCACCGGCCGCGGCAACAGCACGCTGGTGTGCGAGCGGGTCCTCGAACAGACGCAGGCGGACGCGGCCCAGCGGGCCATCGACTCCGTCGACGAGGACAAGGTCCGGCTCGCCGCGGCGGTCAAGAACAACGACGGCTTCTTCACGACGTACGCGGTCAGCACCTACTCGCGCTACATCGCGCGCTGGTGCGGCAAGCGCGGCTGGACGCCGAACTTCGTCACCGCGATCTCGATGGGGATCTCGGTGGTGGCCGCGGGCTTCTTCTCCACCGGTCAGCGGTGGGGGATGATCCTCGGCGCCTTCTCGCTGTACTTCGCGTTCGTCTTCGACTGCGTGGACGGGCAGCTCGCCCGCTACACGCGGCAGTTCAGCACGCTCGGCGCCTGGCTCGACGCGACGTTCGACCGGGCCAAGGAGTACACCGTGTTCGCCGGTCTCGCGGCGGGCTCGACCGCGGCCGCGGTCGGCAGCTCGGTGCACGGCGGCGACGTGTGGTACCTCGCCGCGACCGCCATCACGGCGCAGACCTGCCGGCACATGGTGGACTTCGCGTTCGGCGCCTCGAAGCGGCGCCTGCCGCCGGAGCCCATCCCGATCGTTCCGCTCGGCATGCCCAGCGACAGCGTGCTGGACGAGCCGGAGCCGACGAAGAGCCGGCCCAAGGGCAGCGGCCTGAGCCACCTCGCGGTGTGGCTGTCCGCGCGCTCGGAGAAGGTCCGCGTCTTCCACTGGTTCAAGAAGATGATCGTGCTTCCGATCGGCGAGCGGTTCGCGCTCATCGCCCTCACGGCGGCGCTGTTCAACGCGCAGGTGACGTTCATCGCACTGCTCTCGTGGGGCGGCGTCGCCGCGTTCTACACGATCGCCGGCCGCATCCTTCGGTCCCTCACCCAGCCCAGGTCGGTGGCGGTTTCGCAATGAGTGTGCTTCCCGGTATGTCCGCGGCGGCCGACAGGCCCGCCGCCGCCCCCGCACCCGACGCCGAGCTCGCCTACCACGGCAGCCGGCTGGTCGCCTACCGCGACGACGGTCCCATCGCCCACGTCCTGGGCCGGCTGACCAAGGGGCAGCTTCCGCCGCTGCTCCCGCTGCTCGTCGCCGGCATCGTCACCGCGATCCTGCTCGGCGTGGGCGTCAGCGGCCAGACCAGCCCGGCGATCTTCGCTCCGGTGCTGGTGCTGCTGCTGGCCGGCCCCGGTTCGACGCATCCGCACAGCGGACGGCTGGACTGGCTCGTGCCGCCGATCATGCGGGCGATCGAGTACGGTTACCTGGCGACGCTGGGCTTCTCCCACGACGTTTCCAAGCCGCTGGTCTACGCCTTCCTGGGCGTGCTGGCCTACCACCACTACGACACCGTCTACCGCACGCGCCAGCGGCTGTGGCCGGCCCGATGGGTGTTCGTGGCCGGCCTCGGCTGGGAGGGCCGCCTGCTGATCGCGGCGGCCGCCACGCTCGCGGGCAAACTGCCCATCGTCCTGGCGGTGCTCGGTGTCTACTTCGCCCTGTTGTTCGGCATCGAGAGCGTCTACACCTGGGTGCGGACCGGTACCGGCAAGGGCGTGATGGTCAATCTCGAGGATGAGGAGGAAGCCGGCTCATGATCGGCATGGTTCTGGCCGCGGGAGCGGGGCGACGTCTCCGTCCGTACACTGACACGCTGCCCAAGGCCCTGGTGCCGGTCGACGGTGACACGACGATTCTCGACATCGCGCTCGGCAACCTCGCGGAGGTCGAGCTCACCGACGTCGTCATCGTCGTCGGCTACTGCGCGGGGGCGGTCGAGCAGCGCAAGGCCGCGCTGGAGAGCCGGTACGGCGTGTCCATCACGCTCGTGCACAACGACAAGGCCGAGGAGTGGAACAACGCCTACTCCATGTGGCTGGCGCGTGAGCACTTCGGCGAGGGCGTCCTCATGGTCAACGGCGACACGGTGCACCCGGTGAGCGTCGAGAAGACCCTCCTGGAGAACCGCGGCCCGGACATCCTCCTCGCGGTCGACGACGTCAAGAAGCTCGCCGACGAGGAGATGAAGGTCATCCTCGACGCCGACGGGCACCTTCAGCGCATCACGAAGCTGATGGACCCCTCCGAGGCGTACGGCGAGTACATCGGCGCCACCCTGCTGGAGCCGGCCGCCGCCGAGCCGCTCGCCGCCGCCCTGCAGGCCACCTGGGAGCGCGACCCGGACCTGTACTACGAGGACGGCTACCAGGAGCTGGTGAACCGCGGCGGCAAGATCTCGGTGGCCCCGATCGGCGCGGTCGACTGGGTCGAGGTCGACAACCACGACGACCTGGAGAAGGCCCGCCGGATCGCCAAGGAATACTGATGCCGCTGCTCACGCGGATGCTCCCCGCGCCGCTGTCCATCGACGTGCGGCGCGGGGCCATCGCCCACCTCGGGGAGCTGCTCGCGGACCGGCGGATCGCCACGGAGGGCCGCGTCGCCATCGCGGTCGGGCCGGGGCAGGGCGACCAGATCGCCGAGCACATACGGCCGAGCCTGCAGGCGTGCGAGGTGTTCCACGTCGACGGCGGCACGGTCGACGCCGCCGTGGAGCTCGGCTCCCGGCTGCGCAGCGGCTCGTACGAGGCGGTCGTCGGCATCGGCGGCGGCCGGACCATCGACGCCACGAAGTACGCCGCGACCCTCGCCGGCATGCCGATGGTCTCCGTCGCCACGAACCTCTCCCACGACGGCATCTGCTCGCCCACGGCCTCCCTGGAGCACGAGAAGGGCAAGAACACCTTCGGCGTGACGATGCCGCTGGCCATGGTCGTCGACCTGGACTACGTGCGCGCCGCGCCGGACCGGCTCGTCCGCGCCGGGGTCGGCGACGTGCTGAGCAACTTCTCGGCGGTCGACGACTGGCTGCTGGCGGGCCGGGAGCAGGGCGACCCGATCGACCGGCTCGCGCTGACCCTCGCCCGTACGGCCGCCGAGGCGCTCATCTACCAGCCCAGGTCGATCGAGTCGGACGAGTTCCTCACCGTGCTGGCCGAGGGGCTCGTGCTGTCGGGGATGGCGATGTCGTTCGCCGGGTCCTCGCGCCCGTCGAGCGGCGGCGACCACGAGATCCTGCACGCGATCGACCAGCTGTTCCCCGGCACCGCCAACCACGGCGAGCTGGCGGGGATCGGCGCGGCGTTCTGCTACCACCTGCGCGCCACCCACCTCGGTGAGGGCGCGGAACGCCTCAAGCAGATCGTGGCATGCCTGGACCGTCACGGGCTGCCCAAGACTCCGCAAGACATCGGTCTGACCGAGGAGCAGTTCGCCGAGGCGGTGCTCTACGCTCCCCAGACACGGCCTGGCCGATACACCATCCTCGAGCACCTCGGACTCGACGAGGGCGCTGTGCTGAAAGCGGTACGCGAATATGTCGGCACCTTCGCTGGCTGACGTCCGGGCGGGCGGACAGCCACCCGGCCTCAAGGAACGCCGGAACGAAGAGCACTGGGCGGGACGGCTGTACATGCGCAGCATCTCGCCGCTGTTCACCTGGCTGTTCATCCGGATCGGGTTCTCCCCGAACCAGCTCACCTACATGATGATCGTCTGCGGCATGCTGGGCGGCGTGGCCGTCGCGGTCGACGGCCGCGGAACGGCGGGCCTGGTCTGGGCCATCGTCGGCGCCGTGCTGATCCAGGCCTACCTGCTGCTGGACTGCTCCGACGGCGAGGTCGCCCGGTTCCGCAAACGGACGTCCATCACCGGCATCTTCCTCGACCGGATCGGGCACTACATGTCGGAGGTCACGCTGCTGGCGGGCCTCGGCGTGCGCGCCCAGGGCGCGTGGGAGAACGGCGGCTACGTCGAACTCGGCCTGCTCGCCGCGCTCGGCGCGGCGCTGATCAAGGCCGAGACCGACAACGTCGTGGTCGCCCGCGCCAAGTCGGGCCTGCCCGCGGATCCCGCGACCGGGGACCGGGCGCTGCGCCCGGAGTCCACCGGACTGGCGCTGGCCCGCGAGGCCGCCTCCCTGCTCAAGTTCCACCGCATCATCGGCGCGGTCGAGTTGTCCCTGCTCATCGTGGTCGCCGCGGTCGTCGACCACCTGACGCACGGTCTGACCGCCACGCGTGTGCTGGCCGTCGCCGTCGCGGTCGTCGCCGTCCTCCAGACGGGCCTGCACTTCGTCAGCATCGTCGCGTCCCGGAGGCTCAAATGAGGCTGTCCGAGGTGAACCCCCACCGGGTTCACGGTGAGTCATGGAGGCGCGCATGAGGATCTCCGTCGTCGTGCTGACCATGGGGAACCGGCCGGTCGAGCTCGAACGCGCCGTCAAGAGCGCGCTGGGCCAGGTCGGCGTCGAGGTCGAGGTGATCCTCGTCGGCAACGGCGCGGACGTCCCCGGCTCCTGGCCGGAGAACGTCAAGGTCGTCCGCCTGCCGGAGAACCTCGGCATCCCGGGCGGCCGCAACCGGGGCGTCGAGGCGTCGTCCGGGGAGCTCATCCTCTTCCTCGACGACGACGGCTGGTACGAGTCGATGGACCTCGGCGCCCGGCTGCGGGACATGTTCACCCGGGATTCCAAGCTCGGCATCGTGTCCTTCCGGGTGCGCGACCCCGAGGGCGGTCCGGGGGAGCGACGGCACGTCCCCCGGCTCCGCGCCGGCGACCCGCTCCGCTCGTCGGACGTCACGACGTTCCTCGGCGGCGCCTGCGCGATGCGCCGCGCCGTGTTCGACGTCGCGGGCGGGCTCCCGGAGGATTTCTTCTACGCCCACGAGGAGACCGACCTCGCCTGGCAGGCGCTGAACGCCGGCTATCGCATCGTGTACGACGCCGAGTCGGTGATGTTCCACCCGGCGGTCGCGCCGACCCGGCACGAGATGTTCTACCGGCTCAACGCCCGTAACCGCGTCTGGCTGGCCCGGCGCAACCTGCCGTGGCCGCTCGTCTTCGCCTACCTCGGCGTGTGGGTGGGGATGACGCTCCTGCGCGAACGCAAGCCGGCCGCGCTGCGCCCCTGGTTCAGCGGCTTCCTGGAGGGCTGGCGAAAGCCCGCGGGCAGGCGCCGCCCCATCTCCTGGCGTACCGTCTGGCGCATGACCCGCCTCGGCCGTCCCCCCATCATCTAACGGTTCCCGCGAGCAGGCGCTGGCCCGACCAACGCGGCAGAACGCCACGAACCGGTACGGAAAGCAACTCCGGGGGGCCATGTCTTTTTCGGGGCCGTCTACTCACGCGAGAAGAATCTCGTCTCAGTAGACGGTCCTGAAGAAGAGGGCGTCCCCCTGCGACCTCGTTTCTCGGGGTCTGGAACCCTCGGGCCTGGTGCGGCGTTGTCCACAGCCCGCGGATGGCGGTGGATGCGGACCGGCTTCACGGCGGATGATTGTTGTCATGTCCGGAGGGAGCAATCAGCGGATCGGGACGCTGATCAAGCAGGCGAGGACGACCCGGCGGCTGTCCCTACGAGGCCTCGCCGACCTGTGCGACGCCAGTGTGGCAACCCTGAGCGCCATCGAACGGGGCACGCGCAACGTCAGTCTTCCGCTCGCCGATCGGATCCTGGGGGCGATGGAGCTGGAGCTGCATCTGGAGACCCAGCCGAGGTGGGAGGCGATCGACGCGGCCATCGCCGAGGCGGCCGGTCGGCCGCTGCAGGAACGGATCGCCGACTGGGAGATCGAGTTCACTCCGTTCGTCTCCTGGTTCGCCGAGACGCCGTACATGGCGGACGGGCTCATGGCGGCCGCACTGCAGGGGGCACCCGTTCCGGTCACGGCCTTCGAGATGGCGGTGCCACGCGATGACGACTCACTGGACCGGCTGACAGTGCTGCTCAACGAGATGAGAGCCTCCCGCTGGAGCGTCTTCTGGCTCCAGTGGAGTGCCTCCGCCTCGAACGATCCGAGGGAGGCGGAGGCGGACATGGCGGCGTTGGCCCGCCGGGACGGAGCAACGACGCAACCGTCCGGGCCTGACGCGTTCAGCTACGAGTGCCGGCACGGGAGATTCCGGATCCGGCTGGTGGACGAGCTCGCGCCGGTGCTGTGGGCCGACATCGAGGACCTGTCCCAGGACTGTGCGCGGGCGACCTCGCTTCTGCGCGCGATGCCCATGCTGACCCGGGTGCGGCTTCCCCTCGTGCCGCTCGCGGAGGTCGAGACGGCCGATCGCTATGCGCGCAGGGTTCTGGATCGGATGCGCCGGACCGACTGAGTCCGCCCTTCGCCGGAACCGAGTCACCCGGCGCCGGACAGCAGCTCCTGCCAGTCCGGGGCGGTGGTGAGGACGGTCAGGCGCTGGGTGGCGCGGGAGACGGCGACGTACAGCGTGCGCAGGCCCGTCCGCGCGTAGTCCGCGATCTCACCCGGCTCGACGATCAGCGCCGCGTCGAACTCCAGGCCCTTCGCCTCGAGCGCGTCCAGGACCTGCACCCGCTCGGGCAGGCCGGGCAGGGGCGGGGCCGGGTGACCCACCGGCAGGATGACGCCGACGGTGCCCTCGACCGCCTCGGCCAGGGCGGCGGCCTCGGCGCGCACGTTGCCGTCGAGCTCCGCAACGTGCCGGATCACCGGGCGGTGGCCCGAGGCGCGTACGGCGCGGGCCGGCCGGGCCTCGGGGACCGCACGGGCCAGCACCCGCGCGGCCACGTCCGCGATCTCCACCGAGTTGCGGTAGTTGGTGGTCAGCTCGAACGCGTGCCGCGGCCGGCGGCCGAGCGCGGTGTCCAGCGCCTTGCGCGCGGCGGCGGAGTCCTCCCAGGCGCTCTGGGCCGGGTCGGCCACGATGGTCCAGGTGGCCGACCGGCCGCGCCTGCCCAGCATGCGCCACTGCGTCGGCGACAGGTCCTGCGCCTCGTCGACGACGATGTGGGCGTACTCCACGGGCAGGTCCGCGTCGTCCTCGTCGCCGCGGCGCATCGCCTGCTCGCGGCGTTCGATGTACGTCGTGAGCTCGCGCAGCGTCGGCTCGTCGTCGTCCTCCACCTCGACGCGTTCGCCGGTGAAGACGTTGACGCCGTCGATGACGAACGGGTCCTCCGCCTTGCGCTTCCTGCCACGCGGCGGCCGCGGTGGGGGGCCCAGGATCGCGCCGATCTCGTCGAGCAGCGCGATGTCGAGGTAGGACCAGGGGCCGCGCCAGGACTCCGCGAGCAGCCGGACCTGCCGGTCGTTCAGCGAGCGGCCGGCGGCGCGGCGCAGGCGGTCGGGGTCGGTGAGCGCGCGCAGCACGTCGGCGGGACGGCGGACCGGCCACCAGTCGCGCAGGAACTCGACGAAGCGCCGCTCGTCGCGGACGTGCGCGGTGAACGCCGCGCGCTTCGTCCCCGGCGCGTCGTCCAGCCCGCCGACCTCGCAGAACCGCTCCCAGAGCGCGCCGAGGAGCAGGTCGGCGGCTCGGGGGTAGGCGGTGTTGACCGAGCCGTGGGCGGTGCGGTGCACCTCCCGGCGGATGCGGTCCAGTGGCTCGCGGTCCAGCGTCACCACGACCCCGCGGTAGACGGTGCGGAGGATGTCCGGGCCGTCCGGCGGGGCGTCCTGCACGGCACGCCGCAGGACGCGCGTCATCATCGCGGCGCCCTTCACGCGGGCGAGTTCCGGGGCGTCGTGCGCGGCCGCCGCGGCGCCCGGCACGAGGTCGCCGAGCGAGCGCAGGGTGGCGCCGCCCTCGCCCAGGGACGGCAGCACGCGTTCGATGTACGCGGTGAAACGCGGGTTCGGGCCGAGGATCAGCACGCCGCGTGAGCCGAACCTGCGCCGGTGCCGGAACAGCAGGTACGCCACCCGGTGCAGGGCGACGGCGGTCTTGCCGGTGCCGGGGCCGCCCTGCACGATGACGGTGCCGTCGGCGGAGGCGCGGATCACCTCGTCCTGCTCGCGCTGGATCGTGGCGACGATGTCGCGCATCGTCCCCTCCCGGCTGCGGGCCAGCGAGGCCAGGAACGCCCCGTCGCCGACGATGGTCAGGTCCGGCCGGGCGTCGGGGATGAGCAGGTCGTCCTCCAGGTCGACGACCTTGCGGCCCCGGCAGTGCAGCACCCGCCGGCGTACGACGCCGCGGGGGTCCTCGGGGGTGGCGCGGTAGAAGGCCTCGGCCGCCGGAGCGCGCCAGTCGATGACGAGCGAGTCGTGCTCGCCGGTGCGGACGCCGATCCGCCCGACGTACAGCGTCTCGCCGCCGACCAGGTCGAGGCGGCCGAAGACGAGGCCCTCCTCGGCGACGTCCAGCGCGTGGCTGCGGACGGCCGCCTGGTGGACCATCGCGTCCCGGTCGACGAGCGACCCCTTCGTCCCGGCCTGGGCCTGGCGGTAGCCCTCCTCCAGCATCCGGCGAGCGCCTGCGCGCATCTCCTCGAGGCGTGCGTAGGCTTCGTCGACGCGGGACTGTTCCGCGGCGATCTGCTCGTCCTTGACGGTCGGGACCATGGACCAATTATCGGTGCGCGGACGCGGAACCCCGTACGCTCGGCAGTGCGTGGCGCACATGGGAAGGGGTGATCACGGTCGAGTCCGCGCGGAGCCGTAGGCACATCGTGATGAGCGTCCTGACGGCCCTGCTGACCGTGATCGTCGGTGGGGTGCTGGCCGACCATTTCGTCCTCCAGGCGGAGTGGTGGCAGGTGAACCGCACCGTCACGCACGCGCCGCAGCCGCCGCTGGCCGACCTCGGCCCGCCGGCGACGCCGGTGACCACGAGCTGGCAGCTCAGCACGCCCGTCGGCGACAGCGACCTGCCCGCCTACGACCGGGTGGCGTACGCCATCATGGACGGCCAGCTCGTCGTCGTGTCCGGGCACGGCCTCGACGTCCGGGACGCGCGCACGGGCCGGGAGCGCTGGCACTACTACCGCGCCGAGTGGTCGATGCTCGGCTGGGCGCGCACGGGACAGGTCCTCATCGCCTACCTCGAACGCACCGGGCATCGCGGCAACCGCCTCATGGTCGGCCTGGACGCGGTGCACGGCACGCTGCTGTGGCGGCAGCGGGGCGACGTACCCGCCGCCATCGACCGGACGACGCTGCGCTGGCCGGCCGCCGGAGGAGTGGTGTTCGTCACCGAGGACGGGCGGCACACGCTGTACGGCCGGTCGGCGACGACGGGGCGGCGACTGTGGTCCAAGCGGCTCCCGCACGGCTGCCTGCTGCCCGAGGCGGTGCCGTACGCGTCGGACAGCAGCGAGCAGATCGCCGCCTTCAGCATCGACTGCGGCGCCAGTGACCGGATCCTGGTCGTCGACCCGGTCAAGGGACGTACGGACTTCACGGTCGTCACCCGGAACACCGCCCGGTCGGCGCTCGCGGTCGGCGGCGGCGTCACGGTCGTCTTCGACGGCTCGTCGCTGCAGGCGTTCGACCAGAAGGGGCGGGTCTTCCTCAACCGCGCCGGTCAGGACCTGTGCCGCGACATGTGCCCGATGGCGGTGACCGCCGGGCATCTGCTCGTCGCCTACGAGACCGGGCGGCGGCCCGAGGACGCGACGCCGACGCGTCGCCTCGAGTCGGTGGACATCGCGTCGGGCTCGTCGTCCTGGCATCGGGACATGCCCGGTTACAGCGCCCTCTCGGTCGCGGGCGGACTGGTGTACGGGCTGCGGTCCCGGCTCGCCGATCCGCTGCTGCCCGCCGGAGTGGACGTCATCGACCCGGTCAGCGGGAACGGCACGACGGTGCCGATCCCCGTCGTCCTGCGGGCGGGCCTGGACGGCGTACGGCCCTGGCTCGCCGCGGGCGGCGGGCTGCTCTACGTCGCC
>NZ_JBFAUT010000082.1:0-31799 GCF_040679475.1 Actinoallomurus sp. NPDC052274
CGGGACCCCGGCTGGACGAAAGTCGTTCTGCATCCGAACGGGCAGCCGCGCTGAGCCGCCCGCCATGTCATCGACCGCCCGGCCAAGGCCGGCGGAGGGGTCGGTTGGTATGCCGTGAAGCAAATGGCGAACACGGACCGAATAACACGTAGTGGCACTGCGAAACAGGATGCGGTAGCGCGTCGAGTAGGGAATTCTCGCAGAGCTGTGGACTTTTAATCCGCAGCTTCGAAGACGCAGGTCACGGGTCGAGGTCAATCTGAGCATATCGAAAGTTGCAGGTCACGGCTAGTGTTGAAGGTGTGCGCCGAGTGTGTCAGGGGAGGATTTTCGACCGTTGTTCAAGATCGGTGACCTGGGCAGATTGTAGGCAGTTCATCGGTGTAGGCATGGTTCGCGTGTTCGTGCATCTGCGTCCCCCTCGCTGGGGCCGTCGGGAGGCTGTTGCGGCGCTACCGGGCCCGTGTGATCGCCGAAGTGCCTGCGGGCGGGTAGTGACCGCCTGGGTCGGCTCAAGAGCGTCCCTGGTCCTGTGCCTTGCGGAAGCGGCTTGGTCGGGAGGGGAGTGCTCGGCCGATGAGCGGTGATGGGGCCGGCCGCCTGCCGGCGTCGGACGGCGTAGATGTGATCCGAATCAGGTTCGTCGGCGGTTGGCCGGCGATCGAACCCCAAGCGGTTTGGTGGTGCCCGTAGGCGGATTTACCAAGATCGCGGCACGCGAGCACATATGGAGCACACGTGGTCGCCGAACCGCCCCAAAACAGACACTGGGCGCTCCCGGTGGAACCGAGAACGCCCAGGTCAGGACGGGTGCGCCGCCAGGGACTTGAACCCCGAACCCGCGGATTAAGAGTCCGCTGCTCTGCCAATTGAGCTAGCGGCGCTTGCGACGTCCGTAACTCTAGCAGCCCCCTTGCCCTAGTTGCGAATCGAATGATCCACCGCTCGTAAGACCAGGTCAGCGGGGTCGGCGGCCGGCCCGCCAGAGGGTGATCGCGGCCGCGCGCGAGCCGACTCTCAGCTTGGCGTAGATGCGGTTCACGTGGTTCTTCACCGTCTTCTCGCTGAGGAACAGCTCCCGGGCGATCTCGCCGTTGGAGCGGCCGCCGGCGATCAGGTCCATGACCTCGGCCTCGCGGGTGGACAGGTCGAGGTCGGCGCGGCCGGCGTCGCGGAAGACCTGGAGGAGTTCGCGGGCGGTGAACCGGTCGGGGGTGAGGTGGCCGATGGCGCCCTCGCGGAGGGCCGCCGACGCGGCGGTGGGCTCGTTGCACACGACGAAGACGCGCGCTCTGCGACTCAGAGGGGCCGCGTGGGCGGCGAACTCCGGCCCGAGGATCACCAGGTCGGGTCTGAGGCGCTCAGCGGCCTCCAGGGCCTCTCCGGGCGCGGTGGGCTCACCGGGCTCGTTGACCACATCGAGCTCGTCGCTGTCCCGCAGCAGCGAGATCAGGGCGGGGTCGCCGTCGACGACCAGGACACGTAGCGGCAGCGGACCGTCGGAACTCATCCTGCCTCCGGGGGACGCGGTCACGCGGGGGCGTGAGCCGGGCGGTGTCGGAAGGGAGACGAAGGTCGTGGGGCACCGGAAAAGGCCGACGGCCCCGGCGCGTGCGCGCCGGGGCCGTCATCATGGGGTGAGTGAGGGGACTTGAACCCCCGACACCCAGGACCACAACCTGGTGCTCTGCCAACTGAGCTACACCCACCATGTCCGCACGAGGCGGCTTGATGAAGTGTAGCGGTTCTCGGGACCTCATCGGTCACCGATATTCGTCGCGATGGCGCGGGCCGTCTCGGAGTCCGGTCCCGGCTGGGGGACGAAGACGGCCTCGCGGTAGTAGCAGAGTTCGGTGATGCTCTCGGTGATGTCGGCGAGGGCGCGGTGACCGCCCTTCTTCTCGGGGCTGGCGAAGTACGCCCGGGGGTACCAGCGGCGGGCCAGCTCCTTGATCGACGACACATCGATCATGCGGTAGTGCAGGTGGGCGTCCAGGGCGGGCATGTCGCGGGCGAGGAAGGACCGGTCGGTCGCGATCGAGTTGCCGCACAAGGGGGCCTTCTTCACCCCGGGAACGTGGGTGCGGACGTACTCGAGGACGCGGTTCTCCGCCTCGGCCAGGGTGATCCCGCCGGGCAGCACGTCGAGCAGTCCGGAGGTCGTGTGCATGTCGCGCACGACCTTCGACATCTGCGCGACGGCCTCCTGGGGTGGCTTGATCACCAGGTCGATGCCCGCGTCGAGGATGTTGAGCTCACTGTCGGTCACCAGGGCGGCGATCTCGATCAGCGCGTCGCGCCGCAGGTCGAGCCCGGTCATTTCACAGTCGATCCAGACCAGCCGGTCGTTCATGACCTTCACCATAAGTCCTGTCAGGATACTTTGAGTGAGGTCAGCAGCAGATCCAGGTCTCCCTGGTGCTTGTGGCTGTCGGGAATCGAGACGTAGAACTCCGCCGGCGCCTGGCCGTTCCCACGGTCGACGATCATGATCGCGGCCGTCTCCGAGCGGAAGTTCCAGCCCTGCGACTTGGCCTGGGGGAAGGTGAGCCGCACCTTCAGGAGCCAGCCTTCGTGCCCGCCGACGGACTGGGCCGCGGAGGACAGGTCCTGGCGGGTGTGCGCGGGGTAGGCCGACGGCTCCAGCGTCACGAACAGGGCCTTGGCCTTCGCCTCCAGCGAGGCGGAGGTGGTGTCGGTGCTCACGCCGCTGTAGGCGCTGGCGACGTACGGCTGGCCGTTCTGGAAGTTCGCCATGACGGCGGCCGTCTCACCCTCGTCGAAGCCGAGCTTGCCGATGACGCTGGTCGCGGTGACGGTCTCGGCGCGCCATCCTCCGCCGAGCCGGGGGTAGGAGATCCCCGCTTGGGAATCGGTGAGGGTCGCGACGACCGGGGAGCGGCCGCTCTTGTCGTTCCCACCGCCGAAGACGTTCGTGGCGAACAGGATCGCCACGACCGTGATGATGATCACAACGGCGGCGCCACCGCCGATCAGAAGGGGGAGCCGGTTGCGGCTCTCCGCGGCCGATGGGCCGGGCGGCGGCCACGCCGACGGAACCGCCTGCCCGGGGCCTGTTCCCGGCCAGGCCGGAGCGGCTCCAGGACCGGTCTCCGACCAGGCCGGAGCGGCTCCAGGGCCCGCCTCCGGCCATGCCGCCGGGGCTCCCTGGCCCGTCTCTCCCCAGGTCCGGGCGGTGCCATCCCATGCCTGCGTCGCCGGTCCGCCGGCGCCGAGATCGCCCCACGCGCGCGTCGCCGGCGGACCGGCGGCGCCGGGATCGGCGTCCTCCTGCGGAGCGGGTCCGCCCGTACCGGGCGGGGGCCCGGCCGACGACGCGTCGTCCCAGGACGGCTGGGGGTCGCCGCCGAGGGGATGGGTGTTCTGGGTCCACTGGTAGCCGTCCCACCAGCGCAGAAGTCCCGGATCGCCGAAGGGATCGCGGTACCAGCCCGCAGGAGTCATGGGGTCAGGGTAAGTGGCTCATATCACTATTCGGAATACCTGATTCCCGGCCGTAGCCGAAGGTCGGGGACCGGCTCGCCGAGGGTCTCCCGCACGGGAAGCACGCCCGCCCAGACGTCCAGCGCGTAGTCCTCCTCCTCGTCGATGGGCGGCGCCTGGCGGATCTTCACCGACGCCTCGTCGAGCGGCAGGGCGAGGACCGCGGTGGCGGCGAGTTCCTTGCGGGTGGGGTGCCGGGCGACGTCCCAGCGGCCGGGGGTCATGTTCTCGACCACGGCGCGCAGCCCGGTGAGCTTCTCCTCCGGGTCGGTGACGTGCCGGGGGCAACCGTAGATCACGGCGCTGCGGTAGTTGACGGAGTGGTTGAAGAGCGAGCGGGCCAGGACGAGGCCGTCCACGTGGGTGACCGTGACGCAGATCTCATCGTCCGCGCGGAGGCTGACGGCGCCCGTCGAGCCGTGGAGGTAGAGGGTGTCCCCGTCGCGGCCGTACCCGGTCGGCAGGACCCGGGGGGATCCGTCGATGATCACACCGAGGTGGCAGATGCGGCCGGCGTCCAGGACGTCGTACAGCGCCTGCCGGTCGGTGGCGGCGCGGTCGGCGTGGCGGCGGACGCGCGTGCGCTCGGTGGCGGAGAGCGCCGGTACGCGGGGAGATGCCTCGAGCGGCGGCGGAGTCGTCATGGCCACGACGGTAGGGTCGAAGTGGCCTGACGGGTATGGCCACTTCTCAGCGGGAAACGGGAACCACTTTGTCGCGGGACCACTTCGACCTGCCCCTCGTCGTCGATCGCGACGCCGGGACGCCCCTCAGTGTCCAGCTCGGCGGGCAGTTGCGCGCGGCGCTGAGCGAAGGGCGGTTGAAGGCCGGCGAGCGCCTTCCCTCGAGCCGGGCGCTGGCGTCCGCGCTCGGCGTCAGCCGTACCGTCGTCAGCGAGGCGTTCGAGCAACTGTACGCCGAGGGCTGGATCGAGGGCCGGCACGGATCGGGCACGTACGTCGCCGACATCGCCCCGCCGAGCGGCGGGCTCCTGCGCGCGGCCCGGCCGGTGGCGGCGGACCCGGCGCCGGCCGGCGAGGCCGCGATCGACCTGCGACCGGGCGTTCCCTGGGTGCACGGACTGGACACGCCCGCGTGGCGGCGCGCCTGGCGGCTCGCGGCGACCGTGACCCCGGCGGGCCGGCCCGACCCGCGCGGCCTGCCCGGCCTGCGCGCCGCGCTCGTCGACTACCTGCGGCGCAGCCGCGGCGTCACGTGCCCGGTGGACCGGGTCCTGGTCACGAGGGGCGCGACGCATGGCCTGGACCTGCTCGGCGCGGTGGTCCTGCGGCCCGGCGACCGGGTGGGCGTCGAGGAGCCGGGCTACACCAAGGCCCGCGCGACGCTGGCGGCGCGCGGGGCGGAGGTGGTGCCGTGCCCGGTGGACGCGTCGGGGCTGATCGTCGACGCGCTGCCCGACGGGCTCCGCATCGTCTACACGACCCCCTCGCACCAGTACCCGCTCGGCGGCCGACTGCCGGTGCCGCGCCGTCAGACGCTGCTGGCGTGGGCGCGGCGCAACGGCACGCTGATCGCCGAGGACGACTACGACAGCGAGTTCCGGTACGACGTGGCGCCGCTGCCCGCGCTGTACGGGCTGGACCCGGAGGTGACGGTCTACCTCGGCACCACCTCGAAGACGCTGGCGCCCGACGTCGGCGTCGGCTGGCTGGTGGCGCGCCCGGACCTCGTCGCGGCCATCACGGACCTGCGGGAGAGCGTCAACGACCGTACGGCGGTGGTGCCCCAGGAGGCCGTGCGCATCCTCCTCGAACGCGGCGACCTCGACCGGCACGTACGGCGGATGCGGACGGAGTACGCGCGGCGGCGGGCCGCCGTCGTGGCGGCGCTCGGCGAGTTCCCGCTGCTGGGGGACACCGCCGGGCTGCACATCGTCGTCGCGTTGCCGCCGGACGCGGCGGCATGGGTCGTCGAGCGCGCGGCGGAACACGGCGTCCTGCTCGCCACGCTGGACCGGCGGTTCGGCGGCCCGCCGTCCGTGCACGGCCTCGAGATCGGTTACGGCTCCGCCACGGAGGCCCAGGTCAAGAGCGGCTGTTCGCTGGTGCGTGCGCTGGTCCGGGAGGCTCTATCCGGTCCGGCGCGTGCAGCCGCCGGCTGAGCAGCGCGTCGGGGTCGGCCGGGGCGGTCTCCTCACCGGGTGCCACCCGAGGCCGGGGGATTCCCACGGGCGCGTCCGGGCCGGTGATCTTCTGAGTGTCGATCCGGCCGGGATCCGAGGAGACCGACCCGGGTACCTGGGACGCGCCGTAGTGTCCGCCGCGCGCCCAGGGCCGGCGTCCGCGGACGGCGTCGTACGCCTCCGGCCGGGACAGCGGCGGGCCGGCGGGCCACCGGCGGGGCACGTGCCAGCCGTCGAGCCAGCCGACGATCCGCTCCAGGCCGTTCAGGGGACCGGTCGTGAACGGCTCGCGGGCGAACCCGACGACGACGATCTGGAAGCAGGCCCGGCCCTCGCGGCCCACCTCGTCGGGAAGGAGTTTCGCGGCCCGCGTGGCGGGCACCATCTGCACGATCTCGCCGGTCCAGGGGTTCCAAACGAGGTGGGCGCTGCGTCCTTCCTGCTCCAGACGCTGGGCGACCGAGCGTGCGGAGATCCGGCGTGGGTCGGTTTCACTGGTGTGCCAGACCGCACGAGGCGCGCCGCCCTTGGGCGATCCACCGTCATGCGCGGTATGCAGGCGTCCGGCGCCAGGCAGCCATGCGTCGGCCACGGTCTGTTTCCTTCCATCGGGTCGGATTCTTGCCCGGATGGTGTTGCGATGGGCTGGGAGCTTCGTCCCATTCAGGGAGCGTTTCGGGGGAACGGTCACCTTTCTAGTTCCTGATACCCCAACGGGTCGATTGCCTACCCCTGGTGACTCTTCGCTACGCGCCCCGGCCGGATCCGGCCGGGGCGGGGGCGATTGGCGCCGCTCTACCGAGTCGCGTTCTAATAGGCGCTGAGCGGCGCGCGACCGGCCGGAACGAGCGCCACGGACCGAAGTGGAGGGGCTCATGACCGAGCGCAGCGAGGGCACCGACAGCACGGCCCCTCTGGTCACTTCTCCGACGAAGGAGGCTTCATGACCGAGCGCAGCGAGGGCATGGGCAACACAGTCCCTCCGGTCACTTCTCCGACGAAGGAGGCTTCATGACCGAGGTGGCCGATGTTCCCGGGATCGACGTCCCCCGGCTGTCGTCCTGGCTGACGGACAACCTGGCCGGTGGCGACGTCCCGGTCACGGGCATCGACCTGCTCGCCGGCGGCCGGTCCAACCTGACCTACCTGCTGCGGCTCGGCGACCGGCGCGTCGTGCTGCGCCGCCCGCCCCTCGGCCATGTGCTGCCCACCGCCCACGACATGCGCCGGGAGCACACCGTGCTGTCCGCGCTGGCCGGCAGCGACGTCCCGGTGCCCACCCCGCTGGCGCTGTGCCTGGACGAGGACGTCATCGGCGCGCCCTTCTACGTGATGGAGCACGTCGAGGGCAGGGTGCTGCGCACCGCCGAGGATGCCGCGGACGTCACGCCCGAGCAGGCCCGCGCCCTGAGCGAGCGTCTGGCGGACGCGTTCGCCGCCATCCACCTGCTCGACGTCGACAAGGCCGGGCTCGCCGGGTTCGGCCGTCCCCAGGGGTACATGACCCGTCAGCTCGCCCGCTGGCGCAAGCAGTGGGACGCCTCCTTCTCCGCGGACCCCACCGCCGGGGATGACGTCCGCGTGTCGTACGAAAGGCTCGTCGAGCGGCTCGCCGCGCGCCTGCCGGGCGACGGGATCACCGGCCTCGTCCACGGCGACTTCCGCCTCGACAACGCGCTCGTACGGCTGGCGCCCGAGCCCGAGATCGCCGCGGTCGTCGACTGGGAGATGTCCACCCTCGGTGACCCGCTGTCCGACCTCGGGCTGACGCTGGTGTACTGGACCGACCCCGGCGACGACGAGCGCGAGGCGATCCCGGTCGGCTCGACGGTCACGACCGCGCCCGGTTTCCTGTCGAGCCGGGAGTTCGCCGACCGCTACGCCTCGACCACCGGATACGACCTGACCGACCTGGACTTCTACGTGGCGTTCGGCTGCTTCAAGCTGGCCGTGGTGCTGGAGGGCATCCACGTCAGGTACCTGCAGAAGGCGACGGTGGGCGAGGGCTTCGACCAGATCGGCGAGTCCGTGCCGATCCTCCTCGACCGCGCCCACCGCACCCTCGACGAGGGCTGAGTCACCGCTCCGGACCGCGCCGGCGCACACGGCTCACCGGGCCGACGGCGCGTCCGGCCACGATCCCGGCCTCTCGCCGCGTCCAGACCGCCGCGTCCAGACCGCCGCGTCCAGACCGCCGGGTCCGGATCGCCGCGTCCAGACCGCCGGGCGCGGCCGCCGGGGCCGGGGCCGGGGCCGGCCGGGTGCCGGGTCGGGATCTCGCCGGCCGCCTCGCCGGGCGAAGCCGACCGGGCGTCCGAGCAGGGATCTCAGGAGTCTCGCCGGTCGACTCCCGGGCCGGGGCTACGGCTCGGGGGTCTCGCCGACGCGCAGCCGCTCGGCGAGTCCGGCCAGCAGCGTGAGCGTCGCCCGATGCAGTCCCGGGCCGAACGTCACCCGGCGCACCCCCAGCTCGCCGAGCCGGGCGAGAGAGGGCATGCCGGGCCGGTACAGCACGTTGAGCGGCGCGGGGATCCGGTCGGCGAGCTTCGCGATCGTCTCCTCGTCGGAGACCATGATGACGAAGACGCCGTCGGCTCCCGCGTCGAGGTAGGCGAGGGCGCGGCCGACGGCCTCCTCCAGGCGTTCGGCGTCCGACGCGCCGGGCAGCACGCCGTCGGCGTACGCGTCGACCCGGGCGTTGATGAACAGGTCGCGGTCGGCGTCCCGCAGCGCGGCGATCCGCTCGGCCTGCGCGGTCACGTCGGCGAGGGCGTGGCCCGCGCCCGGTGCGCCGTGCACGGTGTCCTCGAGGTTGCAGCCCGCGGCGCCGGCGTCGCGCAACCGGGTGGCCAGCTCGGCCGGCGGCAGTCCGTACCCGGCCTCGGCGTCGACCGAGACCGGGACGTCGACACTGCGGGTCACGCGACCGGCCGCGGCGAACATCTCCTCATGCGGCGCCCCCTCCCCGTCGCCGTACCCGAGGCTCGCGGACACCGCGTGGCTCGCGGTCGCGATCGCGGGGAACCCGGCGTCCACGAGCACGCGGGCGCTGGCGGCGTCCCAGGCGTTCGGCAGGATCAGGGGCAGGCCCCGGTCGTCCGGGCGCTCCTCGTGCAGGGCGCGCAGCAGCGCCTTCTTGGCAGGCAGGTCCATGGGTCCGACCGTACGGGCCCGGCCGCGCCGCCGGTATGGCCACTCGGCGGCGATGGCCGGGGACCACCCGGCGGCTCAGTAGTAGCAGTGCCAGGTGACGGAGGCGACGTCGCCGGAGGAGAAGTACACCGAGCCCTCCCGGCCGCGCCGGCACCCGCCGTAGTGACTGACCGTGAGGTACGTGCGCTTGCCCGCGGCGAGGGTGCCGCTGCCGCCCGTGCTGACGTTGCCGCTGGTACCCGTGACGGACCAGGTGACCGAGCCGTTCTGCGCGTACAGGCCGATCTCGCACTGGTCCCCGTCTCCCATGTCGCACCCGGAGACGACGAGCCTGCCCGGCTGCGGCTGGGAGGGGGACGTCGTGTGCTGCGACGGGTGGGCGGGGGGCCGGGAATGGCGGGTCGGCACGGCGGTCCTGCCGTGCGTGGGCTTCGCCGGGGTCGGCGTCGGGGTCGGCGTGGGCGTGGGCGTCGGTGTGCTCGTCTTGGCGGTCGGCGAGGAGCCCGCGGAGTGCGAGGTCATCGGGCCGTCGTCCGTCGGGGAGCCACCCGGAGCCGCCGCGGCGGCGTGGCCGTCGGTGGGCTGCTCGCCGTTCGAGCCGCCCGACCCGGGCGACACGAGCAGGAAGCCGCAGAGGACAAGGACCGCGCAGGCCGCCGCGGCGGCGACGACCCACACGGGCGAGGCCTTGCGTCGTTTCGCGGGCGGCGGTTCGGCGGCGGCCGGCGGCGGCGGGGCGAAGCGCATCGCGATGGTCGCCCGAGCCTGGGCGTGTTCCGGGGAGAACGCCGTGGCCAGGACGCGCCCGCGCAGGTTCGTGGGGAGGACGGCGACGGGCATGGCCCGCAGCAGCACGTCCACCGCGACCTCGCCGTTCACGCGCAGGGCGCAGATCGGGCAGCCGTCGATGTGCCCGGCCAGCGCCGTGCACCGCTCCGCGTCGAGCGGCTCGCCCGGTGGTCCCGCCAGGGCCGGAACGCTCGGGCAGTCGTCCCGGCCGGTCGCCGCGACGACGACCGCGGCGAGCGCCTCGTCGACGTCGGCCCGCGCCTGCTCGACCAGCGCGGACGCCTCTTGCGGCGTCGTTCCCAGCACCTCGGACAGCTCGTGCGGGTCCAGTTCGTGCCGTACGGCCAGGTCGAGGGCCTCGCGTTGCTGAGGGCCCTGCACGTGGAGCGCGCCGCGCAGGAACCCGAGGGTCGCCGCGTCCAGGCCGTTGGCGACGTCGGTCTCCGGCGCCGGCCGGCGCTCGGCCGGGAGCTCGCCGTGCGCGAGGCGGCGCAGGCAGTCGGCGCGCGTCGTGGCGTACAGCCAGCCCCGGAACAGCCGGGGGTCGGGGAGCGCGCCGATGCGCTCCCGGACCGCGATGAGCGAGTCGTGCACGGCCTCCGCGGCCGCGTCCTCGTCGCGCAGCAGGACGTGGCAGTAGTCGAAGAGCTGGTCCGCGTACGCGGAGTAGAGCTGCGCGATGGCGTTGGTGTCCCCGGCGTCGAGTGCCCGTGCCAGCCGCTGGTCCTCGGCCCTGTCGATCGTCGGCCACCCGGCCACGTGCCCCTCCCCGCTGGTCGGTTCGTCCCCCAGTGCCCAGAAGACCCAGGCGTAACTTCAGTTCCCGAATACTGCCACTAACGCGGGCCTTATGACCGCCTTCTGCCACGAAAGTGCTCATACTGACTACGCTTCGCCGCCGGTTCCGGTGCGGGAGCTCCCGCCGATCGTGACCGAAACCGGGTTCGGGACGGCGCGGACCGTCCGGGGCGATGCGGGTCTGTTCTGGGAGGTACCGGGGCCTTTTTTGGGGGGTGCGGGACCGTCCGAGGGGTGCGGGGCCGGCGGGTGTCAGCAGTTCCAGTGCACGTCGGCCGACGAGCCCGAGGCGAACTTCACCGCGCCCTTGTCCTCGAAGACGCAGAAGTCCTTGTAGTCGCGGGCGACCGGCACGTAGGCCGACTGTCCCGCGTCGAGGTCGCCGGCGCCGCTGGCGCTGATCCCACCCTGGGTACCGGCGACGGCCCAGTGCACCGGTCCGCCCTCGGCGGTCACCTTCACCTCGCAGTGGCCGGTGTACCGCATGTCGCAGCCGGCCACGGCCAGAGTCCCGGAGGCCGGAGGCCGCGCGGAGGACGTCGTCGGGACGGGGGTGGTGCGTTCGGGGTGGCCGGCGGTCCGCAGTGGCTTCGGCGTCCTGCTCTTCTTCGGGGTGGGCGTCGGGGTCGGGGTCGGCGACTTGTCGGACCTGCTCGGTGACGGGCCGACCGGGGACGACGCGGACGGATCGTCGCTGGGCGAGCCGCTGGGCGGCGCGGCGGCGGCCTGGTCGCCGGAGTTCGCGTCGCCGCCCGAGCCGGTCAGCACGAGGAGGATCCCGCCGAAGATCAGGACGCCGCAGGCGACCGCTCCCAGCGCCACCCACATCCCGGCCCTCCTGCTCGGCCGGTCCTCATCGGGCTCGTGACGCGGCGCCGACCGGGGCTCGTCGAAGCGCGCCGCGATCGTCGCCCGCAGGTCCGCGTACTCGGGCGTCACGGTGCCGAGCACGCGCGCCCGCAGGTCGGCCGGCACGGCCGCGATCGGCATCGTGTGCAGCAGCCGGGCGGTCGCCACCTTGCGGTTCGCGCGCAGCCCGCAGATCGGGCAGCTCCCGATGTGGCGGGCGAGCCGGCCGCAGGTCTCGGCGTCCAGCGGCCGGCCCGCCGGGCCGGCCAGGCCGGGCACGCTCGGGCAGTCGTCCCGCCCGGTCGCCGCGACGACCACGGCGGCGAAGGCGTCGTCCAGGTCGTTCCGGGCCTGTTCGACGAGCGTCACCACCTCCTGCGGCGTCGCGCTCAGCACCCCGGCGAGCTCGTCGGTGTCGAGCTCGTGCCGTAGCGCCAGGTCGAGCAGCTCGCGCTGGGCGCTGCTCAGCACCATCAGCGCGGCATGGACCAGCCGGCGGGTCGACTCGTCGGTCTCCACCGGGCCTTCGGCCTCCCGCGCCTTGCGCCGGTCCTCGGGGATCCCGGTCTCGGCGCGGCGGCGCAGGCACTCGGCACGCGTCACGGCGTACAGCCAGCCCCGGAACAGCCCGGGGTACGACAGCGCCGAGATCCGTTCCTGGACGATGATCAAAGAGTCGTGCAGACCCTGGGCGGCCAGCTCCTGGTCGCGGAGCAGCACATGGCAGTAGTCGTACAGCCGTGGCGCGTACGCGTCGTAGATCCCCGCCATCGCGGTCGGGTCGCCCGCCTGGAGAGCTTGTGCCAGCCGTTGGTCATCAGCCCTGTCGTTGGTCGGCCACCCGGCCACAGATCCTCCCGCTGCTCGCCTGCCAGAGAAGACACAGACGCCCCACTGGCGTCTTCGGTTCACGCATCCTGCCATCGATCATCCGGGGAGAGGCCGGTTTGGTGGCAAAAGCGGCAAAGCAGGCAACAGTGAGTAATCGGTTTCCGTGACGTGCGAGAGATCTTGACGCTGAGTGATCGGTCTCGTCAGGACCTCAGGTCCGGGAAGTCCTCCTCCCGGAACTCGCCGGCGCGTCGGTCCGCGCCCTCCAGCCCCCGCAGCTCGACCCGGCGGATCTTCCCGGAGATCGTCTTCGGCAGCTCGCCGAACTCCAGCCGGCGCACCCGCTTGTACGGGGCGAGCCGCTGCCGACAGTGGGCGAGGATCGAGCGCGCGGTCTCGGCCGTCGCCTCGTGACCGGCCGCCAGCGAGACGTACGCCTTCGGCACGGCGAGCCGCACCGGGTCGGCGGCGGGCACCACGGCGGCCTCGGCGACCGCGTCGTGCTCCAGCAGCACGCTCTCCAGCTCGAACGGCGAGATCTTGTAGTCCGACGCCTTGAAGACGTCGTCGGTGCGCCCCACGAACGTGACGTAGCCGTCGGCGTCCACGGAGGCCACGTCACCGGTGTGGTAGTAACCCCCGTCCATCGCCTCGTCGGTCCGCCCGGTGTCGTCGCGGTACCCGGCCATCAGCGCGACCGGACGCTCGGACAGGTCGATGCACACCTCGCCCTCGTCGGCGGGCCGTCCGCTCACCGGGTCGATGAGCGCGATCCGGTACCCCGGCAGCGGGCGGCCCATCGACCCGGGCTTCAGCGGCTGCCCCGGGGAGTTGCCGATCTGGGCCGTGGTCTCGGTCTGGCCGTAGCCGTCGCGCACGGTGAGACCCCACTGTTCGCGGACCTGGTCGATGATCTCCGGGTTGAGCGGCTCGCCCGCCGCGACGGTGATGCGCAGGTTCAGCCGCCAGGACCGCAGGTCCTCCTGGATCAGCATCCGCCACACCGTCGGCGGCGCGCAGAACGTCGTCACCTCACACCGCCGCATGACCTCCAGCAGCGCGGGCGCGCTGAACCGCGCGTAGTTCAGGACCAGCACGCACGCGCCGGCGTTCCACGGCGCGAAGACGTTGCTCCACGCGTGCTTGGCCCAGCCGGGCGAGGAGACGTTCAGGTGCACGTCACCGGGGCGCAGGCCGATCCAGTACATCGTCGACAGGTGCCCGACGGGGTACGACGCGTACGTGTGCTCGACGAGCTTCGGGCGGGCGGTCGTCCCGGAGGTGAAGTACAGCAGGAGCGTGTCGCCGGCGTGCGTCGTCGTCCCGGTCCCGTCGTACGGCTCGTGTCCGTAGGCGTCGCCGTACGACAGCCAGCCGTCCGCCGTGCCCACGCAGATCCTCGTCAGCTCGCCCGCCAGACCGGCGAACTTGGCCGTGTCGGCCGCCCCGGTCACGACGTGCGAGACGCCGCCCCGGGCGACCCGGTCGCGCAGGTCGTCGGGGGTCAGCAGGGTGGTCGCGGGGACGACCACGGCGCCGAGCTTCATCGCCGCCAGCATCGTCTCCCACAGTTCGACCTGGTTCCCGAGCATGAGCAGGATCCGGTCGCCCCGCCGTACGCCATTGGCCCGCAGCCAGCCCGCCACCCGGCCGGACCGGTCCGCGAGCTCGGCGAACGTCAGTTTCAGCTCCGAGCCGTCCTCTTCGACGATCCACAGGGCGGGACGGTCGGGGGTCTCCGCGGCGAGTACGCCGTCGAACCAGTCCAGCGCCCAGTTGAACCCGGCGACCTCGGGCCAGCGGAACTCACGGTAGGCGGTCTCGTAGTCTTCGGCGTTCGCCAGCAGAAAGTCGCGGGCGGCTCGGAATGCGGCCACGTCAGGAGTCATGTGGCGCATCCTGGCACTCCAGCCGTCCGTCGCGTAAGGACCCGATCACTCCCAGATCGGATTTTCCCTCCGACGTGCGCGTCAGCAGGTCCAGGACAGCGTGACCGCGCCGTTCGGGGTGAAGGTGACGCCCGACTGCTCGACCGGAGTGTCGGCCGCGCAGGCGGTGGCCGTGTCGGCCGTGGCGGCGAGCGTCACCGACCGCCCCGCCGCGAGCGTGCCGCGGGTCGGGCCGCCGATCGTGACGTACTTGCCGGGGCTCGCCGTCCAGCCGACGCTGCCGCCCTCGGCGGTCAGCGTCACGGTCTGCGTCGGGCCCGAGCCCCCGGCCACCACGAGCGTGCCGGGTACGGGCCTCGGCGAGCTCGTTCTCCGGGTGTGCGTCGGCCTGGGCGCCGGCCTCCGCGTGGTCGCCGTCGGCGTCGGGGTGGGCGTCCTGCTCGTACGGGTCGGTGTCGGGGTGGGTGTCGTACCGCTCGGCGTGGGATCGGGTGAGCCCGAGTCGCCGGGGCCGTCGGCCGACGGGCTGTCGGAGGGGGAGGCGCCCGTGTCGGCGGCGACCGGGCGGCGGGAGTCCCCCGACGGGTGCTGGGCGGACGAGCCGCCCGTGACGAGGAAGACGGCTCCGGCGACGAGGAGGACGCACGCGGCCGCGCCCACGGCCGGCCACAGCCGGGGAACGCCCCGCCGGTCGTCGTCGCGGGCCGGCCGGACGTGGTCCAGGCTGGTCGGCCAGCCCCAGGCGTCGAACGGCTCCGCGCGCTGCGCGACGCGCGACCGGGCCTCGGGCAGGTCGGGGGCGGTCGCCAGCGTCAGGACCGCGTCGCGCAGCCCCGGAGGGAGCGCGGCCACCGGCATGATCTGCAGGAGCCGGGTCGTCGAGACCTTGCGCTTGCGGCGGTCCCGGCAGGTCGGGCAGGAGGCGATGTGTCGGATGAGCTTGCGGGACACCTCGGGCGGCAGCGGCCACTCGTGCTCGTCCACCAGCGCCGCGACGCTCGGGCAGTCGCCCCGCCCCGTACGTGCGATGATCGCGGCGGCGAGGGCGTTGTCGAGCTCGTCGCGGGACTCGGCCGTCAGCTCGAGGGCCTCCTGGGAGGAGATCCCCAGGACGCCGGCCAGCTCCTCGGCGGCCAGCTCGTGGCGGACGGTGAGGTCCACGGCCTCGCGGTGGCGGCCCGGCAGGCCGGCCAGCGCGCTGTGCACGAGCCGTCGGGTCTCGAGGCGGCGGTTGCGTTCCTCGGTGTCGAGGAACGCGTCGTCGGCCTCCTCGGCGGCCGGGCGCCGCTCCTCGGGCGTCTGCGGGTCGCGCAGCCGCCGCAGGCACTCGTTCCGCACGAGCGCGTAGAGCCAGCTGCGGAACCGCTCCGGCTCCCGCAGCCTGTCGATGTGCGCTTGCGCGGCGATCAGCGAGTCGCGGAGCGCCTCCGCCGCGAGATCCTCGTCACGCAGCAACGCGTGACAGTAGTCGAACAGGCGTGGCGCGTAAATGGTGTATATCTGGGCGAGCGCGCTGGTATCGCCGGTGCGCAGCTCCTGCGCCAACCGGCGGTCATCGACGCGACCGAGACTGGGCCAACCGGCCACAGCGACCTCCCGGAGGTGTGGTGTCGGACGCGCCCCCGGAGATTAGAAGGAGGCCCGACGCCCCGCTCCCGTCGGGCCTCCGTAAAAGAGACGCCGCGTGGGTGACGTTGGTTCACCGGATTCTCCAGAGAATCTGGATTTTTTTCGCCCGGCTCGGCGCTCCAGCGCGCCGAGCCGGGTTTTCGCAGGTCAGTGACACTCCGGCGCGCAGATCCGGCGCGCCACCGTCTCCAGGAAGATGCGCTGGATCTCCTGCGGCTTCATCGTCTGGTACGCCGCGCCGTCGGTCTCGGCGGCGATCTTCTGCATGGAGGCCATGTCGACGTCCGGGCCGAAGCCGATGAAGATGAGCATGACCGGCGCGTTCGGGTCGTTCTCCCTCTTCAGCGTCCGCAGAAGGGTGCTCAGCGAGATGCCGTTGTTCTTGTCGTTCTTGCCGTCGGTGAACACGAGGACGGAGTTGTAGTAGCCGGGCTTGTACGTCTTCTTCATCGACCGGTACGCCGCCAGCACCGAGTCGTACAGCCCCGTGTTGCCGTCCGGCTTGGGCCGGAGGCGGCCCAGCGCGCTCAGGATGGCCTGCCGGCGCGTCCCCGATCCGAGCCGGGTGGACAGCGGGCCGATCGGCACCTCGGTCCGGTAGTCCTGGTTCCCCTTGAGGTTCGTGGAGAACGTCCACAGCCCCAGGTCGCTGTCGTCGGGCAGCAGCGCCAGACCGCCCTGCGCCACCTGCGCGGTCGCCTCCATCCGGGTGACGCCCTTGCCGACCGACTGTGCCATGGACCCGGACACGTCGAGCAGCGTCAGCATCCGCGTGCGCAGCGACAACTTCGCCCAGGCCTGCACGACGCCGGTGACGTCGCTGGAACCCGGCGTCGGAAGCGCCCGGGGGATCCGGGGGCTCAGCCCGCTCGCGGACGCGAACCCGGTGCCGGCCCTCCCGTCCGGGGTACGGAACCCGAGGGCGCGCACCGCGGCGTGCGCCTGCTCGGTGCTCATCGCCTTCTCCAGCACCTGCGCCGCGCGGACCTTCGTGTCGTCGTCCGTGGTCAGGGTGTAGGGATGGTCGAGGCTGAGCATGCCCTCGTTCGGGTAGATGGCGCTGGCCGGCGTGCTGGGCCTGCCCTGGTTGTACTTCCAGACCGCCTGCTCCGGGACGATCACGACGGGTGCCCGGCCGTGCAGGTTGCGGTGGAAGGTGGCGAACAGCGCCTGCGTGTTGGGGGAGAGGCTGTTCTGCACCTTCCGCGCCATCTGGGTGAAGATCGCGTTGGCGTTCGGGTCGCCCTGCAGCAGCATCCGGGTCATGACGACCGCGCCGAGCCCGCCGGCGTTGCGCGTCGGGTCGAGGATCTGCAGGTGGACCGAGTTCGCCGGGAGCATGTCGTTCTTGCTGACCGCGCCGGCGGCGAGGGCGTCGGTGGCCTTGAGCAGCATGTCCCAGGTGGGCCGGACGCCCTGACCGCTGATCTTGTTGGCGAAGCCCCGGGTGGTCGCCACGACGAGCGGGGTCTCGGCCACGCTCGTCGGCGTGCTGTTCACGCTGGACGCGCCCTTGGGCGAGCTGCGCACGAGCGTGACCCACAGCGATGAGTCCGGGATCCACACGTCCGGCGTCACGTCCCCCGGCACCGTGCCCTGACCGGACAGGATCGTGGTGGTGCCCGCCGGGTCGGCGGCCTTCACCACCGCCTTCACGCACTTGCCGTCGACGGAGTGCCGTTCCCGGTTGAACGAGTTGGTGATGTCGCTGACGGCCGGGGCGATGTCGGGTGCCGCAACGACCTTGAGGCTGATCGGGGTGCCGCCGCACTTGCTGCTGTCGGCGAGCGCGTAGACCCCCGCGCCGAGCAGGATCGCCAGGCCGATCGCGCCGGCGAGCGGGCCGATCAGCGCGCCGATCGTACGCCGGCGCTGGACGCGGCGGCGTCCCGTGCCGGGAGCGGAAGGCTGCGGCCGGCCGTCGTCGGATCCGCCCGCCCCCGCGTCGCCCCGGCCCGGACCTCCGTACCCGGACCCTCCGGATCCCGTGCCTCCGTAGCCCGCTCCGCCGGATCCAGTACCACCGGATCCAGTACCACCGGAGCCGGCCCCGCCGGGGCCGCTCCCGCCGGGGCCGCTCCCGCCCGGACCGCGGTCCTGCCCGGCCCCGTAGCCGGACCCGGTGCCGCCGTAACCGGGACCGGTGCCGTACGCCGAGCCGTCGTTGTACCCCGAGCCGCCACCGTACGCCGAGCCGTCGCTGTAACCAGAGCCGCCGCCGGAGCCGGCCAGGCCGCCGCCCTGCCTGCCGAAGAACCCGCCGCCCGGGACGTAAGAGGAGGAGTCGTACGAGCCGGTGCCGTAGCGGTCGCGCTCACCCGATCCGGGGTTGGAACCGGAAGCGGCGCCGTAGCGGTCCCGCCCACCGGCTCCGGAGCCGGTGGTGTTCCGGTTCTGCTCGCCATGACCGGAGTACGCGCCGGGCGCGGCGCCGTAGCGGCCGCGCTCGCCGCTACCGGCGTAGGAACCGGGGCCGCCCGGGCCGCCGCCGGCAGGGTAGGAGCCGGGGGCGCCGATGCCGTACCCGCCGGTCGTGTCGTACTGCGAATCGCCCGGCGCGGAGGAGCGCGGCGCGAAGGGACTCTGGCCGGCATCGGGTGTCCGGTCCCCCGGGGGGCGGCCGTCTCCCGACGGTCGATAGGGCTGGCCGTCGCCGGGCGTGTCACCCGGGGGCGGGTCGTTGCGACGACGTCGGCTCACAGCTGTCCCATCTCGCGGCCGGCAGGGATGAGTGTTAGAGCGGAACTGTAGCGGTCTTCGCAATTGGTAACAAAGATGATCATTTCGCGCGATGTCGCAGGTCATCGCCAGTAAAGATCATTTAGATACTCGCCAGTATCACCCTCCGGTGGCCGGGTCCGGCCGACGGGCGGTTGCGCGCCGTCGCCTCACCCAGGTGAAGACGGCCGCCGGCGACCGCCGCCATCTGTCCGTCGCGCCGATCCGCGGCGGGCGGCGCGTGTTCCGCCGGTCGCCGTACTCGCCCGCCACTGACCGCTCCTGTCAATGCGCCGGTCAACTCACCGGCCCGCCCCCGCCCGCTCCGTCGAGGCCCCTTACGGCCCGGTCCATCGCGCCGATTCCGCCGCCGCGCCGCACCGACGAGTCCGGCGCGCCACGAGGCCGACCAGGACGACATGGCCGGGCCGATCCGTTCGGTGAGCTCGCCGCCGCCGGCCGTCCGCCGCCGGCTGCCCGCGGCCGGCTGCCGGCTGCCCGCGGCCAGCTGTCCGCCGACCGCCGACCGCCGACCGCGGCCGGCTGTCCGCTGCCCGCCGACCGGCGCCCGCTGCCCGCTGCCCGCCGTCCGGCGCCCGCCGACCGCCGACCGGCGACCGGCGAACAGCGCATCGCGCTCGCCCTGGCGGGGCTGCGTCCGGGCACCACTCTGCGCCCCGGATCTCCGTCGCGCTGACCACCGAAATCCTCGGCAGAACGCCACTGGGCGGTGCGGCCCTCGACGTCCGTGCCGCGCGTCGTCGTTCCGCGTCCAGCGCGATCGGGCAAAGTGGAGGAGAACGGTACGGGTACGGGGGAGGCACACGGATGACTGACTCGCTCACGGCATCGGTGACCGACCCCCCACGGATGCGCCGCCGGAGATGGGCGATCGTCGCGCGAGTCCTTGTCGGGTGCTTCGCGTTGTGGGCCCTCGCACGTCTCTTCGGCGCCGACCGCATCGGTCCCCTCGCACCACTGCTCATCCCGGCGATGGCCGCCGTGCCGTACGCCTTCGCCGCGATGGTGCTCCCGCTCGTCGTGGCCGCCGTCGTCCGGGACCGGGTGGCGTTCGTCGCGGCGGTGGCCGTCACCGCGCTGTTCGCCGGAATCGTGCTGCCGCGCGCGGTCGCCGCGGACACCCCGCGCGCGAGCGGGCCCGAGCTGCGGATCCTCACCTCGAACCTGCGGTTCGGTGAGGCGGGCGACGCCGGCCTCGTCGATCTGGCCCGGCGCACGCGCGCCGACGTCCTCAGCGTCGAGGAGTTCACGCCGGAGGCGGCCGCTCGTCTCGACGCGGCGGGGATCGGGCGCCTCTTCCCGTACCGGATCCTCGACCCGAAGCCCGGCGCCGCGGGCATCGGGCTGTACGCCCGGTACCCGCTCACGCCCACGCCCGTCCGGGGGACGATGTCCGCGATGCCCAGCGCGACCCTCGCCGTGCCCGGCACCGCACCCGTGCGCATGACGGCCGTGCACCCGCCGGCCCCGCTCGGGTCGGACATCAAGACCTGGACGCACGACCTCGCACGGGTGCCCCACGCGACCCCCGGCGGCCAGGTCGGGATCCTTGCCGGAGACTTCAACGCCACGCTCGACCACGCGCGGCTGCGGAAGGTCATCCACAGCGGGTACGTCGACGCCGCAGACGCCAGAGGACAGGGCCTGGTGCCGACGTTCCGGCCGTGGCCGCCCATCACCATCGACCACGTGCTGGCCGACCGACGCTGCGCGGTGCTGCGGGTCAAGATCTATGGGCGGTCGCGCAGCGACCACCGGGCACTGTTCGCCGTCCTGCGGCTGCCCTGACCGGCCGGCGCCGGGCGACCCGCCCCGCGCCGTTCCGGTGGAGGGCGCCCGCGATACTGAGGCCATGGCCCGCCTGATCCCCGTCACCGACCCCGCCGACCCGCGGCTCGCCGACTACACGCGGCTGCGCGACGTGAACCTGCGCAAGAGCCTGGAGGTCGAGCACGGCCTGTTCATGGCCGAGGGGGAGAAGGTCATCCGGCGGGCCGTCGCCACCGGCTACCCGGTGCGGTCCCTGCTGATGGCCCGGCGCTGGGTGGAGCCGCTGTCCGACGTGGTCGGCGACGCCCCCGTCTATGTCGCCGACGACGAAGTGGTCGAGGCGGTCACCGGGTTCGCGGTGCATCGCGGCGCCCTGGCCTCGATGGAACGTTTGCCCCTGCCCTCGGTCGCCGCCGTCCTGGCCGGCGCCCCGCCCGCCGGCCGGCACAACGACAACACCGATCAAGAGAAGCACGGCCAAGACGACGACGGCTGCCAGGACGACGACGGCTGCCAGGTCGACGGCGGCGGCCAGGACAGCGACGGTCAGGACGGCGGGCGTGTCCGGGCGGTCGGAGGTGCCTCCGGCGGGGTGTCGGAGGTCGGCGGTGTCGGGACCGCCGGGGTCGTCGGCGGTGGTGGTCGGGAGGGCGGGCGTGTCCGGCCGGTCGGAGGCGCCTCCGATGGGGTGTCGGAGGTCGGCGGCGAGGGGGGCTACGCCGGTCGCGGCGGACGAGGGCGGCCGCGCCGGATCCTCGTGCTGGAGGACCTGGTCGACCACGGGAACGTCGGGGCCATCTTCCGCTGTGCGGCGGCGCTCGGCGTCGACGCCGTCATCCTGTCCCCGCGGTGCGCCGACCCGCTGTACCGGCGGTCGGTGAAGGTGTCGATGGGCGCGGTGTTCGCCATCCCGTACGCCCGGATGACGGACTGGCACGACGGCCTCGCCGAGCTGCGCGACGCCGGCTTCACGCTGCTCGCCCTCACCCCGGACCAGTCGGCCGTCCCGCTGCAGAAGGCGCCGATGGGGGAGCGGGCCGCCCTGCTGCTCGGCACGGAGGGCGACGGGCTGTCCTCCCGCTGGCTGCGGGAGGCCGACCATCCGGTCTGCATCCCGATGAGCGCCGGCGCGATGGACCTGGGCGTCGACTCCCTGAACGTCGTGGCCGCCACGGCGATCGCCTGCCACGAGCTCATGCGCGGATGACCGCTAGTGCGGTGGTCCCGGTAAAGATGCCTGGCGTTCGCTGCTGCTAGAGGTCAGTGAACGCCAGGGATCATGACACCGCGGGCGTCGAGCCGTCGGGGCGGGCGAAACGCTCGGTGAAGGCCTTGAAACGGCTGGTGGTTCGGCGCGTGACGTCCGGGATCGTCCGGCGGTTCGCCCGCTCATCACCGAGCGTTTCGCCCGGGCGGGATGGACGCGGGGCCGTCAGCCCGAGACCTCGCGGCGGTCCTTGCGCACGCCGATCCGGTCGATCTCCCGCTCGGCCCACTCGGCCCAGTCCCGCTGGGTGGCGGCGAAGCGCAGCCCCCATTCGAGGGCGAGCAGGCCGTAGACCGACAGCGGATCATCGCCCTGCGCCACGAACTCCCGCAGCTCGGCGAGGGCCCGGTGCCGCTGGTCCGCGACCTCCGCCCGACTGTGGAGGTAGGACCAGGCCTCGTCGGGGTCGAGCACGCCGAGGAAGAAGACGCGCAGGAGCATGTCGCTCCGGTTCACCTGCGTCGGCTCGACCTCGGTCATCCAGTGGTGCAGCTCGGCCCGGCCGGCATCGGTGATCGCGTACTCCTTGCGACCGCGCGGGCCCTCGGCGGCGACGGCGACGAAACCGGCGTCGGCGAGCCGGCCGAGCTCGGCGTAGAGCTGGCTCTGGGTGGCCGGCCACACGTTGGCGAGCGAGATCTCGAAGATTTTCAGCAGGTCGTATCCGCTGGCGGGGCCCGAGGACAGCAGGCCGAGTACGGCGTGACGGAGACTCATGTCTCGAGCCTACATTCCACTGTTGACATGTCGCTAGTGGAGGTTCTACTTTCGACATGTCACAACAGGAATGTCACTAAGGAGCCCCGGTGCTCGGCTACCTCCGCACCTTCCTTCCCTGGATCGCCTTCGCCGTGATCAGCACGCCGCACGACTCGCGGTACGGCGCGCTCGTCGGCGCGGTCCTGGCAGTGGTCCTCCTGGCGGCCGACCGCCGGGGCGGCAAGCCCTGGGACGCGCTCATCATCGAGGCGACCTCGGTCGCGTTCTTCGGCGCGCTGGCCATCGCGGCGTTCACCGTCGCCAAGGCCCCGCTCGGCGCGTACGGATCGGCCGTCTCCGACGAGTGGCTCGCCCTGGTCGCGTGGGGCTCCCTGGCCGTGCGCCGGCCCTTCACGCTGGGCATCGCGCGGACGATGACGCCGCCGGAAGTGCACGACAACCCGCTGTTCTACCGGGTCAACGCGGTGATCACGGCCGTGTGGGCGGCGGCGTTCACCGTGACGGGCGCCGTGCTGGCGCTGCTGGTCCAGGTCGCCCCGCACGCCACGACCCTCGTCATCCTCGTCAAGGTCGCCGGCTTCGTCCTGCCCGCGCTGTTCACCGCCCGCTACCCCGCGACCGTCGCCGCCCGCCACCGGCCCGTCGCCCAGTGAGCGGGTCGGCCCCTACCCTTCATCACCTGGCGAGCGCGCCGGCCGCACGGCCGGCCGAGACGGAGACGACGATGAACCTTCCAGACTACCTCAGCGGGCTCAAGGCCCCGGTCGCCGACGAGACCGACGCCGTCGACCTGCCGGTGACCGGCGTGCTGCCCGCCGACCTGACCGGCCGTTACTTCCGCAACGGCCCCAACCCGCTGCCCGGCCGCGACCCGGGGCACTGGTTCGGCGGCGACGGCATGCTGCACGGCGTGCGCCTGCGCGACGGCCGCGCCGAGTGGTACCGCAACCGCTGGGTCCGCACCCGCAAACTCGAGGGAGCGCGGTTCGTCGGGCCGGAGGGGGTGGACCTGACCGCGACACCGGCCAACACCAGCGTCATCCGGCACGCGGGCCGCATCATGGCGCTGGTCGAGGTCGGCCTGCCGTACGAGATGACGCCCGAACTGGACACGGTCGGGCCCTGCGACTTCGGCGGCCGGCTGACGACCGCGATGACCGCCCACCCCAAGGAGGACCCGGTCACCGGGGAGTTGCACTTCTTCGGGTACGGGTTCGCGCCGCCGTACCTCACCTACCACCGGCTCTCCGCGACCGGCGAACTGGTGGAGAGCCGGGGCGTCGACGTCCCCGGACCGACGATGATCCACGACTTCGCCGTCACCGAGCGGCACGTGCTCTGGCTCGACCTGCCCGTCGTGTTCGACCTGGAGCTCCTCGGCTCTGGCATGCCGTACCGCTGGGACGAGGCGTACGGCGCGCGGCTCGGCGTGATGCCCCGGGGCGGCGGCGCCACCCGCTGGTACGACATCGACCCCTGTTACGTCTTCCACGTCGGCAACGCGTACGAGGACGCGCGCGGGCGGATCGTCCTGGACGCCGTCCGGTACGCCCGCGGCGGCTTCGCCGCCCTCTGGTCGGGCAGCGGCGGCAGCCCCGACCCGGCGGCCTCGGCCGCCGCGAGCGGCGGCGCGTACCTGCACCGATGGACGCTGGACCCCGCGACCGGCGCGCTCAACGAGGAGCCGCTGGACGACCGTAACGTGGAGTTCCCGACCTTCGACGAGACCCGGCTGGGCCGGTCCAGCCGCTTCCTGTACACGGTGACGGACGCCGCCGTCGTCAAGTACGACGCCCGCACCGGCACCTCCCGCGTCCGCGACGTGGGTGGCGTGCCCGGCGAGGCGGTCTACGTGCCCGCCCCCGACGCGAGCGCCGAGGACGACGGCAGGCTGCTGTCCATCGTCACCGACCGTTCCGGCGACGGCTCGGAGCTGCTCGTGCTCGACGCCGCCGACCTGGAGTTCGTCGCCTCCGTACGGTTGCCGCGCCGCGTGCCGATGGGCTTCCACGGCCGCTGGATCGAGGACTGACGGCTCCGTCCTCTCCGTGGCGGGACCCGATGCGAGGCGGGTCGGCAGGTGTCCGACCGGTGCGCCGGCCCGGTGGCCGGGCGGAAGGCTCGGTAAGGGCCACCGCCGACCCGGTGATTCCCCCGGAATGAGGGGAATCACCGGGCTGTCCACGAGCCTGTCCCCGAGCCTTCTGCCCGCCCCCCCATCACGGACCACTCCCCGCGGCGGCTCAGTGCGCTCGACGGCCGGGGGTCTTCCGATGGACCGTCCCGCCCGGGCGTACCGGCCGGCCTTCTTCCGTACGACGGGGGACGGGTCGTGGTCCCGCGAGCGGGCCAGGGCGGCCGCCGCGTCCGGGCCGCCGTGCGCGTACCGGAAGACGAGTTCCACCGTCCTCGCCCGGACGTGCGGATCGGAGTCCGCGGCCAGTAGGCGCATCGCGCGCGGCAGTACGACGCCCGGGCGGGACGAAGGAGTCCTGCTTGCAGCGGTCGCTTTCCCGGTCCCGCGGCCGACCGCGTCCGACCAGCCCGGCCCGAAGACTCGGCAAAGCCGCCGCCGACCCGGCGATTCTCCGGAAATGAGGGAATCGCCAGGCGGCCCGTACACCTAATTCCCGAGCCTTTCGCCCGCGACCACGCCGTACGGACAACGCGAAACGGCCCGGTCCCGACGGAGTCGTCGGGACCGGGCCGGTCGTGCGCTCAGAGCCGTGGTTCAGTGGGCGCGACGCGTGCCACCGCGAGGCTTGCGGTGCGTGCCCTTCGGCTTGGGAACGGCCTTCACGTTCCGGTTGGTCGCCTTGCCGAGTCGCACCTGGGTGAGCAGCAGCCCGAACGCCACGAGCAGCGCGGCGAGCCACGCGGCCTGCGTGCTGGCCAGCTTGTCGAACGTCAGCTCGTTCGTCCCGTCGGCGGCGTTCTGCATCGACTGCGAGTTGCCGGCGTTCTCGATGAGCGGCGCGGTGGACGGCACCTGATTCGTCTGGCCCTGCGTCTGGTTCTGCTGTCCGACGTTCGGCAGCACCGCGCTGTTCTGCGGCGCCGTCTGCGGCGTGCTGTTCGCCCCGGACGTCGTCCCGGAGTTCAGGTTCCCCGACGGAGTCGTCGTCGAACTCGACCCACTACTACTCGACCCGGACGACCCGCTATTACCACTGCTCGATCCGCTCGAGTGCGTAGCCGTCGGCTTCGGCGTAGACGACTTAGACGGGGTCGGCTTCTTGGCCACCTTGACGGGAGAGGAAGCGGAGTTATGGATTGATCCGGAGAAAGCGTACGCCGACACCGTTACCGTTCCACCCGTGGTCAACTTGGATGAGACGGTGACCGTAAGGTCGACGTTCTCGCCTGAGGAATCCACAGTCCCGAGCTTGCAGAGCCCTCCTGCCGCCATGGTGCAGCGAGCGCTGATGGAACCCGGATCCGCGCCGAGACTCAATCTGACGTCATCGACGGGGGTCTTTTCGCTGTAGACATGCGCCCTGTACGAGACCGCGCTTCCCGCGTAGAAGGTGCCACTGCTCCGCAGCGTGAGCGTCACATGCAGCACTGGCGCCGGTGTGGTCGGCGATGGAGAAGCTGACTCGGTGCTCGTGCCGTCCGTCGGTTTCGAACTGGCCGTGTGCCCGGACGTTGTCGGCTTCGAGCCGGAGGGTGATACGGAGGGTGATTGGGAGGTGTCGTCGGCCGCGAGGGCGGGTGGGGCGTTGCCGACGATCAGGACGATACCTGCGCCGAGAACGATGACCAGCGGGTTTCGTGCCGATCGTGCGAGCACTGCTCACAACCTCCCCATCGCACCGCAAAGACGCCCACCCCGGCTTACCCCGGCTCGGTGGTTATGAATCATGCGATCACGTGAAAGCCGATCAATCAACCGTGCTAACGAGGTTATATCGCAGCAACCTCTAGATGAGCTCTTGGTGAAGCCCGGTGATCTCGTCGCGAGAGACCCATGCCTGGTAGACGCCGATGTCCACCCGCTCCAATTCGAGAGCGGCGGCGACGGGGGCACGGCCGCCGCTGTACTCGACGCGTACCCAGCCCTCGTGTTCGCCGATGACGACGAACGGCTCTCCGCGCCAGGTGCAACGGGTCCGCAGGTAGCGCAGGCTCTCGACCTCGTCCTCGCGGACGATTCGCAGGAACCGGCCGGGCCCTATCTCGGTGAAGCCTTCCGCCGGGCCGGCGGAGTACAGCCGGACCTCACCGTCGACACCGGGCACGGCGTCGTAGTCGCCGCCCTGCCATCGAGCGACGTAGCCGTCTCTGTTCACTTCTCGTTCTCCCACACGAGCCGGTCCGCGTCGTACCTCGCGACGAAGCGCTCGGACCCGTCACTGCTGATGGCGTACATCTCCGAGCCGTGCGGCAGCCTGAAACTCTCGACCTTGTACTCGGGGATGCTGCCCGCGCTGCCGGAGGCGAAGCCGTCTCCGGTGAACGGCGGGGCCTCGACGACCCAGCCGTCCTCGCCCCACTCCTTGAGCGCGTCTTCGGACGTGCCGCCGAAGGGCGTGCGGTAGAGCCCCGCGCGGTACGCGGGCCACCGGATGACGTGCACCTCGGGGTCGTCGGCGGTGAAGGGCGCCCCGTCGCGGATCAGGCCGAGGCATTCGTACAGCCGACGCGGCGTGTTGAGGTCGATGACGTCCGGAACGCGGTACACGAAGCCGGCGACCCGGTCGTACGCCTTCTCGAGATACCAGGGGACCTGGTCGTGGGCCACGACCTTCTGCATGATCGTGAACCCGCTCTCCGCGGCGGGCGGTGCGGCCACGGGGGGCTGCGGCGCCGGCTCCGAGAGCGGGGCCGCCTGCGGTTCGGCCGGCGGCACCTCGGCCGGGGCGCTGGGCGCCTCCACGACCGCCGCGGGCTCCGGCTGCGGCGTGACCGGTGCCTGCGGCGCCTCGGCCGTCGCGTCCTGCGGGACACCGCCGGGTGCCGCCTCGGGTGGCGGCGCGGCGGACCGGCCCGCGATCGCGCCGATCTCCTCGGCGGACAGCGCGATCTCGATCGGGGTGCCGGGGTTCACCGACACGTCCCAACTCGGCTCCGGCCACGCGGCGATGAGGTCGGCGAACTTCGGCATGACGAAACCCGTCGTGCCGACCGCCTCCTTCATCCAGTCGAAGGAGGTGAACACGAGCACCGACGTTCGGCCGCGGACCGGGACCGCCGACCACGGGAACGCCGGGTCGTTCGGCGGGGTCTGCACCGTCGGCGGCGTACGGCTCCACACGGGCAGGAACACCGACGCCTCGAGCAGCGCGGTGAGACGCATGGCCGGGTCGTTCCGGGCCTCGAACAGCCGCCGCTCGGCGTCGTTCTGCGCCGGGAAGTCGCTCGTGAGCCGCTCCGCAGCCGCGTCGTCGACCTGCCGCGACAGGGCGATGATGCGCTCGCCGGGGATCGTGGCGCCAATGGGGGAGCCGTCGTTGATGACGAGGTCCCACGCCGGGTCCGGCCAGAAGCGCAGGACCTTGGCGAGGTCGGACAGGACGAACGAGTGGCCGCCCATCGCCTCGCGCATCCGGCTCGGTCCGGTGAACAGCGGGACGACGGTACGCCCGCCGGACTCACGGGTGAACCACTGGAAGCCCGGCCGCCCAGGGCCCAGCATGAGGTCGCCGCCCTCCACCATGGGCACCCAGATCTGGCGTACGCCCAGGAGCGTTTGGAGGAAACCGTCCCGGTCGTCGCGCGCGGCGGCGTCGTACAGCAGGCGCTCTTCCTCGTCCAGCGGGACGAACTCGACGCCGGCCGTGAAGTGGGGAGTGAGGGGCGCGTCGGAGGACGGCACCCGGGCGTCCGGCCCGGCGGTCGCGTCCGGGGACGGCTCGGCGGCGGCGGCCGCCTCGTCGGGGCCGGCGGGCATCGGCTCGTCACCGGAGATGACCGGTTGCGGCGCGGTCTCGGCCAGGGGCGGCGTGCCGGGTGCGGGCGGAACCGCGCTCGCCGTGGCGTACGAGGGGTACGACCGCGTGCCGTCCCCGGACGGCGGCGCGGCGTCCGGGCCGGGTGCCGGCGCGGGACCGTCCGGCGGCGCCGAGGGAGTACCAGGCTCGGGCGCGTCCGGCGCGGGCGGCGTTCCGCCGGGCACGGGCTGATGCACGTCCGGCCACGAAACCGTCGGCACGTCTCCGGCCGGTGCCGGGGCGAAGCTCGGATCCGGGCCCTGCGACTCGGCCGGTTGTACGGGTGCGGGGGCGTTCTCCGCGGCGGGGGGCGCCGGCGGGGCGGCGTGCCGGTCGGCCGGCGCGGGCTGCGAGGCGGGCGCGTCGTACACGCCGGACGCGGTGTGCACGTCGATGATCGTCGCGGGCCAGGCCGTGGTCGGCGCGGAACCGGCGTCGTCGCCGCCCGGCACGGCGTGCGCGCCGGTGGCCGGGCCGTTCCCGCCCGGGATCGCGTGCGAGCCTCGATCACTGTCCTGGTCACCGGGTGCGGGGTGACCGCCGGTGGCAGGGCTGGTCCCGTCCGGGACCGGGCGCGGGTCGAGCCCGGTGTCCCGGCCGCCGGGTGTGGGGTGGCCGCCGGTGGCCGGGTCGGTGCCGCCCGGGATCGCGTGCGGGTCGAGATCGGTGCCCTGACCGCCGGGCGCGGGGTAACCGCCGGTGGCCGGGCCGGTCCCGCCCGGAATCGCATGCGGGTCGAGCCCGGTGTCCTGGCCGCCGGGTGTGGGGTGGCCGCCGATGGCCGGGTCGGTTCCGTCCGGGGCCGGGCGCGGGTCGAGCCCGGTGTCCTGGCCGCCCGGCGCGGTGTGCGGGCCGGTGTCGTGGCCGCCCGGCGCGGCGTGCGGGCCGGTGTCGTAGCCGCCCGGCGCGGCGTGCGCAACGCCTTCGGCGTCGTGCCCCGCCGGGGCGGTGCCGGGCTCCGGAGCGGGGACCGGCTGAGCGGCCGGGGTGGGAGCCGTCTCCTGAGCGTGCGGTCGCTGCTCGGCCCTCACCTGGTCCGCGGTGATCTGGTTGAGGAACCAGGCGGGCAGGTAGGCCTCGATCGGCAGCCCGGAGTTGACCGCGAGCCACCAGTCGGGGTCCTGCCACGACTGCGCCATCTCCACCAGCGACATCCGTACGAATTGCTCGTAGCCGGGGCCGAGGTGGCGGCGCGCCGACTCGACGGACGTGTAGGCGAGCACGTGGGTGCGCCCTTCATGGACGCTGGTCGGCCACGTGAACGCGGGCTGTCCGGAGGCGTTGGGCTCGGTCTGCGGCACCGGGACGACGAGCTCGGCCACGCTCAGCAACCTGAAGTAAGCGTTCTGGTCCCCAGCGCGCAGCACCTCGCCAAGCTGCTGCTCCAGTTGGTTAGCGGGCTCCCATGTGTCGGTCATTGGCCACCCCCCGGAAGCTCTTTGCACAAGGTGTCCACCGTACCGGGAGCAAACCGGCGGTGCGCACGAGTACCACCAGTCGACCGGACCAATCAGGACTAATCGGTATCATTCGCCACTTTTGGTCAGGTTACACGCTGCCGTCTCACCAGTGCTCTGCCGCCCCGTGCACGGGCCCGCCTCCTGCGGTCTTGCCGTCGGCGGGACTCTCTTCTGAGAGCCGGCCGCGCCCGGCTGGCCTCATCCGGCCGATCTCACCGGTCGGCCGCGCCAAGAGCCGACCGAGCCCGGCCATCCACCCCGGTCGGCCGCAGGGGCCGACCGCCCCGGGCCGACCGCCCCGGGCCGACCACACCGGGTCGGCCGCACGGGCCCGGTTGCATCGGGCCGATCGCATCGGGGGACGGCACCGGGTCGGCCTCAGCGGGACAGTCGGCGCAGGGCGGTCAGCAGGCGGTCGATGTGCTCGTCGGTCGTGCCGATGCCGATGCTCGCCCGCAGGGCGCTGCCGTCACCGTCGCCGCAGCCGCCGTCTCCCGCGCCGACCAGCCGCCGGACGAGCGGGTGCGCGCAGAACTTCCCGTCGCGGACACCGATGCCGTACTCCTCGGAGAGCGCCGTGGCGACGGCACGGGACTCGCGCCCCTCCACGACGAACGACACGATGCCGACGCGCGGATGCCGGTCGCCCCACAGCGACAGCTCTCGTACGCCGGGGATCGCCGCCAGCCCCGTCCGCAGCCGCGCCAGGAGCCGCTCCTCCTCCGCGACGAGGGCGTCCCAGTCGGTCAGCGCCTCGCAGGCGGCGGCGAGGGCGACGACGCCGAGGACGTTCGGCGTGCCGGCCTCGTGCCGCTGCTGCGGGTCGGCGGACCAGGTCACGTGCTCGCCGACGCTCGCGGTGGCGCCGCCGCCCAGCAGGTACGGCTCGGCGGCGCGCAGCCAGTCGGCCCGGCCCACGAGGCAGCCGGCGCCGAACGGCGCGTAGAGCTTGTGCCCGGAGAAGGCGACGTAGTCCACGTCGAGCGCGCCCATGTCGAACGGCCGGTGCGGGACGAGTTGCGCGGCGTCCACCGCGATGCGGGCGCCATGGGCGCGGGCGACGGCGGCGAGCTCGGCGAGGGGCCACAGTTCGCCGGTGACGTTCGACGCGGCGGTGACGACGAGCAGGCGCGGCCCGGCCGGCGCCGCGGCGAGGGCCTCCCCGGCGGCCGTGACGGCCGCGGTCGGGGAGTCGGGGGCGGCGAGCCGTACGACCCGGTGGCCGCGCCCCCAGGGCAGCAGGCTCGCGTGGTGCTCGGACTCGAAGACGACGACCGTGGTGCCGCGCGGCAGGGCGTGCGCGAGGAGGTTCATCGCGTCGGTGGTGTTGCGGGTGAACACCACGGCGTCCCGGTGCCAGGCGCCGACGAACTCGCGTACGACGCGACGGGCGCGTTCGTACCGGTCGGTCGTCACCTGCGACGCGTAGCCCGCGCCGCGGTGCACGCTGCTGTAGTAGGGGAGGGCGGTGTCGAGCGCGTCGCGCACCGCCTCCAGACAGGGCGCGCTCGCCGCGTAGTCGAGGTTCGCGTACGAAACGGTGCCGCCACCGGCCACGGGGACGGGAACGCCCGCGCCGACGACACGAAGAGTGGGACGGGCGACGGCGGGCAGATCGAGCACAGCGGACAACACGCACCTCCAGCGGGGCCTGGGACCCCGCGAGGGGTCCGCGCTTGTCCGGCACGGTCGTGCCGGACCCGGTCATCACCCGGGGCACCCCGCCACGGACGGAGGGTTGCCGGCCAGCAAGCCGGGGCTCAACGCTGGCACTCGTGACCTGATCGGAATTATAGAGCACCGTCCGGACTCTGCCTATTCGCGATCGCATGACCGCTTCCGTGCGTCTAATAGCGGCAGGGAACGTCGAAGGGAGCGGACGATGCGGAGTGGATGGCGGTGGCCGGTGGGGGCCGCGCTGGTGGCGGTGTGCGCGGCCGGCTGCGCCGTCGGGACGAACAAGGGCCAGGTGTGCGGGGACGCCGTCAAGGCGGTCGGGACCTACAACGCGACGCTCAACCGCATCTCGCCGGACGACATCACCGGATGGAAGCAGGCGGCGGCGACCCTCGCCACCCGGTTCGACGCGCTCGCCCGCGAGTCCGACGACCGGAAGGTCAAGCGCACGCTGAGCGGCATGGCCACCGAGTGGCGGGGCGTCAGCACCAGCATGAGCCCGCGCGACATCTCCGGAATGCAGGCGGCCGTCCAGCGGCAGCCGGCCGCCCTCGCCAAGGCCTGTCACTGAGGCCGCCGGCCAGGTGAAGGTAACCGAGCTGCACCCGCCTCACGGCGCTCGCCTCGTCTTCACCGGTGCAGGTGCGG
>NZ_JBFAUT010000083.1:0-30965 GCF_040679475.1 Actinoallomurus sp. NPDC052274
TCGGTGCGTACCGCCAATGTCGCGGCACTCACGCCTTTCCCCCTTCTGTCTCACCCGTTAAACAAATTTTTTTGAGGTCCGCCCGGACCGAAACGAACCAACCGCCGGCGCCCCGGGCCGCCGCCGCCACCTGAGCCTCCAGAGCCTCCGGGGCCGCCCGGACGACCGGGACCGCCCGGGCCGCCGGGGTGTGGCCGGGTGGGGACCGCAGGGAGGTGGGACCCGTCAACCTGCGGCTGCGGCCGGGTCGGGGCAGGTCCGGCAGACCCCGATCGACCGTACTCTGGCCCGTAATCGCTGCTGTAACTCACGCGACCTCGTTCACTGGGGTACGGCTTTTCAATCCGTCCGACAGTACTGTGTAGGCAAGTGAGCGGGGACCGCCTGCCGGGTGCACCGCGCTGCCGCGCGGCTACTCTCGGACGCTCCGCCCCTGGTCAGGAGCGTTCTCTCCGTAGCCAAGGACGTAGGACAGCGTCAGATGGTTCCAGGCACAACTTTGGCACACTTCAACCACATAGACCCGGAATTCACCGAATTCCCGGGCCATCTCCTGGAGCTCGTCCGTCGCCTTGACCCGCCCGGCGTATCGACCCAGTTCGTCCCCGTACACGTAGGTGACATGGGTGAGCCGCTCCTTCCTGCAGACAGGGCAGGGCTGGTCGGTGGGCTCGCCATGATACTTCGCGGCCCGCAGGAGGTACGGGTGTGCGTCACAGGCGTCCGCGACGGTCAGGCCGCCGGATGACAGCTCGGCCAACGTGGCCCGCCGGGCGAGCCCGTAGTCGACGACCAGTCGCTGGGACCACATGTCAGCAGACTACGACGCCCCACAACCCCGCATTCGTGACATTCCGGGCACTCTACGCGCGTTCTTCCTGACCACGGCCGTAATTTCCGGGTCGGCGCGCGCCCCCGCTTGCCATCTTCGGAGGGGGACCGTATCTTCCTGATGTATCGAGTCGATACATTCGAGCGATACATCGAGTCGAGCGATGGAGTGGAGGGATCATGAGGAGCAAGGCCGGCGTACTGGAACTCGCCGTTCTCGGCCTGCTTCACGAGTCCCCCATGCACGGGTACGAGCTGCGCAAGCGGCTCAACACCCTCCTCGGCATGTTCCGCGCGTTCTCCTACGGCACGCTCTACCCCTGTCTCAAGGGACTGCTCGAGCAGGGGTTGATCACCGAGGACGACGAGGAGCCCGCCGCGGTGCGCCCGGGTGGCACCCGGCGCTCGAAGATCGTCTACAAGCTCACGGCCGAGGGGAAGGAGCGCCTTCAGGAGCTCCTCTCCGAGGCCGGGCCCGCGTCCTGGGAGGACGAAGGGTTCGGAGTACATTTCGCCTTCTTCGCCCACACCCGCGCCGACGTACGGCTGCGGATCCTCGAAGGCCGGCGCAGCCGGCTGGAGGAGCGGCTGGAGAGCGTGCGCGTCGCACTGGCCCGCACGCGGGAGCGTGTCGACAACTACACGCTCGAGCTCCAGCAGCACGGGTTGGAGTCGGTCGAGCGCGAGGTCCGGTGGCTCAACGAGCTCATCGGGCGCGAACGCGCACAGCAAGCAGATGAGAACAACCGCTGAGGGCGCAAGGCGTCCCCCCGCACAAGAGAGCAAAGGAGCATCCGGATGGGTTCAGTGCGCGTGGCCATCGTCGGTGTCGGCAACTGCGCGAGCTCGCTCGTCCAGGGAGTCGAGTACTACAAGGACGCCTCGCCCGAGACTCGTGTCCCTGGTCTTATGCACGTTCAGTTCGGCGACTACCACGTCGGCGACCTGGAGTTCGTGGCCGCCTTCGACGTCGACGCCAAGAAGGTCGGCCGCGACCTGTCCGAGGCGATCGTCGCCAGCGAGAACAACACCATCAAGATCTGCGACGTGCCGCCGTCCGGCGTCACCGTGCAGCGCGGCCACACCTTCGACGGCCTCGGCGAGTACTACCGCGAGATCATCGAGGAGTCGGACGACCAGCCGGTCGACGTCATCCAGGTGCTCAAGGACACCCGGGCCGACGTTCTCGTGTCCTACCTGCCGGTGGGCTCGGAGGAGGCCGACCGCTTCTACGCGCAGTGCGCCATCGACGCCGGCGTGGCCTTCGTCAACGCGCTGCCGGTCTTCATCGCCAGCGACCCGGAGTGGGCGCAGAAGTTCACCGACGCGGGCGTCCCGATCGTCGGTGACGACATCAAGTCCCAGGTCGGCGCCACCATCACCCACCGCGTGATGGCGAAGCTGTTCGAGGACCGCGGGGTCGAGCTGCTGCGCACGTACCAGCTCAACTTCGGCGGCAACATGGACTTCATGAACATGCTGGAGCGCAAGCGCCTCCAGTCGAAGAAGATCTCCAAGACGCAGTCGGTGACCTCGCAGATCCCGCACGAGATGGCCAAGGCCGACGTGCACATCGGCCCGTCCGACCACGTGCCGTGGCTCGACGACCGCAAGTGGGCGTACGTCCGCCTGGAGGGCCGCTCCTTCGGCGACACCCCGCTGAACCTGGAGTACAAGCTCGAGGTCTGGGACTCCCCGAACTCCGCGGGCGTCATCATCGACGCGGTCCGCGCCGCCAAGATCGCCAAGGACCGCGGCATCGGCGGCCCGATCCTGTCGGCGAGCTCCTACTTCATGAAGTCCCCGCCGGTGCAGTACAGCGACGACCAGGCCCGCGAGGCCGTCGAGTCCTTCATCCGCGGTGAGGTGGAGCGCTGAGCCGGCGAGCGCTGAGCGAGGACCACCGCCGGGCTCACGCGATGTAGTGAGCCGGGGGTGTCAGGTGAGGGGCCCGTGCGCCAGGCGCACGGGCCCCTCACCTTTTCGCCTGCTCAGAGCCGGACCCCGGATTTCGTCGCGGTTACGGTAAGCACATACTGTTACGTCGGCTCGGCCAGATGCCGGGGACTGCTCCCCGGTGCGAGGCTGGGCCGTGCAGGCGAGCGACGGCCCCCGCCCAGGGCCGCTCCGGGCGCCTCCGGCGAGGAAGAGGAAGAGATCAGTGACTGGCGGGAAGGTGGCGTCGACTGGCGGTGCAAGTGATACGTGCCGCGATGCCCGTATCACACCTAGTGAGCATCTCATCACGAGGTTGTCTCACCTACTGCACAGTTAAGTAACTCGTCCCAATCTTTACCGATCTGAGCTGGACAGCGACCGGGACACAAAGGTGTTCTCCCACGGGGACGTGTCGAGAACCCGGCATGCCTGCCAACAAACGCATCACACCTAGCGCAACACGGCCGTAAGGCCGGATGGAGGGCGTTCATGACAGTCGAGAAGACGGGGTTGAAGGCAGCGGCCGCCATCGGCACGCTCGCCATCGCCCTCGCCGCGTGCGGCGGCGGAGGGTCGAAGGGGAGCTCGGATGACGGCACGCCCCAAAAGGGCGGCACGCTCAAGATCGCCGGTTCGTCGCCACCCGACCACGTCGACCCTGCGAGCGCCTACACCACGGTCAACCAGGGCTTCTCCCGCAACTGGGCGCTCACGCTCTTCGCGAACAAGGCCTCGAACAACTTCAGCGAGACCATCCCGAACTACCCGGACGCCGCGGCCGAGCTCCCCACCAAGGAGAACGGCGGGATCAGCGCGGACGGCAAGACCTACACGATCAAGCTGCGTGACGGTCTGAAGTGGAACACCAACCCGGCCCGTCCGGTCACGGCCGCCGACTTCGTGCGCGGTCTGAAGCGGACCTGCAACCCGGCCAAGCCCGCCGGCGCTCCGTACTACACGGACCTCATCGAGGGCATGGCCGACTTCTGCAAGGGCTACGCCAAGGTCGACCCCAAGTCCGCCAAGGCGATGGGGGACTACCAGGAGGGCCACGACGTCTCCGGCTACACGGCCAAGGACGACAAGACCCTGGTCGTCAAGCTGAAGCAGCCAGCCGGTGACTTCCTGAACATCATCGGCATGTCCTTCGCCTCGGCCGCGCCGAAGGAGTACGACAACTACATCCCGGACAGCCCGGAGTTCCGTCAGCACACGGTCTCCGACGGCCCGTACCAGATGACGTCGTACAGCGACAAGAAGTTCGTCCTCGAGCGCAACCCGAACTGGGACGCCGCCTCGGACAAGCTGCGCAAGGCGTACGTCGACCGCATCGAGGTCGACCTCGGCCAGGACTCCCCGGACCAGGTCCAGCAGCAGCTGGAGCAGGGCACGGCGGACCTCGCGTGGGACCAGCCGGTGCCGACCACCGCGATCCCGCGCCTGGCGCAGGACAAGAACAAGCAGTTCCGGCTGCAGGACAACCCGGCCGTCAACCCGTACATCGTCTTCAACCTGCTGAGCCCGAACAACAAGGGCGCGCTGGCGAAGAAGGAGGTCCGGCAGGCGATCGAGTACGCGATCGACAAGGTCGCGATCGCCAAGAACTACGGCGGCGTGAACGTGGCCCAGCCGGTCCACTCGGCGGTCGCCCCGGGCAACGTCGGCTACGACGCGAGCTTCAACCCGTACCCGACCCCGAACGACTCGGGCGACCCCGCCAAGTGCAAGCAGATGCTCGCGGCGGCCGGCTACGCGAACGGGCTCACGCTGAAGTTCCCGTACCGGACCAACAGCAACCACCCGCGCAACGCGCAGTCGATCCAGGCGAACCTCCAGGCGTGCGGCATCACCGTCCAGATGGCGCCGGACACCAACGGCAACTTCTACGGCACCACGCTGGTCACCCCGGCGGACGCCAAGGCCGGTAAGTGGGACATCGCCGCTCCGGGCTGGGGTCCGGACTGGTACGGCAACAACGGCCGTTCCGGCCTGCAGCCGCTGTTCGACGGCCGGGCGTACGGCCCGAACTCCGTCGACTACGGCGACTACAACAACCCGCAGGTCAACGCCGCGATCGACAAGGCGAACCAGGCGCAGTCCCCCACCGAGGCGCAGCAGGCCTGGCTGGAGGTCAACAAGCTGGTCATGGGCGATGCCGCCATCGTCCCGCTGATCACGCAGAAGTACTCGACCTACCAGGCGTCGCGGGTCCGCAACGCGCAGTTCCTGCCCGCCTTCCAGACCTATGACTACAGCCTGATCTGGCTGGCCAAGAAGTAGGTCCGCAACCCTGATGAAACGGCCGGGTGCGCCCCGCACGAGGCGTGCCCGGCCGTCATCATGCCGGGACGATGTCCCTATCACACACTCACTCTGGGTAATCTTCGATGGAACTCGCCCTGGCGCGTAACCCCTAACTCAGTTCTCGAAGGGGAGGACATGAGCCTTCTCGAGGTCACAGACCTAAAGGTCTCCTTCAACACCTCGGACGGCGTCGTACAAGCGGTTCGCGGAATGACCTTCAGCATCGACCGCGGCAAGACGCTCGGCATCGTCGGTGAATCCGGCTCCGGCAAGAGCGTCAGCACCCAGACCCTCATGGGTCTCACGCCGGGTGCGAAGGTCAGCGGTCAGGCACTCTTCGAAGGCCAGAACCTGCTCTCGATGACCCCCGACCAGCTCCGCCGGATCCGCGGCCCGCAGATCTCCATGATCTTCCAGGACCCGCTGTCCAGCCTGCACCCGCTCTACAAGGTGGGCTGGCAGATCATCGAGATGATCCGGGCGCACGAGCCGGACGTCTCCAAGGCCGCCGCGCGCAAGCGCGCGATCGAACTGCTCGGCATGGTCGGCATCCCGCAGCCGGACCGGCGGGTGGACGACTTCCCCCACCAGTTCTCCGGCGGTATGCGCCAGCGCGCGATGATCGCGATGGCGCTCGCGCTGAACCCGAAGCTCATCATCGCCGATGAGCCGACGACGGCGCTCGACGCGACCGTGCAGGCGCAGATCCTGGACCTCATGCTGCGCCTGCAGCGCGAGTTCGACACCGCTCTCATCATGATCACTCACGATCTCGGTGTGATCGCCGATCTGGCCGACGACGTCCTCGTGATGTACGCCGGCAAGCCGGTCGAGCACACCGACCGGCGGTCGCTGTACTACCGGTCCCACCACCCGTACACCGCGGGTCTGCTCCGGTCGATCCCGAGTGGCGCCGGTGTCCGCGGCGGCCGGTTGGTCCCCATCACGGGGCAGCCGCCGAGTCTCATCAACCCGCCTTCGGGCTGCGCGTTCCATCCTCGTTGCCCGTACGTCATGGACAAGTGCCGGGTCGACGAGCCACCGTTGCGAGAGGTGGCCGCGGGCCACGGGTCCGCCTGCTGGCTTCCGAAGGACGCGCTCGGTCTCGGCCCCGAGGCGGAGCAGTTGCGTGAGAGCGCCGTGGCAGCGGGCCGTACGAAGGAGGGCGCGTGAGCGAGCGGAGCGAGCGAACCAATGAGCGCAGCACCTCTGGTCTCTCCCCCAACGGAGGAGGGCGCGTGACTGACGCTAGCGGAGACGTCCTCGTCAAGGTCGAGAACGCCTACAAGCACTTCCCCATCAAACAGGGGATCATCTTCAAGCACGAGGTGGCGCGGGTCCACGCCGTCGACGGCGTCGACCTGGAGGTACGCCGTGGCGAGACCCTCGGCATCGTCGGGGAGAGCGGCTGCGGCAAGTCGACGCTGGCCCGCTGCATCACCGGCCTGCACCCGCTGACGAAGGGGCGGATCCTCTTCGAGGGCAAGGAGGTCGGCCCCACGCCGGACAAGGCGTTCCGGCGTGACGTTCAGATGATCTTCCAGGACCCGTACGGTTCGCTGAACCCGCGCCGCCGGGTCGGGTCGATCATCGGCGACCCGTTCGACATCCACGGGATCGCCGACGGCGCGGAGCGCAAGCGGCGGGTCCAGGAGCTGATGGAGCTCGTGGGTCTCAACCCCGAGCACTACAACCGGTTCCCGGCGGAGTTCTCCGGCGGTCAGCGGCAGCGCATCGGCGTCGCCCGTGCCCTTGCGCTCAAGCCGAAGCTGATCGTGTGCGACGAGCCCGTCTCGGCGCTGGACGTGTCGATCCAGGCGCAGGTGATCAACCTCCTGAAGGATCTGCAGGAGGAGCTCGGACTCACCTACATCTTCATCGCGCACGACCTGTCGGTGGTGGAGTACGTCTCCGACCGGGTCGCGGTCATGTACCTCGGCAAGATCGCCGAGAACGCCGAGGCCGAGGAGCTCTACGCCAAGCCCCGCCACCCGTACACCAACGCCCTGCTGTCGGCGGCGTCCATCGCCGACCCCGACGAGGCGGAGAAGCGCGAGCGGATCATCCTGACCGGTGACGTGCCGTCGCCGATCAAGCCGCCGTCCGCGTGCCGGTTCCACCCGCGCTGCCCGAAGGCGCAGGCGCTCTGCTCCACCGAGGACCCGATCCTGATCGCGCGCGAGGGCGACATCGCCGACCATCTGACCGCGTGCCACTTCCCCGTGCAGATCGGTGAGAACCTCGCCGAGGCGCAGGCCGGCATCGCCCAGGAGTCCACCGAGCCCACTCTGGGGGTGTCCGAATGAGTCTTACCGAGCTCACTGCCGACGCCATTCCGGCCGACGCCGAACCGAGCGGCCGGCAGATCCAGGGGCGCAGCCCGTTCAAGCTCGCCATGAGCCGGCTGATGCGCGACAAGGTGGCGGTCATCTCCGCGATCCTGCTGCTCCTCATCATCGTGTTCGCGATCGCGGCTCCGCTGTTCGCCTCCTGGACGCACCACCCGTACGCGGCGCAGTACCCCAACATCGCCCGCGACTCCTGGGGCCTGCCGAAGGGCCCGAGCAAGACCTTCTGGCTCGGCGCCGACCCGCTCGGGCGCGACGTGCTCGTCCGGGCCGCCTACGGCGCGCGGATCTCGCTGCTCGTCGGCGTCTCCGCGACGATCCTGGCCACCCTCATCGGCGTGACGGTCGGCGTGCTGGCCGGGTACATCGGCGGTGCCGTCGACACCGTGCTGGCACGCTTCATGGACGTCGTGCTGTCCTTCCCGTACCTCCTGGTCGCGATCGTCATCGCCACGACCTTCCGGCCGCACGCCACGTGGCTCAGCGTGACCATCACGATCGTCGTGATCGCGTTCTTCTCCTTCGCCGCCATGGCCCGCATCGTGCGCGGTCAGGTCATCTCGCTGAAGGAGAAGGAGTTCATCGAGGCGGCCCGGTCCCTGGGCGCCGGCCGGATGCGGATCATGTTCGTCGACATCCTGCCGAACCTCGTCGCGCCGGTCACGGTGCTCGCGTCGCTGCTCGTTCCGACGGCGATCGTGTTCGAGGCGACCCTGTCGTTCCTCGGGGTCGGCATCCAGCCGCCGATGCCCAGCTGGGGCAGCATGCTGAACGACGCGGACTACCGGAGCTCGCTGTGGCTCCTGTTCGTGCCGGGCGGGCTGCTGCTGCTGACGACCCTGGCGTTCAACCTGCTCGGAGACGGCATCCGCGATGCGTTCGACCCGCGCAGCGAGCGTCTCATCGGAAAGTAGGTCCTGACGATGCTTCGATTCATCATTCGGCGGGTACTCTTCGGGATCCTCGTCCTGTGGCTGGTCACCACCACCGTCTTCGGGCTGCTGCACATCTCGCCGACCCCGGTCGAGAAGATCATCGCCGGTCCGCGGGCATCCGCCGCGACGGTCGCGATGATCCGGCACAACCTGGGCCTCGACCGGCCCTTCCTGGTCCAGTACTGGAACTTCCTGAAGAACACCTTCACCGGTGACCTGGGCTACTCCTACGTCACGCAGGCGAAGGTCTCATCGATCATCGCGGACCGACTGCCGGCCACCCTCTGGCTGGTCGGCGGGGCGGCGGTCCTCTGGTTCGTCGGCGGCGTCGCCACCGGCGTGCTCAGCGCGACGCGGGCCCGCAGCCTCCTCGACCGGGCGTCCACGGTGTTCGTGCTGATCGGCCTGTCGGTCCCGCCGTTCCTGATGGCGCTCCTGACGCTGCTGCTGTTCTTCACCAAGTTCGGCGACTGGGGCATCCACCTGTTCCAGCCCGGCCAGTACACCTCGCCGCTGGAGGACCCGCAGCAGTTCCTGCAGCGCATGGTGCTGCCGTGGATCGCGCTGGCGTTCATGCTGGTGGCGACGTACACCCGGCTGACCCGCGGCTCGATGATGGACGTCCTCGGTGAGGACTACATCCGTACGGCGCGGGCCAAGGGCCTGTCCGAGCGGCGGGTCATCTACCGCCACGGCCTGCGGGCGGCCCTGACGCCCGTCATCACCCAGTTCGGCGTCGACCTCGGCGCGCTGATCGGCTCCACGATCGTCACCGAGAAGGTCTTCGGTCTGCAGGGCATCGGCCAGCTCGTCTACAACTCGATCGTCCAGGGCGACACCCCGGTCATCCTGGGTGTGACGCTGCTGACGGCACTGTTCGTGGTCGTCGCCAACCTGATCGTCGACATCGGATACTCCTTCCTCGACCCGCGCGTGCGCGTCGACTGACGGAGCTCGGCGGTCCGAACGGCCGGTCGTCCCCCCGGGGCGGCCGGCCGTTCGGCTGTTCTACGCTTGGGCGGTGTCCTACGCCGCCGACCTGCGCCTGGTCATCCGGGGTCAGGACTTCCGCCGCCTGTTCACGACCCGCGTCGTCTCGGCGCTGTCCGACGGCGTGTTCCAGGTGGGCCTCGCGGGCTACGTCCTGTTCTCCCCCGAGCAGCAGGCGACCGCCGTGGAGGCCGCCGCCACGGCCGCTGTGCTGCTGCTGCCGTACTCCGTGCTCGGCCCGTTCGCCGGGGTCTTCATCGACCGGTGGCGGCGCCGGCAGATCCTCGTCCGCGCCCCGCTCATCCGGGCCGTCGCCGTCGCCGTGACCGCGCTGCTGCTGGCGCTCGGCCAGGACGGCGTCCCGTTCTTCCTCGCCGCACTCGTCGTGTTCGCGGTGAACCGCTTCTTCCTGTCCGCGCTGTCGGCGGCACTGCCCCGCGTGGTCGGGGCGGCGGAGCTCATCACCGCCAACGCCGTGTCGGTCACCTCCGGGACGATGATGACCTTCGCCGGCACCGGGGTGGGGTACGTCCTGCGCGTCCTGTTCGGCGCCGGTCACTCCGGCACGGCCGCCGTCCTCCTCGCCTCCGCCGTCCTCTATGTCGCCACCGCGCTCATCGCCAGGCGCATGGGCCGCGACCGGCTGGGCCCGGACGGGAGCGAACTGCGGGCCGACACCCGTGAGGCGCTCGGACAGGTGCTGCACGGCCTCGTCGAGGGCGCCCGGCACCTACGGGACCGGCGGCCGGCCGCGGCGGCGCTCGGCGCGATCGGCGCGCACCGGTTCCTGTACGGCATCACCACGATCATGACGGTGCTGCTGTTCCGCAACTACTTCGCGAGCAGCGCGGAGGCCGGTCTCGGCGGCTTCGCGGTCGTCCTCGTCGTATCCGGGATCGGCTACTTCCTGGCGGCCGTGACGACCCCGCTCGTCACCGCCCGGATCCGCAAGGAGGCGTGGATCGCGGCCCAGCTCGCGTTCGCCGCCGTGGCCGAGGTGGTCCTCGCCGCGCCGTTCTCGCCGGGACCGTTCATCCTGGGTTCCTTCGTCCTCGGCCTGGTCTCGCAGGGTGTGAAGCTCTGCGTGGACACGATCGTCCAGACGACCGTGGCCGACGCCTTCCGCGGCCGGGTCTTCGCCCTCTACGACATGCTCTTCAACGGCATGTACGTGGCCGGCTTCGCCGTCGCCGCCGCCCTCCTGCCCGCCAACGGCAAGTCCTACGGCGTCCTCGCCCTCATCGGCGTCGGCTACGCCCTGTCGGCCCTGTCCTATCGCCTGTCGGCGGGCACCCCTTCGAGCGTCCCCACAGCCGACGGCCACACGGCTTCCTGACCGTCCCTTCGCGGGGCTACGCGCTGGCCCGCGTCTCGACGCGGACCTCGACGCAGTTGCTGATGTCGCCCTGAGAGTAACTCGCCTTGCGCCAGGGCATCTGAGGACCGGTCATGGGGGTGGACCTACCCTTCCTTCGCCAAGGCGGCGATCAGCGCCGCCGACTCACTCTCATCGAGCGCCCTATCAGCGATTCGCTGATACGCCCGTTTCACTGTATCCACTTGGTGCGCCGCCTCCAGGTAGAGATTGCCGCCCATGCCTTCGATGAAGATGACCTCAGGATCCTCCGGCGCGAACGTCAGGATCGTCATCGGACCATCGACATGGGCTCCCGCCGCGCTGAACGGCAGCACTCGGATGGAGACGTTCGGCCGTCGCGCCGTCGCGCGAAGCGCGTGCATCTGGTCGCGCATGATCTCGGGATCGCCGATGACCCGGCGCAGAACAGCCTCGTCGAGAATGATCTCGACCTGTGGCGCATTCGGCCGAGTGAGCAGCGTCTTGCGTGCCATGCGGGCCTGCAGCCGACGCTCGACGTCCTCCTGCAGCGCACCGCTCAAACCGAGAACCGCGCGGGCATAGTCCTCGCTTTGTAGCAGGCCATGCATGACTTGCGCCTCGTACGCCTGGATTCGGGACGCCTCGTCTTCGAGGGACACGTACGCGGTCGGCAGCACGTCGGTGAACGCCGTCCACCAGCCGCGTCGGCGCGCCTCGCGAGCGAGGTCGATGAGTGCGGCGCGGGTGGTGTCGTCGACACCGTACAGCTCGATGAGGTTGATGACGTGACTGAGGGGCGGCAGTGTCTCGCCGGCTTCGGTGCGGTAGACCTTCGCGGCCGACCAGCCGAGACGATTGGCGACTTCCTCAGCGGACAGGTTGGAGCGCTTGCGCAACTGTCGCAGCTCGGCCGCAAGACGGCGCTGCCGGACGGTAGGACTCGATTTCTTTGCCACGGGTTGAGTGTGTACCAATGCGCTGCGCGAAGGAAATCTGCGAGTCGCATTGCGATCAAGCTAACCGCGCAAGCATCATGTGGAACTAGCCCGTGACCGACCGACTACGGAGAGCTGAAATCATGACCGAGCCCCCATCGGTTTCCCGCACGCAGACCGTCTCCCGTAGGCCGTCGTTCCTCGCGCTCCGCGATCGGCCCGACGCGATCCACCGCGCCCGGGCGTTCGTCGGCGCTGCGATCTTCGGTCTGCCCTACGCCGCCGACGAGGTCGAACTGATCGCCGTTGAGCTGATCACGAACGCGCTACGTCACGCCGTCCGGAAACTGCCGATCGCCGAAGATCTGTGGCCGATCGGCGTACAGATGACCACCACGACTCGCTACTTGCACCTTGCCGTCACCGACCCCGACCACCGCCCCATGTACGCCGGCCACGAAGGTGGCCTCGAGACCGAGCATGGCCGAGGCCTCAGAATCGTCGACCATCTGGTCGCCGCGCGATGGGTCACTCACGCGGCCCACGGCAAGACCGTGCACGTCGTCGTCGCCGCATCCGGCGTGCAGCTGACGCCCACCGAGCTGCGGCAGTGCGGTGCCGGGGCGTGAGTTCCCGTAGAACTTGATCGCTGGCGGATGCTGCGCCCTATCGACAGTGCTCGCCAGGGATCAACGCGCTCGGTGCGGATACCGCCGGCAGGTCCGCATCGTGGTGACGGACGCCGGTAACCGGCTCTTACCCGCGATCGAGCGGGCCTGAGCCGAATTCGCCGAGGAGACACTGGGCCGGCGGGCGACGAGGAGCGCGAGGTCGTGCTAACCGCGCTGGAACGGGCCAGCGACCGGCTCCGCAGCCTGGTCGAGACTCCGAAAGGGTCCTGGTCGAGGACTGACAGCCGGCCGGCGGGTCGCCGCTCGCGCTCCCGCGAGCATCGCCCGGGTGATCCGGTCGATGTCCTCGGCGGTGCAGACGTACGGCGGCATCGTGTAGATCAGGTTGCGGAAGGGCCGCAGCCACACGCCCTGCGCCATGACGGCGTCCTGGACGGCGCCGACGTCGACGGGGTCGGTCAGCTCGATCACGCCGATCGCCCCGAGCACCCGGACGTCGACGACCCCGGGCAGGTCCCAGGCGGGCCGCAGGCCGGCCGTGAGCAGCTTCTCGATCCCGGCCACCTCGGCCCGCCAGTCGCGCTGCCGCAGCAGTTCGATCGACGCGATGGCGACGGCGCAGGCGAGCGGGTTGGCCATGTACGTCGGGCCGTGCATCAGCACGCCGGCCTCGCCGTCGCTGATGCCGCGGGCGACCCGGTCGGTGCACAGAGTGGCGGCCATGCTCAGATAGCCGCCGGTGAGCGCCTTGCCCACGCACATGATGTCCGGGCTGATCCCGGCCCGTTCGCAGGCGAACAGCGTGCCGGTCCGGCCGAACCCGGTGGCGATCTCGTCGAGGATCAGCAGCACGTCGTGCCGGTCGGCGAGCTCACGCAGCAGGCGGACGTACGCCGGGTCGTAGAACCGCATGCCGCCCGCCCCCTGGACGACCGGTTCGACGATGATGGCGGCCAGCTCGTGGGCGTGGGCGGCGACGACGCTCTCCAGCTCCGCGGCGTACGTGGGCACGTACGCGGTCTCGTACGGGGCCGGGGGCATGGGCGCGAAGACATGGGCGGGCAGCAGGTCCGTGAACAGGTGGTGCATGCCGCCGACCGGGTCGCAGACCGCCATCGCGCCGAAGGTGTCGCCGTGGTACCCGCCGCGCACGGTGCACAGCCGGGTCTTGCCCGTGCGGCCCCGCGACCGCTGGTACTGCAGGGCCATCTTGATCGCGACCTCGACGGAGACCGAGCCCGAGTCGGCGAAGAACACCTTCGTGAGCGGCTCCGGCGTGCAGTCGACCAGCAGCTCCGCGAGGCGTACGGCCGGAGGGTGGGTGAGGCCGCCGAACATCACGTGGGCCATCGCGGCGAGCTGCCGGGTGAGGGCCGCGTCGAGGACGGGATGGGCGTACCCGTGGATCGCCGCCCACCACGACGACATCCCGTCGACCAGCTCCCGGCCGTCGGCGAGGGTCAGGCGTACGCCCTGCGCCGCGACGACCGGGTGCACCGGCGTCGTCGCCGGCATGGGGGCGTACGGGTGCCAGATGTGCTCCCGGTCGAACGCGAGGAGTTCCTCAAGGCCCATGCGACCCAATGATCGCATCCGGAGCGGCGCCGCGCGGGGATCTCAGCCCTGCTCGCGAGCCCACGCGCGGAGCGCCTCCGCCGCGGCCTCCTTGCCGATCGGACCGCGGTCGAGCCGCAGGTCGAGCAGGAACTTGTACGCCTTGCCGACGGCCGGACCGGGCTGGATGCCGAGGATCTGCTGGATCTCGTTGCCGTCCAGCTCCGGCCGGATCTTGGAGAGCTCCTCCTCCTGCCGCAGGCGGGCGATCCGCGCTTCGAGCCGGTCGTACGTGCGGGCCAGCGCGGCGGCCTTGCGCCGGTTGCGGGTGGTGCAGTCGGCCCGGGTTAGCTTGTGCAGCCGCGGCAGCAGGTGTCCGGCGTCGCGTACGTAGCGGCGCACCGCCGAGTCGGTCCACTCGCCCGTGCCGTAGCCGTGGAAGCGCAGGTGCAGCTCGACGAGACGGGAGACGTCGGCGACGACGTCCTTCGGGTGGCGCAGCGCGGTGAGCCGGCTCTTGGTCATCGCCGCGCCGACCACCTCGTGGTGGTGGAAGGTCACGCGGCCGCCGTCGACGAACGAGCGCGTCTTCGGCTTGCCGATGTCGTGCAGCAGCGCGGCCAGCCGCAGCACGAGGTCCGGGCCGTTCTCCTCCTGGGCGATCGCCTGCTCGAGCACGATCAGGGAGTGCTCGTAGACGTCCTTGTGCCGGTGGTGTTCGTCGATCTCCAGCCGGAGCTTGGGGAGCTCGGGCAGCACCCGCTCGGCCAGGCCGGTGTCGACCAGCAGTGTGAGGCCGGCACGCGGGTGGGCGCCGAGCAGCAGCTTGGACAGCTCGTCGCGGACCCGCTCGGCCGAGACGATCTCGATGCGGTCGGCCATCGCCTTCATCGCGGCCACGGTCTCGGGGGCGACGGCGAAGCCGAGCTGCGCGGCGAACCGCGCGGCGCGCATCATCCGCAGCGGGTCGTCGCCGAAGGAGTCCTCGGGGCGTCCGGGGGTCCGCATGACCTTCTGCCTCAGGTCCCGCAGGCCGCCGAAGGGGTCCACGAACTCGTGCCCCGGCAGGCGGGCGGCCATGGCGTTCACCGCGAAGTCGCGCCGGGCGAGGTCGCCATCGAGGGAGGTGCCGTACGTCACCTCCGGCTTGCGCGAGTCGGGGTCGTAGGACTCGCTGCGGTACGTGGTGATCTCGAGCTGGTGGTCGCCCTTGCGCAGGCCGATCGTGCCGTACTCGATGCCGATCGTCCAGACGGCGTCCGCCCAGCCCTCGATGATCTCCAGGACCCGGTCGGGATGGGCGTCCGTCGCGAAGTCCAGGTCGTTGACCGGACGGCCGAGCAGGGCGTCGCGAACCGGGCCGCCGACGAGGGCGAGTTGGTGCCCCGCGTCCGCGAAGCGCCGGCCGAGGTCGTCGGCGAGGGGCGTCACGCGCCGCAGCAGCTCTCGGACTGCCGCGTGCTGGTCGGAGGTCACGTCATGGTCGTTCGGCACGGCAATCGAGCCTAAGTCCTCGCACGTGGCGGGCAAAACGCGAATCACCGCGCGGGTGATCCGCTATTAGCCGGAAATCGGGGTAAATCTCATGGACAGGCACGGAGACCACGCGATGAAGGACGCACTTTCCATCCATCGGCTCCTGCTGGAGCGCCAGATGACTCACGAGATCGTACGCCTGCCGAGACACATCGGCTCCGCGGACGATCTTCCGGAGGTGCTCGGCCTGCCGCCGTCCCGATGTCTGTGCACGCGGGTCTACCTCCCGTACGAACCCGGCCGGCTGTACACCGCGCACCATCCCCTCGTCGCGGTGATCGTGACGGCGGGCACCCGGCCCGCGCCGTCCGCCGTGGCCGACGCCCTCGGCGTCCCTGAGATACGCCCGGCGCCGGTCGACCTGGTGAACGAGGTCACCGACTACGCGGCGGACCTGGTGGCGCCGCTGCTGCTGCCCGCCGAGGTCACCACGCTGGTGGACCAGCGGGCGGCGCACGGCGACGAGGTCGTCTACACCACCACGGGAGAGCCCTGGACGGCCCTGGGAATCCACACTCTCGACCTGTTCGCGCTCTGTGACGCGAAGCCCACGCCGATTCCCTGCACGCACGCCCACGAAGGCCCCGAGTCCTAGCGATCATTGACCGAGGACGTACGCGCGGCTACTACGATTGCGGCCGTGTCCCGCCCGCGCAGACCGAGTCGTCGGCCCGCCGGCCCGCCGGGCCGTCACCGCGAGGAGACGTCGGCGGGCGGCCTGGTCGTCGACACGGCAGTCACCCCACGAGCCGCGTTGATCGCCAGGTACGACCGCGACGGCAGGCTCCTGTGGTCGCTGCCGAAGGGGCACCTCGAGGCCGACGAGACGATCGAGGAGGCGGCCGTGCGTGAGGTCGAGGAGGAGACCGGCATCCGCGGCCGGATCATCGCCCCGCTCGGCAGCGTCGACTATTGGTTCTCCGTCGACCGGAGACGGGTGCACAAGACCGTGCACCATCATCTGCTGATCGCCGTCGGAGGCACCCTCTCGGACGGCGACGCGGAGGTCGCCGAGGTCGCCTGGGTGCCGCTCGCCGAGGTCGCCGGCCGTCTCGCCTACGCCGACGAGCAGGCGCTCGTCGCCAAGGTGCCCGAGCTGCTCGCGGGCACCGCATGAAGCGGCTCCTCGCCCTCGTCGTCCCGCTGGTGCTGACCGGAGCCCCGGCGTTCGCCGCCACCCCGCCTCCGCACCGCACCACGCACACCGGCCACGCCACGGCCCCCGAACGCGCCTCCCGCGCCAGGCAGCCCGCCGGCAAGCTGCCCGTCAACGTCGTCGTCGACTCGATAAGCCCGAGCTACCTGCAGCAGCGCTCCGAGACCCTCCGGCTGAAGGGTCAGGTGCAGAACCAGTCCGACAACGCCTACCAGCGGCTCTCCATCCGCCTCGTCTACTCCACGCAGAGCGTGGGCAGCCGCGGAGCGCTCCAGGCGTACGCCGACGGGAAGACCGCCGACCCGTCCCTGCTCGGCAAGACACAGGTCGTGCCGGCCGCCGCGCAGCCGGGCGGCCATCAGCAGTGGGCGCTCGCGCTGCCCGTCAGCCGGATGCGCCTGCCCGGGTCCGGCGTCTACCCGATCGCCGTCGAGGCGGTGAACTCCATCAACCAGGTCGTCGGCCGCCAGCGCACGCTCATCACCTACTTCCCGAAGACCACGTTCGCCCAGAAGACCAAGGTCTCGTGGGTCTGGCCGGTGATCGACCAGCCGCACCGCGCCGACGACTCGACGTTCGTGGACGACCGGCTGGAAAGCGCGCTGGGCGCCGGAGGGCGGCTGAACGACCTGGTGACGGCGGCGGCCTCGCCCGCGTACAAGGAGGTCAGCTGGCTCGTCGACCCCGCGCTGGTGGACGACGTCGCCCAGTTGGCGAACAAGGACGGCTACAGCGTCAAGGACGCCCACAAGCCGAAGAGCGCCACCGCGCAAGCCTGGCTGCAGATCCTGCAGACCTCCCTCGCCCGCAAGAACGTCATCGCCACGCCGTACGCCGACCCGGACGTCATGGCGCTGTCGCGCGCCGGCCTGGGTCAGCACGTCAAGACCGCCGTCGACGCGGTGCCGTCCGCTCTCGGCCGGGCGAACATGCCCCGGGAGAACACGACGGTGGCGGTGCCACCGGACGGCGCCGCCGACCAGCGGACCCTGAACGATCTCGTCAAGGCCGGGGCCGGCACCATCCTCCTGAACAGCACCGTCCTGCCCAACCTGCAGGCTCAGAGCTACACCGCGAATCCACAGACCACGAAGAAGATCAACGGCAAGAACGTCCGGCTCATCGCGTACGACGACACGATCAGCAAGGTCCTCGCCGCGGAGACCGACGAGCCGGGGGGAGCGGTGCTCGCCGAGCAGCGGTTCCTCGCCGAGACGGCCATGATCACCAGTGAGCGGCCGGCCGACCCGCGCACCGTGGTCATCGTGCCGCCACGCCGGTGGAGCCCGGGCGCGGCCTTCGCCAAGAAGCTGCTGAACATCTCCGCGCACGCACCGTGGATGCGCATGGTCTCGCTGGACGCCGTCGCGAAGCAGCGGAAGTCGGAGCCGCGCACCTTCGTGCCGCCGAAGAGCCAGAACGGCCTGTCGAAGCGCTACCTGAAGCCGGTGAAGGACCTCAGCCTGGAGGCGTGGCGGTTCACCATGGTCTTCCAGCCCCCGGCGAGCGGGTTCACCCTCGGCGTCGCGCGGGCCGAGTCGTCGGCGTGGGCCGACCAGACCCGAAGCGGACTGCGGCTGCGGCAGACGCTGGAGACCCAGCTCCGCGCCGCCCAGGGCAAGATCAAGGTGCTCAAAAACGACCACTTCGACCTGGCGGGCAAGTCCGGGCAGGTGCCGATCACGGTCTCCAACGGGCTCGAGCACGGCACCGTGAAGATCAAACTACGCGCCGTCTCGCAGAACGACACGCGGCTCCACGTCGAGGGCCCGGGGGCGAAAGAGAGTGAGATCACGCTCGAGGCCGGCCACAAGGAGACGGTCAACCTCTACATGAAGGCGGCGGCCAACGGCCCCGCCTACGTCTACCTGGACCTGCTTGGCCCGGACGGGCAGCCGTTCACCACGACCGCGGTGCTCCAGGTCCGCGCGACCGCGTACGGGCGAACCGCGCTGCTCATCACCGGTATCTCACTTGCCGTAGTCTGCGTCGGCGTCGGATATCGCGTGATACGGCGCCGAGGCGACGAAGCGGAGGACACGACGGGTGGCTGAGGCACAACCAGGTCCCGAGGCCGCGGTGACGCGGGTCGATCTCCCGGCGATCTCCCCAGAGGAGCCCGCCGAGGAGCCCGGCCGCCGCGGCGGAGTCAGCGGACTACTGAAGTCCAGCGCCGTCATGGCCCTGGGCACGATCGCGTCCCGGCTCACCGGCTTCATCCGCACGGCGGTGCTCGTCATCGCGCTGGGCACCCATGCGCTCGGTGACGTCTACAACACCGCGAACACCTTCCCAAACGTCATCTACGACCTGCTCCTCGGCGGCGTGCTCACCGCCGTGCACGTCCCGATGCTGGTGCGCGCGCTGGAGAAGGACCGCAAGTACGGCGAGGAGTACGAAGCGCGCCTGCTGACGCTCGTCCTCGGCGCGCTGCTGGCGCTGACGGCGATCGCGATGGTGTGCGCGCCGCTGCTCGTCGACCTGTACGCCGGCTCGTACGACAAGCAGAAGCACGACCTGGCCGTCCTCTTCGCGCTGTTCTTCCTGCCGCAGATCTTTTTCTACGGCGTCGGCGCGCTGGCCGGCGCGTCGCTCAACGCCCGGGGCAGCTTCGCCGCGCCGATGTGGACGCCGGTCCTCAACAACGTCGTCGTGATCGTGATCGGCGTCGCGTTCCTCTTCGTCGCCGGCCGGGGCGTCGGCCCGGCGAACATCACGCACACCGAGATCCTGCTGCTGGCGGGCGGCACCACGCTCGGCATCGTGATCCAGACGATCGCCATGTGGCCGTCCCTGCGGAAGGTCGGCTTCCGGTACCGGCCGCGGTTCGACTTCCGCCGTGAGGAGCTCGCACCGGTCGGCGGCATGGCGCTGTGGACGCTGCTGTACGTCGCGATCCAGCAGGTCGGCTTCGTCGTCAACACGAACATCGCCAACGGCGCCGGTGACAAGGGCGCCCGCGAAGGCATCACCTACGGCGTCGGGCTCACGCCGTGGAGCAACGCGTACCTGCTGTTCCAGCTCCCGTACGCGATCGTCGGCGTCTCGGTGGTCACGGCGCTGCTGCCGCAGATGAGCCGGCACGCCTCCGAGCGACGGTACGACCTGGTCCGCGAGAACATGTCCTCCGCGCTGAACCTGTCGTCGGTGGTGATCGTGCCGTCCGCCGCGCTGCTGTTCGCCTTGGCGCCGGAGATGACCACGCTGTTCTTCGCGCACGGCTCCACGAAGATCTCCGACGCGCTGATGATCGCCAACGTGCTGCAGGCGTTCACGTTCGCGCTGGTGCCGTTCGCGATCTACCAATTGCTGCTGCGGGTCTTCTACGCGCTCGCCGACACCCGCACGCCGGCGTTCATGGCCGTCTTCAACGTCGCGATCAGCATCACCCTCGGCCTGATCGGCTCCCACACGCTGCCCACGGACAAGATCGTGATGGGCATCTCCATCGCCCTGGGCGTGTCCTGGACATTCGGCTGCTTCGTGGCGGCCTTCATCCTGCGCCGCCGGCTGAACGGCCTCGGTGCCCGGCACATCGTCACGTCGCATATGAAGATCGCGGTCGCGACGGTCCCGGCGCTGTTGTTCGCGCTCGCCGTGCACCTGGTCAGCTTCAAGTTCTTCTACTACAACGTTCTGTCGTCGCTGGGCGTTCTCGCGATCGGCGGAGGCGGGGCAATGGTGCTGTACTTCCTGGTCGCGCGGCTTCTGCGGATCCCCGAGATGGAATCGCTGCAACGAACCATGATGGCCAGATTGCCCGGTCGTGGGGCGAGTTAGGAGGCGCTGCCCGTAAGGTGGGAGAGCGCGACTCGCGCCGGGTAGTAATCCATCGACGCTCCTCGAGCGTCCTACCATCGGGCGGGATTGTGATGAAGTCTTCCTCCGTCCATAAGGGAACGAGGGAGGGTCGAAGGCGTAAGGGAGCCACGGCACTGATGATGGGATGCGACCACCTACGCCGGACGCCGCGTTGAGCACGTCCGTCATCGAACCCGGAACCCGCCTCGCCGGTCGGTATCGTCTTGACGACCGTGTCAGCGAAGCGGGCGGCTCCACATTCTGGAAGGCGACGGACGAGATCCTCGCCCGTTCGGTCGCCGTGCTCACCTTCGCGCCCGGCTTCCCCCGGGTGAACGACGTGGTGACCGCGGCCCGCGCCGCGAGCCGTCTCACCGACCCGCGCCTCACCCAGGTCTTCGACGCCGATGACAGCGGCGAGCGGGCATACGTCGTCAGCGAATGGGTCACCGGCGAGACCCTCGAGGACCTCCTCGCCCAGGGGCCCATGGAGGCCGACCGGGCCGCCGCATTCCTGCTCGAGGCCGCCGAGGCACTGACCTCGGCGCATGCCGCGGGCCTGGCCCACCTCTGCCTCACCCCCCACAATCTCGTCTGGACCAGCGGCGGCACCGTCAAGATCACCGGACTGGGCGTCGAGGCCGTCCTGTCCGGTGCGGAGTCCGACACGCCGGCACTGGACGACGTGCAGGGGCTCGGCGCCATGCTGTACGCGGCGCTCACCGGCCACTGGCCCGGCGGCGAGGGCACCGTCCTGCCGCCCGCGCCGACCGGGCCGGACGGACGGCCACTGCCGCCGAGCCAGGTCCGCGCGGGCATCCCGCACAACCTCGACGCGGTCGTCGGCCGGGCGCTGGGCCTGGCCGTCCCCGGCGCTCCGGAGCGGTTCGACTCCCCCGCGGCCTTCGCCGACTCCCTCGCCAAGGTCCCCCGGTCCCCGCTGCCGTTCGTGCCGCTCGTCGGCTCGACGCCGCCGTCGGTCGTGTCACGGCCCGACAGCAACCCGGACGGTACGGCGAAGATGTCCGCCCCGGCGGCCCAGCCGATCCCGCCGGTGCAGACCGTGCCGGACAGCGCCCGGATGCGCCCTCCGCAGCCACCACAGCGGACGCAGTCGCCGCAGCAGCACACGACCGGCGGTCACCGCGCCGGGGGCGGCCAGGGCTCGTTCAACAAGCCTCTCGTGGCCGTCGTCGTCGTGGTCGTGCTCATCGTGGTCGCCGTCGGCGGCTGGGCCCTCTCCCGAATGGGCGACGACAACGGCGACAAGAACGCCAAGGGCCGCACGACGACCAGCCCCAGCCAGCCCGCCCAGCCGGTCTCCACCAAGCTCAAGCCGGACAAGGCGGAGGTGCTCGACCCACGTGGCCGCGATGACACCGCTCGGCAGAACCCCGAGTACGCGATCGACGGCAAGAGTTCGACCGTCTGGAAGAGCCAGTTCTACACCGACGCCCACTACGGCAAGCTGCAAAGCGGCCTGGGACTGCTCGTCGACATGGGCAAGACGACGACGGTCGACAAGGTGGTCGTCAAGGCTCCGAACGGCGGTGCCGGCACCCTGGAGATCCGGGTCGGCGACTCCGGCACCCAGTCCATGACGAAGGTGGGCGAGGGCTCCGGCACGGGAACGGACAGCATCGACGCCAAGAACGCCAAGGGCCGGTACGTCCTGCTCTGGTACACAAAGCTGCCGACTTTCGGCCGATACATGATCGAGCTGAAAGACGTCGAGGTGTACGGATCGCGATGATCCCGTCACAAGGGGCGTGACGGTACCGGGGCGGCTACCATCGTGAGCGTGTTGAGGACCCCCTTTGTCGTCGAATCACGTGCACGCCGGGCACGGCGGCAGATTCGAGAGGGGGACTCAGGGGGAACACGCTGGGCGAGGCGGTACACCATCGGCGGGGTCGCCGGGTACGGAGCGGGCTGACGAAAATGGCGGTCATACGCGGGGGACATTCGGTCGAGGCCGTTCCGGACAAAGAGCTGCTGTCGCGGCACGCGAATGGCGACCCGTACGCGTTCTCCGAACTCGTACAGCGGCACCGCGACCGCATGTGGGCGGTCGCACTCCGCACGCTCGGCGACCATGAGGAGGCCGCTGACGCCCTCCAGGACGCCTTCCTGTCGGCGTACCGCGCGGCCGGCCGGTTCCGCGGTGACGCGGCCGTCACGACCTGGCTGCACCGCATCGTCGTCAACGCCTGCCTCGACCGGGTGCGCCGGCGCTCCATCCGGCCGGTCGTGCCGATGGGCGACGACGCCACGCTCGACTCCGTCGCGCCGAAGAACTCCGACCCCACCTCCACCCACGAGCTGTCGCTCGACGTGAACGAGGCGCTGCAGCGCATACCCTTCGAACAGCGGGCGGCGCTCGTACTGGTCGACATGATGGGGTACGCCGTCGACGAGGCCGCCAGGGTCCTGGAGGTCCCGCCGGGCACCATCAAGAGCCGGTGCGCGCGCGGCCGCGCCCGTCTCGCACCGCTTCTCGGGCACCTACGGAACCAGGGACGCGGCTCGGGCGTCGAATCTGCGGAGGAAGGAGGTGGCACATCCGCGTGACTGCCGCACACCTTGACTACGAAGCGCTGGCCGACCTCGCCGAGGGGATTCTCGACGATGCCACGGCCACATCCGCAGAAGAACACCTGACCGAGTGCGCCGAATGTCGTGATCGGGCCACTGAGGTCGCGGAGGTGTCCCGCGTTCTCGCGGAGGCACCCACCCCGCCGATGCCCGCACACCTGGTCGAGCGCCTCGACGCGGCGATCGCCGCCGAGGCGGCGTCCAACGTGCCGGTGCATCGGCACGCCCGGCGGTTTCAGTTCCTCGCCGCGGCGGCGGCCGCCGTGGTGGTCGTCGGCGGTGGAGGAGTCATCGCCCGCACCGTCCTGGAGAACGGCGACTCCAACAGCGCGACGGTCTCCCAGCGACCGGTGGAGGATCCCTCTCGTCCGCGTACGGGAGGCGCCCGGGCCCAGCCTCGCCCGGCCCGGTCCGTTCCGTTCACCGCCGTACGGAGCGGGACCCGCTACACCTCGGCCGGGCTCGAGTCGCAGGTCGCCTCGGCACTGTCCACGTCGACCGTCAACCGCGCGCTGAACGCGGTGACTCCCGGGTCGTTGACGGACTGTGTCGGCCGGGTGAGCGCCGGGAAGGCCCCGCTGCTCGTCGACTCGGCCACCTACGAGGGCCGTCCGGCGACGGTGATCGCGCTGCCGGGTGCCGACGCCGGGCGTGCCGACGTCTGGATCGTCGGGGCGAAGTGCTCCGCCGATGACCCGGACCTGATCGCGCACCGGCAGATCACCCGCTGATCCTCGCGCGTCGCAGGCCGCATCGCCCTCTTGTTCGCGGGGCGGTGCGGCCTGCGACGCGTACACGCGCGGGAAGAGCTGCGCGCGTGCCTGAGCGGGAATCTCCGCGCCCTAGGATCGGTTTAGGCCACTGCGAGCCGAGCTGACCGGGCGAACAGGACCGGGCACGGCTTCGCGGACGCGATCAGAGAGAGGCACTGTGGTGAGCGACGTCCGGAACGTGATCATCATCGGTTCGGGGCCGGCGGGTTACTCCGCAGCGATCTACGCGGCCCGAGGGGACCTCAGACCACTGGTCTTCGAAGGCTCGGTGACCGCCGGTGGCGCGCTGATGAACACCACCGACGTGGAGAACTTCCCGGGCTTCCCCGACGGCATCGTCGGCCCCGACCTGATGGACAACCTGCGCAAGCAGGCGGAGCGCTTCGGCGCCGAACTGGTCGCCGACGACGTGACCGAGGTCGACCTGAAGGCCACGCCGAAGGTCGTCAAGGTCGGCGACGAGACCTACCTGACCAAGGCGGTCGTGATCGCCACCGGGTCCAAGTACCGCGAGCTCGGGCTGCCGAAGGAGAAGCAGCTCTCGGGCCGTGGCGTCTCCTGGTGCGCCACCTGCGACGGCTTCTTCTTCCGCGACAAGGACATCGCGGTGGTCGGCGGCGGCGACTCCGCCATGGAAGAGGCGATCTTCCTCACCCGGTTCGCCCGGTCGGTCACCATCATCCACCGACGGGACAAGCTCCGGGCCAGCCGGATCATGCAGGACCGCGCGTTCGCGAACGAGAAGATCAAGTTCGCGTGGAACAGCGAGGTCGCCGAGATCCTCGGCGACGAGAAGCTGACCGGCGTGACGCTTCGCGACACGGTCACCGGCGAGGAGCGCACCCTCGAGCTGTCGGGGCTGTTCATCGCGATCGGCCACGAGCCGCGCACGGAGCTGTTCGCCGACCAGCTCGAGCTGGACGAGGAGGGCTACCTCCGCGTCGCGGCGCCGACGACCCACACGAACATCTCCGGTGTCTTCGGCGCCGGTGACGTCGTCGACCACCGCTACCGCCAGGCGATCACCGCGGCCGGCACCGGCGCCGCGGCGGCCATCGACGCGGAGCGCTGGCTGCAGGACGAGGGACTCGCGGAGCTGACCCCGCAGGATTTCTCCTCGGTTCCCGAACTCGGCGCCTGATCCCGCATTTTCCCGGCCTCCCGTGGCCTGGACGGCGGTGGCCCCGTGCGAAAGCACGGGGCCACCGCCATTTCACGCCCCTAGCCTGCGGAAACTCGCCACAGCCCCGCTGGCGCGCGAACGCCGCCGTCCTGGTGTGATGGGCTCAATATCGGGGGTCGATCGCCCCAGCGCCCTCTCAGACCCCATTATGCTCATCTGGCACTGGGCAGGCTCTCCGATCTGCTCCATGGGTCACTGTCAGGCGGGTCGATCTGCAATCGGGCGGCGTGTCGCCTTGCGCACCGCCGCCTCATCCGTACTTCGCTGATCATCATGGCGTCGGCGTCGGCAACGCTGGGACCGCCCACGCCCCGAGTCGGCGTGATCACACCACGGTGGACGGTTCTGGTCACCGCGCTATGGGATGGCCGCCTCACCGACCGCCGCCAGCAACTCGATGGGGAATTCCGGATCGCCTTGCCCGACGGTGAGCGCGACCCACCGGGTGGCTTCCGGCTGCCGCCAGACGAGCATCTCACCGCTGAGCTGACACAACCCGCTGATCGGTTCCGGAACCGGGTCCTCACTCCACAGGTAGGGCTCCAGATCGATCGCCTCGGGCCCGCCCCAGCGCGCCGTCAGCGCCGTTACCAGTGCCTGGAAAGCGGCGTCGATCTCTCTCTCGGCCGCTTCGACGATCTCTTCACTACGGTCCTCCCAAAAGTCCTGGCTGGCCCGTAGGACGCGCACGTGATAGCCCGGTCCGCTGACACCGTCTCCTTGTCGCGTCTCGTTCCGCGGAAAAGGAAGGGCGAGCAGACCGCCGACGATGGACTCCAGATCCTGCGTTGCCACGCCATGAGACTAAACAGCCGGTGAAGTGCGTCCCGACTCGATCCGGGAGTTGGGGCGGACGACGGGCAGCGGGCAGTCGTGGGCTCGCTGCATTCCCGCTCGGTGAGCGGCGGTTGCGGCCGGTTTCAGGAGCGTGGGGGACAGTGCCCCCTAGGCATGACCGATGGCTGCGGCCAGGCCGTCGCGCGGTCCGGCGAGGACCGCGCGTATGGATGGGCGGCCTGGCCGCCGACGGCGGACGGGTCGCCACACGGCGCTCGGCGTATCCACCTCGGCCACGCCGGCGCCACGCGGCGAGCACTGGATGTCGGATGTAGGCGTGGGCGCCGGGCAGCGGCCTGCTGCAGGATCCCTCGGCGGCGCCGGGTGAAACACCGGTTCGGGTGGAGGCCGCCGGCCGCCAGCTCGTCACCTTGACCGGCGAGCCGGAGGCGGCGGGGCTGCTCGCGCTCATGCACGCTCGTCGATCGGCCGGCCTGCGCAGTGCTCAGCAGAGCCGCCCTCACGTCGTCGCCAGGAGCGGGTAGCGGGCCTGAGACGCCGTCAGACGGGCCGGAGGGCGCCTTCCGGGGACATGGAGCCGAGGAGCCGTTCCAGAGCGACCTCGACGTCCTCCCGCCAGGAAATGGCGGACTTGAGCTCGAGTCGCAGGCGCGGGAACCGGTGGTGCGGCCGTACGGTCTTGAAACCGACCGCCAACATGTACTCGGCCGGCAGGACGCAGCCGGGCTTCTCCCACTTGAGATCGCCGAACGCCTCGATCGCCCGGATGCCCCGCCGGGTCAGGTCCTTGGCCATCCCCTGGACGAGCATCCGCCCGAGCCCGCCGCCCTGGAACTCGGGCAGGATGTGCGCGGTCATCAGCAGAGCGGCGTCCGCGCTCGCGGGGCTCGTCGGGAAGGCGACGGAGCGCGGCACGTACAGCGGTGGCGCGAACAGGACGTAGCCCGCAGGCACTCCGTCGACGTACACGATCTTGCCGCAGCTCCCCCATTCGAGGAGCGTGGCGGAGATCCACGCCTCCTTCTCCAGCTCCGTGTTACCGCAGTCCTCGGCGCGCTGTTTGCTCACCGGGTCGAGCTCCCAGAACACGCAGCTGCGACACCGCGATGGCAGATCATCAAGATTGTCGAGCGTGATATTCACCAGACGACGCGACACCGGCCAGGCCCCCTTCTTGGGCGGAGCGCCTTCATTACCCGAGACCTATTCCCGCTCAGCAGGAGCTTAGAGCTACGGCTCGGCCCACCGCTTCCGGAACGGATGGCCGGTGTTTCACGTGAAACCATCCGTCCGAGCGGAGCTATGCGGGCGGGCGGTTCCCCGGCGTCATCGCATCGACGATCCGCTCGAGGTCCTCGAGCGTGGCGAACTCCACCACGATCTTGCCCTTGCGCTGGCCGACGTCGACGCGCACCTTAGTCTCGTAGAGCTCCGAGAGCTCGGAGGCGAGCTCCCTGATACGAGGGTTCTCCGGCCGGCTCGGCGCCTTCCGCCGCGCTTCCTTCTTCGTCTCTCCGCCCTCGCCCAGAGTGATCAGCTCTTCGACGGCCCGGACCGAGAGGCCCTCTTCGACGATCCGCTTCGCCAGGTACTCCTGCTGTTCGGCGCTCTCCAGGCCGAGGAGCGCCCGCGCGTGGCCGGCGCTGAGGACCCCGGCGGCGACGCGCCGCTGGACGACGGGCGGCAGGTTCAACAGCCGAAGGGTGTTGGTGATGTGCGGCCGGGAACGCCCGATCCGGGCGGCCAACTCCTCGTGCGTCGCACCGAAGTCGTCGAGCAGCTGCCGGTACGCGGCGGCCTCCTCCAGCGCATTGAGCTGCTGCCGATGGAGGTTCTCCATGAGGGCGTCGCGCAGCAGGTCGTCGTCGCCGGTGTCCCGGACGATCGCCGGGATCTTCTCCAGCTCCGCCAGCTTGGAAGCACGCAGCCGCCGCTCGCCCATGATGAGCTCGTAGCGGTTCGGGCCGACCTCGCGGACGACGACCGGCTGGAGCAGGCCCACGATCTTGATCGAGGCGGCGAGCTCCTCCAGGGCCACCTCGTCGAACGTCTGCCGTGGCTGCCGCGGGTTCGGAGTGATCTCCGCGAGCGACAGCTCGGCGAAGTGCGCGCCCGCCACCGCCTGCGGCTGGGGCGCACCGTCGAGCGGACCCGAGTCGGCGGCCCCGGTCGACGGCGACGCCGGCTGTGCGGGCGCCGTCGGGATCAACGAGCCCAGTCCCTTACCCAGACCTCGGCGTGGCTGGCTCACTTCGTACCTTCCTCAGCACTGCGTCCCTGTGAAGCGTCATCCATCGCGACCGAGGCCCTCACGCGGCCCGGTGCCCTGCGGCTCGTCATTCGCCGGCCTCCGCGCCCCGGTAGGCCATCTCGCGGGCCGCCTCCGTATAGGCCAGCGCGCCGCTGGAACTCGGATCGTAGGTCAGCACCGACTCGCCATAGCTGGGCGCTTCGGAGACCCGGACGCTCCGGGGGATGACCGTGCTCAGGACGAGGTCCCCGAAGTGGCTCCGCACCTCGTCCGCGACCTGTGCCGCCAGGCGGGTCCGCGCGTCGTACATCGTCAGGAGGATCGTCGACACGGCGAGGTTCGGATTGAGGTGCTGCCTGACGAGATCCACCGTGTGCAGGAGCTGCGTGAGCCCCTCCAGGGCGTAGTACTCCGTCTGGATCGGGATGAGCAGCTCGTCGGCGCCCGTCAGGGCGTTGACGGTGAGCAGGCCGAGCGACGGCGGGCAGTCGATGAGGACGTAGTCGAACTTGTCGGTGTCGTACGCCTCCAGCGCGCGGCGCAACCGGCCCTCTCGCGCCACCATCGGTACGAGGTCGACCTCCGCACCCGCCAGATGCAAGGTGGCCGGCGCGCAGTAGAGATTCGGCAGCCCTTCGGCCGGGACCACGATGTCCTCGAACGGACCGCCTTCAAGGATGACGTGATACACGGACGGGATGTCCGCGTGATGCTCGACGCCCAGTGCGGTCGACGCGTTCCCCTGAGGGTCGAGGTCGATCACCAGCACCCGTGAGCCGTGCATCGCCAACGCGGCCGCCAGGTTCACCGTGCTGGTCGTCTTGCCGACGCCGCCCTTCTGGTTGGCGATCGTGATGATGCGGCACTTAGGCGGTCTCGGCCATTCCTTCTCATCCCGCTTGGCGACCGCCTTGAGCGCGGCCGCCGTCGCCCGCACCATCGGCTGCGCTGTTTCACGTGAAACATCGGCCGACTTAAGCGCCTCACTTACCAACTTCGACTCCCCATGGACCGGGACACGTTGCGACGTCTCATTGACAGGATCGACCGCGACCGAGGGTTCCGTGGCGGCATCCCGGACCGCCTGCCCCTCGGACCCGGAGACAGCGGCCGTCTCGGAAGGCGCCGCCGACGAGGCCGGCACCTCCGGAGGCGCGGCGGCCGGGGCTGCCGCCGGAACCGAGGCCGCCGCCGGAACCGAGGCCGCCTGCGGTGCTGTGGCCGATGCCACCGACGCCGACCCGGCCTGAGCGGGAGGGGCCACGACCGGAGATGAGGCGGAGGACGCCGCCGTCGTGGTCGGCGCCGCCGGCGGCCCCGGATCCCCGGTCACCGCCGTGGACGGAGGCGCGACCGCCGACGCACCCGGCCAGCCGAGTCCCGACGACTGTCGTGGAGACGCTCCCGCGTGGTCCGGCCAGCCCAAGCCCTCTGCTGTCGTCAAGGCTCGTCACCTCTTCCGTTCGCCGCGCCGGCGCCCGCCGCGACGAGAACTCGTCCGTCTCCCCGAAGGCCGCGGAGCCTTGCCGGCGACGACACGGACGATCGTCGTCGGAGGCTCGACTTTACCGTGGCCCACCTGGAGGACCTCTGCGTCGCGAACGCCGAATTCATTCAGAATCGCGCTCGCCTGCTCGAGTTCCGCCGCCGCACGCTCGCCCTTCAGCGCCAGCAGCTCACCGCCCGGCCGCAGCAGAGGCAGGGCCCAGCCCGCCAGCCGCTCCAGCGGTGCCACCGCGCGCGCCGTGACGACGTCGACGGCGAACTCCTCGGCGGCCTCCTCCGCCCGGGCCCGGCGTACCTCGACGTTCGGCAGCCCGAGAAGGTCGACGCACTCCTGCAGGAAGACGGTCCGGCGAAGGAGCGGTTCGAGGAGCGTCACCGACAGATCCGGACGGGCGATGGCCAGCACGAGTCCCGGCAGCCCGGCGCCCGAGCCGATGTCGACGACGGTCGCGTCGGCCGGGATCACCTCCGCCATCACGGCGCAGTTGAGCAGGTGCCGCTCCCACAGGCGATCGACCTCCCGCGGCCCGATGAGCCCGCGTTCGACTCCGGGACCGGCGAGGAACTCGGCGTATCTCTCGGCGGAAGGCAGCGCGTCGGCGAAGATCTCGCGAGCGATCGACGGCGCAGGAAGTAGTGCCATGGCTCAGCGGCTCAGAAGCTTGGTATGGGTCCCCACAGTGATGGAATGCTTCCACATCGCATGGCCTCCCGGAAACGCCGACCCGCGCGGCCGGGTAAGCATCCGCCGCCTCGGCCGTATCCGCGAACGCACCGGAGGCCGCGAACGCGCCGGAGTCGCGAAAGCTCTCGGTGGCCGTATTCGAGAGCGCGACGGAGTTGCCAGAGCGCTTCCGTGGGCGTACTCGCGAGCGTGACCGGGCGCCAGGGCGCTCTCGGCGGCCCCGGACGGCCGCCCGGCGCGTGGTCGTACCCGGCGCGCGACGATCGGGGCGTTCGCCGGCCGCCCCACCCTCCCCACAAGGAAATTCCGGCCCTGTGCATATCTCCCGTGGACCGGGTACGACTCCCGCTGGCCGATCCATCCCCGGAAGGAGCCGTCTCAGATGGGCATCGGAACAGGCCTGGCGTTCATCGCGATCGGAGCGATCCTCGCCTTCGCCTTCAATTTCCACGTCAGCGGGATCGACATCCAGATGATCGGATGGATCCTGATGTTCGTGGGCGCCGCGTGGCTGGCCATCACGTTCGCCTACACGCGTCCGCGCCGCCGCCGGCAGGTCGCGCAGATCGTCGAGGACGATCCGGTCTTCGTGACCCGGGAGGAGGAGCGGCCCACGGTCGTCGTCGAGGAGCCTGCGCAGCGCGCGGAGTCGCCGGTTCGCCCGCGGCCGATTTCGGGAGGTCGCAACGTGACGAGGTATGAGCCGGAATAAGCCGACACGACCCGCCGTGGGCTGACCGGCCATACCGTCAGAACGGACAACGGCCCCGCCACTCAGGGGGCGGATTCAAGGGGTCGTTGCAACACCGGTGATCAACTGGCTGTTGCCAGGAGCTTAGCGAGACGCTCGGCTGGGGTTTCCCAGCCGAGCGTTT
>NZ_JBFAUT010000084.1:0-29552 GCF_040679475.1 Actinoallomurus sp. NPDC052274
GGAACCGTGCACTCGCGAAAGTCGCAGAACGTACGGACATGCTTACGGTGCCGCTCGGCGGTACGGCCCTCCCAGTCGAACAACCCCAGATCGGAGGCGGACACCTTCATCTGGGTGGCGACGTGTGCGATCGCGTCGTCATGCAGTTCCGAGCGGCCCTCAGGGAACCGGCCGTGCTGGGTGAAGAACTTCAGCCACAACGCCAGCGCGAGTTTCGACGGCCCTGTCCGGCCGGCCAGCAGATCCAGCTCATCGCCGATCAGCGTCCAGTGCTCGATCAGCTCGTCTTCGTCCATCGAGCGTGCCACGTTCGCGACTCCTCCGGAGGGGCAGGGCGCGGGTCGATCAGCGCGACCACACGCAAGACCACCGACAAAGCGCCGAACCCATGCGGAGCCAGGCACCTTCACCCCCCGAATCCGCACCAATACTGGACGTACACGCCCGCCCGCGTCCCGAAAACCCGCGAACTGCCAACGCCATTCCAGAAGTCGACACTCCCGCAGAATCGATCCGCCACGCTGACGTGCGCCGATACCGCTGCCTACCTGGGCGGACGCCTCAGATGGCGGCTGGTGGTAGCCCCCTTACCGACAGGCCCAATCGGGGTGATACTCCTGCGCCACGGGGTCGGTGAAGAGGGCGCGGAGGCGGTTCACCCCCGGTGTCATCAGGGGTGAGAGGGCTTGGGCGAGGCGGTTGGCCGCCAGCACGTCACGGTACCTGTCGACCACGAACGCGGGCACGTTGAGCGTCTGGAGCAGCACCTCGACGGCCGCGGGCGCGACGACACCTTCGCGCCACCGACCGCCGTCCGGCCTCCGGTGTGCCGCCGTCGTGCCACCGGCCGCCGTCGCGCCACGGGCCGCCGCGACGGCGGTGCGCGCCGGTGCGGCACCTTCACGCCAGGTGAATGCGGAGTACACGCGGCCGACACCTTCGCTCAAGCCGGAGTGAACCCTCGCCCCTCTACGATCGGCGCGCGATGACCGTGCGTTGAGCCACCGTTCAGGTGCCGTTGCGGTGACGCTCAGTTCGATGCCTACGGGGAGGCCACGGTTGAGTCTGCTGGGCTGGCCGCTGCTCGTCCTATCGATCCTGCTGGCACTTGCCGCGCCGGTCGGCTGCGTGCTGCTGTGGGGACGAGCACGGAGAACGACCGCCGTGCCGATCAGGGTGGCGCTCATCCTGGTCTGCCAGGTCACGGCGATCCTCCTGGCCGGCGTCGGCCTCAACGACCACTTCCAGTTCTTCGCGTCCTGGAACGACCTGCTCGGCCAGAACGGCGCGGACGCGCCCATCCAGCAGCAGAACGGCGGACCACAGCCGCTGGCCCGCGGACTCTCCAAGCGGCTGCGCAATGACTTCCGGCCCGACCGATCCGATCGGGCGTTCTCGGCCGACCTGGTCGGCGCCAAGTCGGGTATCCGCAGCAAGATCTGGGTGTGGCTGCCGCCGCAGTACCAACGGCATCCGCAGCAGCGGTTCCCCGTCGTCGAGCTGTTCCCCGGCTTCCCCGGCACCCCGATCACCTGGTTCCACACGATGCAGGGGCCGAAGAAGCTGCAGGAGGCGATGAAGCAGGGTGCCGCCCAGCCCTACATCCTCGTCGCGCCCACCATCACCGTCGTGCCCGGCCACGACACCGAGTGCACCGACGTGCCGGGCGGCCCCAAGGTCGCCACGTGGCTCACCGACGACGTACGGCGCATCGTCACCGAGAACTTCCGCGCCCTGCCCGACCGTGACGCCTGGGGGACGATGGGCTACTCGACGGGCGGCTACTGCGCCGCCAAGCTCGCCGCGGAGCACCCCCATCTGTTCCGGGCGGGGGTCAGCCTCTCCGGTTACTTCACCGCCTCCAACCCGGCGCTGGCCAGGCTCCCGGGCGCCGACATCCCCGCGCTGCTGCGGACCAGACGCCCGCCCGTGGACCTGCTGCTGACCGCGAGCAAGCAGGACCCGGGCACCACGCCGGCGGTGAACACCATGGTCCAGGCGGCCCGCGCGCCTTCGATCGTCTACACGTACGTCGTGCCGCGCGGCGGCCACAACACCGGCGTCTGGACGGCCATGCTCCCCAAGTGCTTCCAGTGGCTCACCACCAAGCTCACCCACGCGGCCTGACCCACCGAGCGGCCGCCGGCCGAACCGAACGCTCGGCGAAGAGCCCGTAGGATCCGGGTATTCCGCCCGATCCCGGGCGCGCGAACCCGCGATCGCCGAGCGCCGTGCACGCCCCGGAGCCGGCCGGCCCGGGCGGCGGATCAGCCGCCGAGGGAGGCGGCCGGGGCGGTGTCGCGGGTCGCCGGCGAGGGGTCGGCGACCGGGGCCGCCGGCATGCCGCCGCGGTCGCGAAGGGCGAACAGGACCCGGAGGGTGGCGATCCACACCAGGGCCGCGCCCAGCACGTGGGCGACGACGAGCGCGCCGGGGACGTTGGTGAAGTACTGCACGTAGCCGATGACGCCCTGCGCCAGTTCCACCACCAGGAGCTCCACCGCGCGCCGCTGGACGTGCTTCGGGGCGCCGGTCAGCCGCAGGCCCAGGAGCAGCGCGAAGGTCAGCCCGACCGTGGCCCAGACGATGTCCGCGTGGAGCTGGGCGACCTGCTCGATCTGGAAGTCATAGCGCCGGGCCTTGGGATCCCCGGCGTGCGGCCCGGTGCCGGTCACCACGGTGCCCGCCACGAGGAGCAGGAAGACCACGCCGGTCAGGGCGCGTCCCAGCCAGACCAGCTCCTGCCGGACGAGGGGCCGGGCGCGTTCGTCGCCCTCGCTCGCCCGCACCCACAGCACCACGGCCGCCGCGAGGATGGCCGGCGACAGCAGGAAGTGCACGGTCACCGAGACCGGGTGCAGGTCGGTGAGCACGACGATCCCGCCGACGATCGCCTGCGCGACCACGCTGAGAGGCTGGATCGCGGCCAGCCGCACCAGGTCCCTGCGCCGGGGGCGCAGCCGCAGCGCCGCGACGAACACCGCCAGGCCGAGCGCGAGCACCAGGAAGGTCAGCATCCGGTTGCCGAACTCGATCGCCATGTTGGCGGCCGAGTGCTGCGGGGTGTGCGTCGGCACGAGGCTGGTGCCGGTGCACTTCGGCCAGGTGGGGCAGCCGAGGCCCGAGCCGCTGACGCGTACGGCCGCGCCCGTCGCCATGATCAGGGCGTTGCCCGCGACGCTCGCGAGGGCCAGCCCGCGCAGGGAGGCGGGCGTGGGACGCCACACGAGATCACGGAGCCGGGCCAGCGGGTTGTCGGATCGCACGTCCTTCATCGTACGAGCGCCCGGCCATGCCCGGGATCCGGGTCCGTCACTCGACGAGCGAGGCGACGTCGAAGGTGAAGGGGAACGGCTCGTCGGTCTTCAGCGCAGATTCTTGATCGGCTGAACCGGTGACGTGATATCTCCCGTCCGCACCGAGCCTGCGGATCAGAATGCGCGGCTCGGGCTCCAGGTCGACCAGCCAGTACTGCGGGATCCCGGCTCGCGCGTACTCGAAGACCTTGTCCACCCGATCGTGCTGTTCGCTGCCGCTTCGCGGCGAGACGATCTCCACGACCAGGAGCACGTCAGCGGCGTCGTACGCCCGAGCGCGGCGTGCGCGTGCCGCGCGAGCCGCCTCACCCTCGACCGCCACGATGTCCGGAACGCGGATCGACGGTCCGGTGTCGATGTCGAGCGGCCCCTTGATGCACACGTCGGCCGCCGCGTCGGCCGCCGCGTCCTCCAGCGCCCGTTCCAGTCTCTTCGCCGCGTGATCATGGAAGGTGCTGGGCCAGGGGGCCACGATGATCCATCCGTTCACGAGCTCACGACGCACGCCCTCGTCGGGCAGCGCGTCCAGGTCATCGACGGTGTACGGGCCGTACGGCCAGTCCGGAACGGCGATCATCGGAGTCCTCGGTAGAGATGTCGTGGCCATGTCGGGCATGGCATGACTCCTCTCCAGTCTGTCAGGTCACCGGCCCAACGCCACAGCGCCGCCGCGTACACGAAGAGTACACGAATGACCCCCTATGGTGATCACTTGATCGCAGCTCGCGGTCAGACCGGTCGGATGAGCGGTCAGGCCTCGGGGGCCTTGGGGGGCTCGTGTGGGGAGTCCTGGAAGGTGGTCAGGCCTCGGGGGCTTCGGGCGGGGAGTCCTGGAAGCGGGTGGCGCCGACGCAGGCGGCGATGACGCAGCCGATCGCCAGCCACTCGCGCCACACCAGGACCTCGCCGAGGAAGAGGAGGCCGACCAGGGCGGCCACCGCGGGCTCGACGCTCATGAGGATGCCGAACACACGGGCCGGCATGCGCCGCAACGCCTCGAGCTCCAGGCTGTAGGGGATGACCGACGACAGCAGCCCGACGCCGAGCCCGATCAGCAGGATCTTCGGGTCGAGCAGCGTCGAACCGCCGGTGGCGATCCCGACCGGCATGATGGCGACCGCTCCGACGACGCTCGCGATGGCCAGGCCGGTCGATCCGGAGAACCGCTTGCCCGTCGCGCCGCTCAGCACGATGTACGCCGCCCAGCCCACCGCCGCGAGCAGCCCGAACGCCACCCCGGCCAGCGGGACGTCGCCGCTGCCGTGGGCGAGCATCGCCACTCCGCCCAGCGCCAGGACCGCCCACAGCAGGTCCAGCCGGCGCCGGGACGCGACGATGGACACGGTGAGGGGCCCCAGGAACTCGATCGTCACCGCGACGCCGAGCGGAATGCGGGCCATCGCCTGGTAGAAGCTGAAGTTCATCCCGGCGAGGGTGAGGCCGAACAGCACGGCGACCCCGATGTCGCGCCAGGAGTGCAGGCGCCGCATGTCGCGCAGCGCGGACCGGGCCATCACCGAGAGCACGATGGCCGAGGTGGCCAGGCGCAGCATCACGATGGCGTCCGGCGAGATCTGGCCGAAGAGGTTCTTGGCGAGGCCCGCGCCGACCTGCACCGAGACGATGCCCAGCAGGATCAGCGCGGGCGGTGGCACCGAGCCGAGGGACAGCCGGAGACCGGTCGGCCGGGGCCGGACCGACCCGGCTCCGTCATACGAGCCGGGGGCGTCGGCGAGCGCCATGCGTCACTCCCAGGAGAAGAACCGCGCGGCGAGGGCGAGGCCGAGCACCGCCCACACGGCGAGGATCACCAGATCGCGGGCAGGAAACCCGGCACCGTGCTGCAGTACCTGGCGCAGCCCGTCGGCGAGCGCGGAGATCGGTAGCAGTTCGAGGACCGACCGTACGCCCCCGGAGAATCTTGTCAACGGGAATATGACGCCGCCGAGGGCCAGCAGGAGGATGTAGACGAGGTTCGCGGCGGCCAGGGTCGCCTCGGCGCGCAGGGTGCCCGCCATCAGCAGCCCGAACCCGCTGAACGCCGCCGTGCCCAGGAGCAGCAGCAGGATCACGGTCGCCGGATTCCCGTGCGGGCTCCAGCCGAGCGCGACCGCCACGACGCAGATCACCAGCGCCTGTAGGACCTCGACGGCCAGCACGGTGAGCGTCTTGGCGAGGATCAGCCCGGACCGGGGGAGCGGCGTCGCGCCGAGGCGCTTGAGCACGCCGTACCGGCGCTCGAACCCGGTGCCGATGGCCTGGCCGGTGAACGCCGTGGACATCACGGCCAGCGCCAGCACGCCCGGCGTGAGGAAGTCGACGCGCCGTCCCGCGCCCAGGTCCAGCAGCGGCGCGCTGCTGAACAGGAGCAGCAGCGCGACAGGGATGATCAGGATCAGCAGCAGCTGTTCGCCGTTGCGCAGCAGGGTGCGCAGTTCGTACGCCGTCTGCGCCCGGACCATGCGGGACCTCGGCGCCGCACCGGGCGAGGGGGTGAACGTCAGGTCCGTCACGAGCGGAGCTCCCGTCCGGTCAGTTCGAGGAAGACGTCTTCGAGGGTGCGGCGCTCGATCCGCAGGTCCTCGGTCATGACGCCGTTGGAGGCGCACCAGGCGGTCACGGTGGCCAGCAGTTCGGGGACGAGGTCGCCCTCGATGACGTAGTGGCCGGCCGGGGACTCCTTGGCGATCGTCGCGGGTGGCAGCGCGGACAGCAGCTCGTCCAGGCCGAGCCCGGGACGGGCGCGGAAGCGCAGCTGGCGTTCGGCGCCGGTCAGTGAGGACGGCGGTCCCGAGGCGATGACCCGGCCGTGGTCGACGATGACGACCTCGTCGGCGAGCCGTTCGGCCTCGTCCATGTGATGGGTGGTCAGAATGACCGCGACGCCGGCGGCCTTCAGGTCCTCGACGAGCTCCCACGTCGCGTGGCGGGCCTGCGGGTCGAGGCCCGCGGTGGGCTCGTCGAGGAAGAGCAGCTCGGGGCGGCCGACCACCGCGGCGGCGAGGGCCAGCCGTTGCTGCTGGCCGCCGGACAGGCGGCGATAGGAGGTCCGGGCCGAGGCGGTCAGCCCGAGACGGTCGAGCAGCGCGGCGGGGTCCAGGGGGGTGGCGTAGAAGCTCGCGATCAGGCGCAGGAACTCCGCGGCGCGGGCGTTCGTCGGCACGCCCCCCGACTGCAGCATCACGCCGATGCGCGTCTTGAGCTCGGGATCCCGGGGATCGCGGCCGAGCACGCGCACGCTGCCGGAGTCCGCGCGGCGGTAGCCCTCGCAGATCTCGACGGTGGTCGTCTTGCCCGCTCCGTTCGGCCCGAGGAGGGCCGTGACCTCGCCGTATCGGGCGCCGAAGGAGAGGCCGTCGGCCGCGGCCGTCATGCCGTAGCGTTTGACCAGGTCATTGACTGCGACGGCGAGGGGCTCCATGGACCCGAGTCTAGGAGGGGCCGCCCGCGAGGGAGGCGGGCACCCCTGACCACCGATCTGAATATTGATTCAGTCGAGCGCATGGCGATACAGTCTTGGTCATGTCCCTGGGAGGTCACATGCTGCGCGGCCGGAGCTTCTGCAAGGAGCTCGACTTCACCGCCGAGGAGTTCCATTCGCTCGTCGACCTGGCCGGCGAGCTGAAGGCGGCCCGGCGGGCGGGCGCCGAGCGGCCCCGTCTGGCCGGCCGCAACATCGCGCTGATCTTCGAGAAGACGTCGACCCGCACGCGCAGCGCGTTCGAGGTGGCGGCGCACGACCAGGGCGCGCACGTGACGTACCTCGACCCGGCCGGCTCGCAGATCGGGCACAAGGAGTCGGTGAAGGACACCGCGCGGGTGCTGGGCCGGATGTTCGACGGCATCCAGTACCGCGGCCGGCGTCAGGAGGACGTCGAGACCCTCGCCGCGTACGCCGGGGTCCCGGTCTGGAACGGTCTCACCGACGAGTGGCACCCGACGCAGAGCCTGTGCGACGCGTTCACCATGGCGGAGTCCGCGGCCAAGCCGATCCAGGAGATCGCCTTCGCCTACCTCGGCGACGCGCGCAACAACATGGGCAACTCCCTTCTCGTCGTGGGGGCGCTGCTCGGCATGGACGTCCGCCTCGTCGCGCCCGACGGCCTGCTGCCGTCCGCCGACGTGCAGGCGGCCGCCCGCGACCTGGCCGAGCGCAGCGGGGCCCGGATCACGCTGACGGACGACGTCGGCGAGGGCGTCCGCGGCGCCGACTTCCTGCACACGGACGTGTGGGTGTCGATGGGCGAGCCCAAGGAGGTCTGGGCCGAGCGCATCGCGCTGCTCACGCCGTACCAGGTCAACGCCAAGGTTCTCGCCGCGACGGGGAACCCGTCGGTGCGGTTCATGCACTGCCTGCCGGCGTTCCACGACCGGGCGACGACGGTCGGCGAGGAGATCTACGCGCAGTTCGGCCTGGAGGGGCTGGAGGTCACCGACGAGGTCTTCGAGTCGGAGGCGTCGATCGTGTTCGACCAGGCCGAGAACCGCCTGCACACCATCAAGGCCGTCCTCGTGGCCACCCTCGCCGGGATGGATTGATCAGGGATTTATATAAGCAAATGATATTGTCCGTGGCGCACCTCAGCACGCCGACCGCCGCGCAGCGGCTCCAGGGGACCACGATGAGCCACGAGACCACTGACACCCGCCTCGCCGGACCGCGCCCGTTCCTGCTGGAACGGGCGCCGATCCACGTGCCCGACGACGTGCTCGCCGACCTCCGGCACCGTCTCGAGCTGACGCGCTGGCCGCTCGACGCGGGCAACGAGGACCGGTACTACGGCGTGGACCGCGCCTACCTCCAGGAGCTCGTCGACTACTGGCGCACCGGCTTCGACTGGCGCCGGGCCGAGGCCGCGATCAACGCCTACGAGCACTATCGCGTCGAGGTCGAGGGCGTGCCGGTGCACTTCATGCGCCGGCCCGGCGTCGGCCCGGACCCGACGCCGCTGATCCTCACGCACGGCTGGCCCTGGACGTTCTGGCACTGGTCGAAGGTGGTCGACCCCCTCGCCGACCCCGGCGCGTACGGCGGCGACCCGGCCGAGGCGTTCGACGTGATCGTGCCCTCTTTCCCCGGGTTCGGCTTCTCCGGCCCGCTGCCGGACCACCCGGACATGAACTTCTGGAAGGTCGCCGACCTCTGGCACGTCCTCATGACCCGGATCCTCGGTCATGACCGGTACGCCGCCGCGGGCTGCGACGTCGGAGCCATGGTCACCGGCCAGCTCGCGCACAAGTACGCCGCCGAGCTGTACGGCATCCATATCGGCTCCGGCCAGAAGCTCACACTGTTCAATGGCGACCGGGGCTGGGACCTCAGCGGCGGCCGCCCCATCCCCGACGGCCTGCCCGCCGACGTCCGCGCGCAGCTCGTCGCGTTCGAGAAGCGCTTCGCCGTCCACCTCGCCGCGCACGTCCTCGCCCCGAGCACGCTCGCGTACGGCCTGTCGGACTCACCCGCCGGAATGCTCGCCTGGATCCTCGAGCGCTGGATGACCTGGAGCGACAACGGCGGCGACGTCGAGACCGTCTTCAGCAAGGACGACCTGCTCACCCACGCCATGATCTTCTGGGTGACGAACTCGATCGGCACGTCGATCCGCACCTACGCCAACAACAACCGCTACCCGTGGACCCCGTCCCACGACCGGCAGCCCCCCATCGAGGCGCCCACCGGCATCACCTTCGTCGGCTACGAGAACCCGCCCGGCGTGAGCACCGACGGCCGGGTCGAGCACTTCGTGAACAGCGACCGCGGTTCCTGGTACAACCACGTCAACCTCACCGTCCACGACCGCGGCGGTCACTTCATCCCCTGGGAGATCCCCGGTGAGTGGGTCGACGACCTGCGACGTACGTTCCGGGGCCGCTGCTAGGGCGCCGGGCCGGCCCCGCCTGGCCGGGGACACTTCGACGCTCGTCTGAACGATCGCGGGCAAGCATCGGGGCATGCTGACGCTGAGATCCACATCCGAGCCGCGGCAGCGCACCCGAGCGCTGCCGCTGGTCGCCATCTGCCTCGGCTACTTCATGGTGATCATCGACGCCACCGCCGTGAGCCTGTCGCTGCCCGCGCTGGGCCGCGACCTCGGCGGCGGCCTCGGTGTACTCCAGTGGGTGGTCGACGGCTACACCCTGGCATTCGCGACCCTGCTGCTGTCGGCGGGCGCGCTCGGTGACCGGGTGGGACCCCACCGGGTGTTCTGCGCCGGCCTGACGCTCTTCACCGTCACCTCGGCGGCCTGCGGGCTGGCGCCGACCGCGGCCACTCTGGTCGCGGCCCGGCTGGTCCAGGGCGCCGCGGTCGCCCTCCTCGTCTCGTCCTCGCTGGCGCTGCTGCAGGCGGCGCATCCCGACGCCCGGTCGCGGGCCCGTGCCGTCGGAATCTGGGGCGGGGTGGCCGGGATCGCGGCCGCCTTCGGGCCGGTGGTGGCGGGGTGCTGACCGACGCGGCGAGCTGGCGCCTGGTCTTCTTCGTCAACGTGCCGATCGGCGTGGCCGCCCTGCTGCTCACCGTCCGGTACGTCGTACGGCCCGAGGGCCACGGGCGGCGGGGCCTCGACCTCGGGGCGCAGGTCGCCGCGGTCGCGGCGCTGGGCCTGCTGACGTTCGCGCTGATCCAGGCGCGGACCCGCGGCTGGGTCTCGCCCATCGTGCTCGGCGGCCTGGTGGTCGCGGCGCTGTCCGCCGCGGCGTTCGTGGCGGTGGAGCGTCGTTCGGCCGACCCGATGCTGCCCCTCGGCCTCTTCCGGAGCGCGGCGTTCTCCGGCGGGAACGCGGTGGGCCTGCTGATCAACCTCGGCTTCTACGGCCAGCTGTTCGTCGTCAGCCTGTTCTTCCGGGACGTACGGCGGATGAGCCCGACGCTGGCCGGACTGGCGCTGGTGCCCGAGGGCATCCTGGTGTCGCTGGCCTCGTTGGCCGGGGGTCGCCTGGCCGCGCCGATGGCGGGCGCGGGCGGGGCGGTCCTCGCCGGCGCCCTCGTCGTGGCGATCTTCGTACGGAGCCGCCGCGCAGGTGAGGCAAGGCTCGCCTAAGTGAGCCAGATAACCGGAGCCGGTTTGTCTCAGGGGAAGGAATTAGGCCACACTGATGTTGTGAAATACGTGACCGAGACGACGAGCAGCGACCCGGCGGCCGCCGGCGTGCCCGCGCTCGGTCCGAACCACGCGGAGCGCACCACGCGCGCCCGGGTGGCACGACTGATTCTTGAACATGGTCCCATCAGCGCCTCGGCGCTCGGACAGCGGCTCGGGCTCACGCCCGCGGCCGTGCGCCGCCACCTCGAGACCCTCCTCGCCGAGGGGATGATCGAGGAGCGGCGGAGCCGTCCGCAGTCGAGGCGCGGGCGCGGCCGTCCGGCGAAGCTGTTCGCGATCACCGACGCCGGGCGCAGCGCCTTCGTGCACGCCTACGACGATCTGGCGGCCAACGCGCTGCGGTTCCTGGCCGACAAGCTCGGTGAGGAGGCCGTCGCGGAGTTCGCCCTGCGTCAGGTGGGCGACCTGGAGGCGCGCTACGGCGCGTCGATCCGGGCCGTCGCGCCGCAGCAGCGGGTGCGGGCCCTGGCGGAGGCGCTGTCCGCGGACGGCTATGCCGCCTCGGCGAGCACCGCGCCGGCGGGCGGGCAGCAGCTCTGTCAGCACCACTGCCCGGTCGCGCACGTCGCGGCCCGGTTCCCGCAGCTGTGCGAGGCGGAGACCGCGGCGTTCGGGCGGCTGCTCGGCGTTCCCGTCCAGCGGCTGGCCACGATCGCGCACGGTGATGGAATATGCACGACCCACGTGACGTCACGTGAACTGACCGAAAAACCCGAAAAGACCAAGCAGGAGTCCGGAGGCACCTCCGTATGACCACGGCAGCCCACCCCGAGCTCGAGGGGCTCGGCAAGTACAAGTTCGGCTGGGCCGACCCCGACGTGGCCGGCGCCTCGGCCCGTCGCGGGCTGTCCGACGAGGTCGTCCGCGACATCTCGGCGAAGAAGAACGAGCCCGACTGGATGCTCGACCTTCGCCTGAAGGGCCTGCGCCTGTTCGGCAAGAAGCCGATGCCGACGTGGGGCGCCGACCTCTCCGACATCGACTTCGACAACATCAAGTACTTCGTCCGGTCGACGGAGAAGCAGGCCGCGTCGTGGGACGAGCTCCCGGCCGACATCAAGAACACCTATGACAAGCTCGGCATCCCCGAGGCGGAGAAGCAGCGCCTGATCGCCGGCGTCGCGGCCCAGTACGAGTCCGAGGTCGTGTACCACCAGATCCGCGAGGACCTGGAGAAGCAGGGTGTCATCTTCCTCGACACCGACACCGGCCTGCGGGAGCACCCGGAGATCTTCCAGGAGTACTTCGGCTCCGTGATCCCGGTCGGCGACAACAAGTTCGCCGCGCTCAACTCGGCGGTGTGGTCGGGTGGATCGTTCATCTACGTGCCGCCGGGCGTGCACGTCGAGATCCCGCTGCAGGCCTACTTCCGGATCAACACCGAGAACATGGGCCAGTTCGAGCGGACGCTGATCATCGTCGACGAGGGCGCGTACGTCCACTACGTCGAGGGCTGCACCGCGCCGATCTACAAGTCCGACTCGCTGCACTCCGCGGTCGTTGAGATCGTCGTGAAGAAGAACGCCCGCTGCCGCTACACGACCATCCAGAACTGGTCGAACAACGTCTACAACCTCGTCACCAAGCGCGCCGTCTGCTACGAGGGCGGCACGATGGAGTGGATCGACGGCAACATCGGCTCCAAGGTGACGATGAAGTACCCGGCGGTCTACCTCATGGGCGAGCACGCCAAGGGTGAGACGCTGTCCATCGCCTTCGCCGGCGAGGGCCAGCACCAGGACGCCGGCGCCAAGATGGTGCACGCCGCGCCCAACACCTCCTCGACCATCATCTCCAAGTCCGTGGCGCGCGGCGGCGGCCGTACGAGCTACCGCGGCCTGGTCCAGGTGCAGGAGGGCGCCGAGCACTCCAAGTCGACCGTCAAGTGCGACGCGCTGCTGGTCGACCAGATCAGCCGCTCCGACACCTACCCCTACGTCGACGTCCGCGAGGACGACGTCGAGATGGGCCACGAGGCCACCGTCTCGAAGGTCTCGGAGAACCAGCTGTTCTACCTCATGAGCCGCGGCCTCACCGAGGACGAGGCGATGGCGATGATCGTGCGCGGCTTCGTCGAGCCGATCGCGCGCGAGCTGCCGATGGAGTACGCGCTCGAGCTGAACCGCCTGATCGAGCTGCAGATGGAAGGAGCGGTGGGCTGATCATGGGTCTGGAGACCAAACCGCTGTCCACCCTCCACGAGCACGCCTCGTACGACGTGGCCGACTTCGCCGTCCCGACCGGGCGCGAGGAGGAGTGGCGCTTCACTCCGCTGCGCCGGCTGCGCGACCTGCACAAGGGCGCGGCGGCCGACGGCAAGGTGATCGTGGACGTGTCCGCGGCGCCCGAGGTCACCGTCGAGACGGTGGGCCGCGACGACGAGCGGGTCGGCAAGGCGTACGTCCCGGCGGATCGCGTCAGCGCGCAGGCGTACGCCTCGTTCGCCCACGCGACCGTCGTCACGGTGCGCAAGGAGGTCGTGGCCACCGAGCCGACCGTCCTCACGCTGCGCGGCGAGGGCGGCGGCGTCGCCTACGGTCACACGACCATCGTCCTGGAGCCGTTCGCGCAGGCGACGGTCGTGCTGGAGCACACCGGCTCGGCCGCCTACGCCGACAACGTCGAGTTCGTCGTCGGCGACGGGGCCTCGCTCACGGTGTTCAGCCTGCAGAACTGGGCGTCGGACGCCGTGCACCTGTCGCACCAGCACGCCAGGCTGGGCCGGGACGCGCGGTTCAAGAGCTTCACCGTCAGCCTGGGCGGCGACGTCGTGCGCATCGCCCCGTCGGTCGCGTATGACGCGCCGGGCGGTGACGCCGAGCTGTACGGCGTGTACTTCGCCGACGGCGGCCAGCACCTCGAGCACCGCCTGCTCGTCGACCACACCCAGCCGAACTGCCGCAGCCGCGTCGACTACCGGGGCGCGCTGCAGGACGAGGACGCGCACGCCGTCTGGATCGGCGACGTGATCATCCGGGCCGAGGCCGAGGGCACCGACACCTACGAGCTGAACCGCAACCTGGTGCTCACCGACGGCACGCGGGTCGACTCGGTCCCGAACCTCGAGATCCTCACCGGCGAGGTCGCCGGCGCGGGCCACGCCTCGGCGTCCGGCCGCCTCGACGACCAGCACCTGTTCTACCTCCAGGCGCGGGGCATCCCGTACGACACCGCCCGGCGGATGGTCGTGCGCGGCTTCCTCGGCCAGCTCGTCGACAAGATCGACGTTCCCGAGCTCAAGGAACGCGTGATGGCCGCGATCGACGAGGAGATCGCCCGATGAGCTTCACGCGCGCGTGCGCGCTGTCCGAGCTGCCCGCCGAGGGGGCGCTCGCGGTCGAGATCGACGGCACCCCGGTGGCGGTCGTCCGCGCCGGCGACGACGTCTACGCCGTGCGCGACGTCTGCTCGCACGCCGAGGTCGCGCTCAGCGAGGGCGAGGTCTACGACCACACCATCGAGTGCTGGCTGCACGGCTCGTGCTTCGACCTGCGCACCGGCAAGCCCACCAACCCGCCGGCCACGCAGCCGGTTCCCACGTACCCAGTGAAGATCGAGGGCGACGACGTGTACGTGTCGCTCAAGGAGTCCTGAAACCATGGCCACGCTTGAGATCCGCGACCTGCACGTCTCCGTCGAGGACAAGGAGATCCTCCGGGGCGTAGACCTGACCGTGAAGGCGGGCGAGACCCACGCCATCATGGGGCCGAACGGCTCCGGCAAGTCCACCCTCGCCTACGCCATCGCCGGTCACCCGAAGTACACCGTCACCGGCGGCGAGGTCCTCCTGGACGGCGAGAGCGTCCTGGACATGGCCGTCGACGAGCGCGCCCGCGCCGGGCTGTTCCTCGCGATGCAGTACCCCGTCGAGGTGCCGGGCGTGTCGGTGTCGAACTTCCTGCGCACCGCCGTCACCGCGGTGCGCGGCGAGGCGCCGAAGCTGCGGGAGTTCTCCAAGGAGATGCGCTCGGCAATGGCCGAGCTGCAGATCGACCCCGCCTTCGCCCAGCGCAACCTGAACGAGGGCTTCTCCGGCGGTGAGAAGAAGCGTCACGAGATCCTCCAGCTCGAGATGCTCAAGCCGAAGGTCGCCGTCCTCGACGAGACCGACTCCGGCCTCGACATCGACGCGCTGAAGGTCGTCTCCGAGGGCGTGAACCGGTTCCGCTCCGACGAGACGGGCGTGCTGCTGATCACGCACTACACCCGGATCCTCCGCTACGTGAAGCCGGACTTCGTGCACGTCTTCGCGGCCGGCCGCGTCGTCGAGCAGGGCGGCCCGGAGCTGGCAGAGCTGCTGGAGACCGAGGGCTACGAGAAGTTCACGAAGGCGGGCGCGTCCGCGTGAGCATCGACGTCGAGCGGATCCGGGCGGACTTCCCGATCCTGACCAGGACCGTCCGCGACGGGCAGGCCCTGGTCTACCTCGACAGCGCGAACACCTCGCAGAAACCCCGCCAGGTGATCGACGCGATCGAGGACTACTACGCCCGGCACAACGCGAACATCCACCGGGCGACGCACCAGCTCGGCGAGGAGGCGACCGAGGCGTACGAAGGCGCCCGGATCAAGGTCGCGAACTTCATCGGCGCGGCCAGCGAGACCGAGGTGGTGTTCACCAAGAACATCTCCGAGGGCATCAACCTCGTCGCCTACGCGATGGGCAACGCGGCCACCGCCGGCCCGGAGGCCGAGCGGTTCCGCCTCGGCCCGGGCGACGAGATCGTCATCACCGAGATGGAGCACCACTCCAACATCGTGCCGTGGCAGCTCCTCGCCCAGCGCACCGGCGCGACGCTCCGCTGGTTCCGGGTGACCGACGACGGCCGCCTCGACCTGAGCGACATCGACGAGCTCATCAACGAGCGCACGAAGATCGTCGCGGTCGCGCACCAGTCGAACGTCCTCGGCACGATCAACCCGGTCCGCCTCATCGCGGACAAGGCGCACGCGGTCGGCGCGCTCGTGCTCGCCGACGGAGCCCAGGCCGTGCCGCACATGCGGGTGAACGTCCAGGAGCTCGGCGTCGACTTCTACGGGTTCACCGCGCACAAGCTGTGCGGCCCGACCGGCATCGGGGTGCTGTGGGGCCGCGCCGAGCTGCTCGAGACGCTGCCGCCGTTCCTCGGCGGCGGCGAGATGATCGAGACCGTGGCGATGGAGGGCTCGACGTTCGCGCCGCCGCCGCACAAGTTCGAGGCCGGCACGATGCCGATCGCCGAGGCCGCCGGGCTCGGCGCCGCGATCGACTATCTCGAGTCCGTGGGCATCGACGACATCGCGGCGCAGCAGAACGAGCTGCTGGCCTACGCCCTCAAGTCGCTCACCGCGGTGGAGGGCGTGCGGATCCTCGGGCCCACCGAGGCCGAGGACCGCGGCACCGCGATCTCCTTCACCCTCGAGGGGCCGGACGGCCGCGAGATCCACCCGCACGACGTCAGCCAGGTGCTGGACGCCCACGGCATCGCCGTGCGCGCCGGTCACCACTGCGCGCGCCCGCTGCACCGCCGCTTCGGGGTGACCGCGAGCACCCGCGCGTCGCTGTACTTCTACAACACCCCGGCCGACGTGGACGCGCTGGTCGAGGGACTGCGGGAGACGCAGAAATTCTTCGGCAGCGCCTGACGTTGCACCCCCATGGGCCGCCTGAGAAGGGAAGCAGATGCAGCTCGAGTCGATGTACCAGGAGATCATCCTGGACCACTACCGGAACCCGCACCACAAGGGTCTCCGGGAGCCGTACGACGCCGAGGTGCACCATGTGAACCCGACCTGCGGTGACGAGGTGACCCTGCGCGTCCGCCTCGACGGCGACGCGGTCGCCGACGTGTCGTACGACGCGATGGGCTGTTCGATCAGCCAGGCCAGCGCCTCGGTGATGACCGACCTCATCATCGGCAGGCCGGTGAAGGACGCGATGGTGACCGGCGACGAGTTCCTCAAGCTGATGCAGTCGCGCGGGCAGCTTGAGCCCGATGAGGACATCCTTGAGGACGCCGTCGCCTTCACCGGGGTGTCGAAGTACCCCGCCCGTATCAAGTGCGCCCTGCTCGCCTGGATGGCGTGGAAGGACGCGACCGCGAAAGCCATGGAAGGCAGCGATTCATGAGCGACACGAAGGCCGCCGAGGACGACGTCCTCGAGGCGATGAGGGACGTCGTCGACCCCGAGCTCGGGATCAACGTGGTCGACCTGGGCCTGGTCTACGGCGTCAACATCGACGACGGCAACGTCGTCACGCTCGACATGACGCTGACGAGCGCGGCCTGCCCGCTCACCGACGTGATCGAGGACCAGACGGCGAGCGCTCTCGAGGGCCTGGTCGAGAAGGTCACGATCAACTGGGTGTGGCTGCCGCCGTGGGGCCCGGACAAGATCACCGAGGACGGCCGCGAGCAGTTGCGCGCCCTCGGCTTCAACGTCTGAGCTCTCACTCGAGCCCGGCATGCCGGCGCCAGCCCGCCGGCTGCTGGGAGTTGGCGATCCACTGGTCCGTGTAGCGCAGGACCGCGGTCAGCGCGTCGAGCGCACCGGCGGGACCGCCGGTGCGCCACGAGGTCTGCACGATCGTGTGGTGATCGGGATGCGGGGTCTCACAGCGGCAGGCGATGGTCAGGCTCGCCTCGATCCGGCAGTGGTTCGGGTAGAAGTCGATCGACTCCATCCGGATCGCCACCTCGAGCCAGTCGTCACCGGCCTCGTACGTGTGGCAGTCGTAGATGCGGTGGGCGGGCGGATGCCACATCCACTGGCCGGGCCGCGGCCTGTCCCTCCCGCCCCGGGCCGACGGAGCCGGATGGCGGGCCTGCCACTGGCCGGTGAGGGTGAGGAAACGGGCGCGGACCTCCGCGCCGTCCCACGCCGGCCCGAAGATCGCGGCCAGCGGGAGCGCCCGGGGCCATATCCACACCGCGACGGCGTGATCGTCGGGCGGATTTCTCACCTAGTCCTCCGAAGGTTGTCCTGGCCTTCAGGCCGGGAGGAATTCGGACGCCAGGAGCGGCCCGGCGTAGCCGGGGCGGTCCAAGAGCAGAGTTCGTCGACATCCGACCGCGGCTTACGCCCGCGCACTTTATCTGTAAGGTTCCAGGTGTGCGAACGGCGTACAAGTGCCGGGCCTACCCGGACCCCGAACAAACGGCGATATTCAGCCGCACGTTCGGGTGTGTGCGCCTGGTGTGGAACAAGACCCTCGCCGAACGTCACGCGGCGTATCACCAGCGGGGTGAGAGGACCTCCTACAAGCAGACCGACGCCGCGTTGACCGCATGGAAGAAGACCGAGGACCTGGCGTTCCTTGCGGAGGTGTCCTCGGTTCCGTTGCAGCAGACGCTGCGGCATCAGCATGCGGCGTTCGCGAACTTCTTCGCCGGACGCGCCAAGTACCCGCGGTTCAAGAACCGTAACTCCCGGCAGTCCGCGCACTACACCCGCTCGGCGTTCCGCATGAGCAATGGCGAGCTGTCCATGGCCAAGACCCGGGCGCCGCTGAGATTCGTGTGGTCTTTTGAGAACGTGGACCCATCCACGCTCGACCCGACCATGGTCGTCATCTCCCGGGATCCGGACGGCCGCTGGTACGTGACGTTCGCCGTCGACACCGACGCCCCCGAGCCCATGGACGAGGCCGGGCACGCCATCGGCGTTGATCTGGGCGTGAAGGACTTCGCGGTCACCTCCGACGGGAAGCGCATCGCCAACCCCCGGGATCTGGAGCGCAAGGCCCGCAACCTCGCCCGCTACCAGCGGCGCATGGCCCGCCGCGAACGCGGGAGCATGAACAGGCGCAAGGCCAAGGCCAAGGTCGCCCGCGCCCACCGCAAGGTCCGCAACGCCCGCGCCGACTTCCTGCACCGGACCAGCACCAACCTGATCCGCGGGGCCGACACCATCGTGATCGAAGACCTCGCGGTCACCAACATGGTCAAGAACCGTAGGTTGGCGCGCGTCATCAGCGACGCCGGATGGGGCGAATTCCGCAGGCAATTGGAGTACAAGGCCGAGCGCGCCGAGCGCACCCTCGTGGTCATCGACCGCTGGTATCCCTCCTCCAAGACCTGCTCGGCCTGCGGGTACCTGCTCGCTACGCTGAGCCTTTCGACCCGGCACTGGACGTGTCCGGGCTGCCGCACCCGGCACGAGCGGGACATCAACGCGGCCAAGAACATCCTTGCGGCTGGTCGAGCCGTAGCCGGGGACAACCCCGGTGATGCCTGTGGAGCTGGTGTCAGACGGCAAGGGTCCTCCCTTCCGCAGCCGGCTGCGAAGCAGAAACCCCGCGTCGTGAGGCGCCCGGCGTGAGCCGGATCGGCCACAAGGCCGATGGGACTCCCCCTTCTTCAGGAGGGGGAGGAAGTCAACGTGCAATCATGCCGCGACCGTGCGGTTCGGCGCACGCTCACGGTCGATCGAGACGACCTCGTGACGGTGCCCGGTCACCGGGAGGAGAAGGCAGCGTGGAGACCTTCACGAACTGGCGGACCTGGGAGCAGGCCCGCGCCGCTTTGACGTCGCAGCCCATCGACGTGCGGGCGCTGGACCGGGCCGCCGAGGCCGCGCTGCGCTGGCACGGCGAGCAGCGGCGGCCCACCGGCGCGCCGTACGCCGAGCACCTGTTCGAGGCGCTCGAGGTGCTGGTCCGCGGCGTCGGCGTCACCGACACGGACGTGCTCGTGACCGCCCTGCTGCACGACACGGTGGAGGACACGGACGCGACACTGGCCGACGTCGAGGACGCGTTCGGCCCGGAGGTCGGGGAACTGGTGGACTGGGTGACCAAGCCGCCGGTGGAGGGCAAGGCCGCCAAGCGCGCCGCGAAGGTCGCCTACCTGCGGCGGCTGCGCGACGCGCCCCGCGAGGCGATCCTCGTCAAGCTCGCCGACCGGGTCAGCAACGTCCAGACGCTCGACCGGATGCCACCGGACTTCCAGCGCCGCTACCACGCCGAGACGGTCACCTATATCGTGCCGCTCGCCGCTAACGAGCCCTGGTTCGCCGCCTGGTTCGCGGCCTGGCAACAGCGATTCGCCCACCTGCGCTGACCGCCTGCGAGAAGATCGTCCGATGGAACGGCAGTGGACGGTCGAGGAGAGCGTCGTCATCGACGCGGCGCCGGAACGCGTGTACGAGGGCGGTGGCCGACCCACGCCGGATGGGGGAGTGGAGCCCGGAGGTCTTCGCGGTGTGGGTGCGCGGCCGCCGGGTGGTCCCGGGACTGGGCTTCGTCGGATTCAACCGGATCGGCGCCCGCCTATGGTTCACCACCTGCCGGGTCACCGAGGCCGTCCCGGGCAGGGCGTTCGCCTTCCGGGTGACGACCTTCGGCATCCCGGTGGCCGTGTGGGGCTACCGGGTCGAGGCGACCGATGACGGCTCGACCCGCCTCACGGAGCACTGGGAGGACCTGCGGCGGGCGGGCGGGGGAGCGGCGGCCGCATCCCTGCTCGGCCGGGTCTTCACCGGCGTCCCCGCCGACGGACGCGCCGAGGTCAACCGGCGGGGCATGCGCACGACCCTCACCCGGATCAAGACGGCTCTGGAGGCCTCATGACCGGTGGATCTGGAACGCCGCGAAGCTCTGGGTGACGACATCAGCTCGATGACGTTGATGTTGACGTGGGCTGGCAGCGAGCAGGCCCGCCCTGCGCGCCGACGCGACGACGTGCGTGCCACCGACCGCGAGGCGGCGGGTGATCGCGGCGCCGAACCCGGTGCTCGCACCGGTGACGAATGCGGTCATGGCCATCGGGCTCATCGCTCCCCGGGGATCGAGTCGAGGAACTCGCTCAGCGCCTCGTTGAACACGGCGGGCCGTTCCAGGTTGGGCATGTGCGCGGTGCCCTCGATCACTATCAGCGTGGAACCGGGGATGACCTCGTGCATGAGCCGCGCGTCGGCGATCGGCGTGTACTCGTCTTCGCCGCCGACGACGATGAGCGTGGGCACGCGGACGCGTGCCAGCGACGCGACGTAGTCGGGGCGCTCCGCGCGGCCGAGCTGCGCGGCGGCGGCCCCGTCCGGGGACGTCCCCCGCATCATCCCGAGGACGTGCTCGGCCATCTCGTGATACCGCCGGAGGTTGGCCGGCGCCACCATCTTGGGCAGGACCTCCTTCGCGTAGCCGTCCATGCCCTCCCGGAGCAGCCGGCCGGCCATCGCCTCCCGGGCCCGCCTGCTCTCCTCGGTCTCCGCCTGAGGAGTCGTGTCGGCGAGCACCAGGCCACGCAGCCGGTCGGGGAACAGCCGGTGGAACTCCATGACGATCTGGCCACCCATGGACAACCCGCCGAGAACGATCTCATGCACGCCGAGATGGTCGAGAAGGTCGGCGATGTCCTGGGCGAAGACCTGGAGCGGCGTCCTGCCCGGGACGACCGTGCTCCCGCCGTACCCGCGCAGGTCCGAGACGATCACGCGCCGCCCGGTTCGGCCGACGTGCTCCACCTGAGGTGCCCACATCGAGCGGTCGAAGGGGTGGCCGTGCACGAGCGCCAGGGGCGGTGCGGTGTCGTCGGAGCGGTGGTCGTCGTACGCGATGGTGACCGGACCATTGGTGAACGTGCCCACTCGGAGCTCTCCTTTACACGTCTGGCTTGACGGCTCGATGCTAGGAGGGGCAATATCTCGGTGCAATACGAAAATTGCTCTCGGAGCAAAGTCGTGAGCGAGGACGTGATGGACGACTACCGGCGGATCGCCGACGCGGTGGCGGCGCAGATCGCCTCCGGTCGGCTGCGGCCCGGCGACCGGCTGCCGCCGCAGCGGCAGTTCGCCCGCAGGCACGGCATCGCCGGCTCCACGGCGGCGCGGGTGTACGGGGAGCTGATCCGCCGCGGCCTCGCGGTCGGCGAGGTGGGGCGCGGCACGTTCGTCCGCGCCGCGGCGCCGTCGAGCGAGCCGGCCCTCGCCGAGCCGACCCGCGCACGGGTGGACCTGGAGCTGAACTTCTCCGTGCCGCCCGAGCAGCCGGCGCTCCTCGCGGAGAGCCTGGGTGGAATGCTGCGCCCCGACGTGCTGGCGGATGCGCTGACCCCCATGGGGGCGGCGGGCACGCCCGCCATGCGGGAGGCGGCGGCAGCGATGCTGTCCCGTCCGGGCTGGACCCCCGACCCGGGACACCTGCTGCTCGCGGGCAGTGGACGGCAGGCTATCGCCGCCGCGCTCGCGGCCCTGGCCCCGGCCGGCGACCGCGTCGGCGTCGAAGAGCTGACCTACCCGCTGGTCAAGGGCATCGCCGCCCGTCTCGGCATCACACTGGTCCCGCTCGCGATGGACGAGTCCGGCGTGCTGCCGGAGGCCATCCGGTCGGCCGGGCCGCTGCGGGCCGTCTACCTCCAGCCGACGCTGCACAACCCGCTCGGCGGCACCATGTCCGAGTCGCGGCGCTCCGAGGTCGCGGCCGCTCTCCGGGACCTCGGGATCCACGCGGTCGAGGACGGCATCTACTCGTTCCTCCGCGACGAGCCCGCGCCGTTGGCCGCGTTCGCGCCGGAACGCGTCATCGTCGTCGACAGCCTGTCGAAGCGGGTGGCCCCGGGCCTGACCGTCGGCTTCGCGGTGACACCGGAGGCGATCGGCGGCCGGGTCGCCTCGGCGCTGCGCTCAGGCGGCTGGACCGCTTCGCGGTTCGCCGTCGAGGCCGCGACGCGATGGCTCACCGACGGCACGGTCGCAGCCCTCGGGGAGATGAAGCGCCGCGATGCGATGGCCCGCCAGCGGCTCGTACGCGAGCACCTCGCCGAGTTCGCCGTCGACGCCGATCCGCAGGCCTTCCACTGCTGGTGGCGGCTGCCCGACCCATGGCGGGCCGACACGTTCGTCGCGGCCGCCGCCCGTCGCGGCATCGCGGTCACCCCCGGCGCGGCCTTCACGGTCGTCGCGGCCCAGGCGCCCAACGCCGTACGCCTCGCCCTGTCGGCACCGCCGATCGGCACTCTCGCCGCGGCGCTCGAGACCCTGGCGACCCTGGCCAGGGGCGCTCCCGACGACGTCGAGATCGAGTAGGCGCCGAGGGCCTTTCCTGTGGCGGCGATCACGTTGTCGGCTCGCCGTCGGTGATGGATCGTGAGATCCGGTCCACGCCTCGGAGGGACGGCATGCCGTACGTTCTCCTCGCCTCGGGCGTCCTCGTGCTGCTGACGACGGTCAACGCGCTCTGGCCCCGGAAGGGGCTCCTGTTGCTGATCCCGGGGTTCTTCACCGCCTGGCTGACGATCGAGCTGGCCCCGTGGGTGCTGGTCGCCGAGGCGGGCGTCACGGCGCTGATCGCCTGCTTCGGCGGTCTCACCGGCGCGGCGGGCCTGGCCGGGCTCCTCGCCACCGCGCTGGGCTGGGCCGGCCTCGCCGTGGTGATGGCGCGGGCCCGCCGGACCACCGTGACCGTTCAGCGGTGGAGCGCGGAACTCGAACTCGATCCGGGGGAGCGGGCACCCTCCTTCCCCCGGTCGCACGTCGTCCTCCCGTTCCTCATGACCCGGCGCGCCGGGGTGACGCGCACCCGCGACATCGCGTACGGGGACGGGCCACGGATGCGGCTCGACGTGTACCGGCCGGCCGAGCCCGGCGAGCGGCGGCCCGGGATCATGCAGGTCCACGGCGGGGCGTGGATGATCGGCAGCAAGCGCGAGCAGGGGATCCCGCTGCTGGGCCACCTGGCCGCCAACGGCTGGGTGGGCGTCAACGTGGACTACCGGCTCAGCCCGCGGGTGAAGTTCCCCGAGCACCTGATCGACCTCAAACGCGCGATCCGGTGGTACCGCGAGCACGCCGAGGAGTACGGCGCCGACCCCGAGTTCCTGTGCGTCACCGGCGGCTCGGCGGGCGGTCATCTCGCCGCCCTCCTCGCGCTCACGCCGAACGTCCCGGAGTACCAGCCCGGATTCGCGGACGTCGACACGACCGTGCGGGCGGCCGTGCCGTTCTACGGGGTCTACGACCTCGGCGCCCTCCTGGACGGCGGCTCGAAGGTCTTCGCCTCGGCCATCGAGCGTCACGTGATGGGCGTGCGCCGGGCGGACGGCTGCGAGGCGTACGACAAGGCGTCCCCGGCGCACTGGGTCAACGCCGGCGCCCCGCCGTTCCTGGTGGTGCACGGCAGCCTGGACACCCTGGTGCCGGTCGATCAGGCGCGATCCTTCGCGGCGCGGCTGAGGAACGTGTCGGAGGCCCCGGTGCTGTACGCCGAGATGAAGGGCGCCCAGCACGCCTTCGACATCTTCCCGTCCTACCGCACCGCCCGCGTCATCGAGGGCGTCGAGCGCTTCCTCACCTGGGTGCGCCGGGCCGAGCACCCCGCCACGGGGTGCGGTCCGGCGGCCGGGTCTCAGTGATCCAGCGCGGACAGGCTGCGGATCAGGTCGCCGACCCGCGCGACGCCGAGGCACCGCCCGATCTCGTCGATCACCACGAGGTCGTCGTAGACGCGTTCGGCGTCGTCGCCCGCGGCGCGGAGGGCCGCGATCGCGGGCACCGTCCGGGGCACCGAACGGGGCGGATCGGCCAGCCGCGCGGCCGGCTTGTGCGCGTGCAGGGCATGGCCGTACGCGCCGGCCAGCCGGAGCAGGAAGCGGGTGCGGTCGACCGTGTGGCGAGGGCGTTCGGTCCGGTCGACGAGGACGACGCTGCTGGTGCCCGGCTCGGCGTTGAACACCGACAGCACCTCCTCGGCGGTGGCCGTGTCGGGCATCACCGTCGCCGGCATCATGAACTCCGTCACGCGCGGGCCGAGCCGGTCATGCTCGAGATCGCCGGAGCCGACCGGGACGGTCACGGCCATGCCGGGCCGCCAGTCCCGGGGCGCCAGCAGCGGTCCCTGCGCCAGCCGTACGCCGCGTCCCCGCAGATACGTCAGCTGGTCGTCGGAGGCGACGCCCGGAGCGAGCACGTGCCCGCCGATCCGGCGGCCCAGCGCGACGAACGCCTCGGCGATCGCGGCGCGCCGCGGGTCCGCCGCGGCCCGCCGGGTGACCGCGGGGTCGAGGATGAGCACCGTCGGGGCCATGTCGGCGACGAACCGGGTCGGCAGGTCGCCCGCCTCCAGGGCGAGGAGGTACCCGGCCGAGCGGAGCCCGCCGAGCCGCGCGGCGGCCTCGTCGAGCGGCATTCCCGGGTCGCCCGTCAGCGACACGATGACCCCGCCGGGACGGCGGCCCAGGTCGGCGAGCGTCCGGTGGAGCCGCTCCATCGGCCGGTCGTAGGCGAGAGTGCTCATTCGCAGGACCAGTTGGAGGGGGAGCAGCGTCTCCGCGCGGGAGAGGGCGCGGGCCGCCTGGATCGCGCGGTCGACCTCGCCGTCCGGGTCGGGGATCCGGGCGCCGGGCACCGCGGGTGCCACGGCCACGACCGTTCCGGCCTCGAGGTCGACGATGGGGTGGAAGGTGACATGCTCCGGCGACGAGGCGTCCGGACGCCCCGCGAACGCGGGCTGCGGGCCGCCGGGAGCGGCGGCGAAAGCTGTCACGGCACGATTCTGCGACGAATCCGTGGTTCCGGTAGCCCGCTGACCTCACTATTCATCGGGAATTTCACCACTTGCCGCCCTTGTGATATCGGGTGGTCCCTGCGCGATCGAAGGAACCCGCGGCGTCCGGTCCGGCGCCGGCGCGACGCCCGCCGTCCGTCCAGTCGGCCGGTGCGGACGCTCAGTAGGTGCGGTTAAGCATCAGGACGGACAGGAAGTAGGTCACCCCGGCGACGGCGGCCAGGCCGGCGAGCAGGCCGATCTCGGCGCCGCGCAGCGCCTGGACCAGCAGGGCGGCGACGATCACGCCGACCAGTACGTCACCGGTCATGGCGGCGGCCCGCAGGTGGATCCCGGACCGCCGGCCGAGCCCGAACGCCTCATGCACGGTGAGGACCGACTCGCCCCGGCGGTAGGCCAGCAGCGCGCCATAGCCGAGGAGCACGGCGAGGCCCACCAGTCCGGTCGTCGCGTGCCCCCGGGCGGTCTCGGTCACCCCGATCGCCAGGCCGGCCGCCACGGCGAGCGCCGGTGCGATCCACCGGCCCGCGCGTCGGCGTTCGGGAGCGATCCACATGCCGAGATCCTCCCACCGGGCGGCCGTCCCCAAACCGGTGGGTGACAGAGATGTCGATCAGCCGGTCAGGGTGTGGTGCGGATGGACCGCCTCGTCCGTGACCGGCGGGCCACGAGGATCGCCACCAGGGCCACGACGACCACGACGGGCAGCGCGAGGACCCACAGGAAGGCGGGCAGGCCGAGGAAGGTCACGAGCCCGCCCTCCTCGTACTCGACCTGCCGGTAGGACGTGTCGGCGGTGTATCCGAAGCCCAGGTCGTCGGTGAAGTCGGCCGGCGGGATCCCCTGGCGCACGAACTCCGTCATGAACGCCCCGCCGCCCAGCAGGGCGCGCAGGCGGGGGGAGGAGACCTGCGCGGGGCGCACCCGGCCCGCGTACGTGGTGAACAGCCCCAGCCCGCGGACGGTGACCCGGTGCGGCGCCAGGACGTACAGGTGCACGGCCTGGGGCGTGCTGGCCAGCCGGGACAGGCGGATCGGGTACACCGGGGCGGCGGAGGTGAACCTGATCCGCAACGGGTCCAGCTCGCCCGTGAGCGGTCCGCTCTCGGGGGCCAGCCTGACCGCGGTGTACGTCCACCGCCGTGCCACGTACGGTGCCAGCGCCTGGCTGAGGCGGCCCTTCAGGTGGTAGCCGTGCGACGTGAGCCACGCCGCCAGGGCGTGGGAGTCGGCCGCCGACAGCGTCGTCACCTCGAAGGGGCCGAGCCGCTGCCGGGCGAGCACGCCGACCCGGCCGCCCGCTGGCGCCGGTGCGCCCGCCACGCGGGTCCCGCCGCCGAGATCCGGAAGCCAGTGCCTGTGCCGGACGATTCTCGGCTCGGTGAGCCGGTCGAGCTGGTCGAACCAGCCGCGCTCGCCGAGCGACACCGCGGCACGGGACGGGGTCGGCATCAGCCAGGCGGCGTCACGGGCGCTGGACCGCACCGAGAGCCGCATGACGATCTCCTCGGACGAGCCGTCGTAGCGGACGATGGAGGTCTCGTCGGCGACGTTCACTCCCGAGTCCGTCCTCGTGATGAGCGCCCCGCAGCCGCAGGCCCAGGACGGCCGGACGACTCCGAGCGCCGCGACGGCCACGACGAGGGGGACCAGGATCCGGAAGAGCGTGCGCATGCCCGGTCGGACGCGGACGACGTCGGCGCGGTTGCGCGCCGACGGTCACGATCAGGACTCGCCCACGGACGCGGCGTACCGCGCGCGTCAGTCCAGGGGCGTCCTCAGTGGGGCTCTGGAGAAGGTCAGTAGGGGAGCGGGCGGCCGGAGGGAGTGCGCAGGTCGAGTTCGGCGACCGGGGTCGGACGCGGGCGCTTGACCTTGATCAGGATACGACGCATCGGTGAGACCTCATCCTCGACGGGAAGCGGGGCAGAACGGCCGACATCCACTCTTGCCCCCGGGCGGACACGCGACCACGGGGAGACTCCCCGTTCGGGTACCTGGATCCGGCCGGGCCCGGGCCCCGGCCGAGGCGTCACTCCTTGCCCAGCCGCCGGAGCAGGTCGACGCGTCTGTCCTCCATCCGCCCGAGGATCGCCTCCTGCTCCTCTACGTTCTGCAGCTGTACGGACTGCTCCGCGGGGTCGGTGGGGCCGTACTCCTGCTGCCCGATCTGCCGGCGCAGCTCCTTCAGCGTCGGCCGCAGGGACGCTATGTCGTCCTCGACCACCCGGAGCTCCTCCTCCAGCTCCTCCCTGGAGCGTTCGTCGGCCATCACGCGCCTTCCTCTCGTCGTCGGTCCCGCCCGCCCGGGTCGGCGGATCGGCTCGCCGTACACGCTTCCCCTGATCCCGGCCGTCACACGTGTGCAAGATCACCGAGCTCGGCCGGCGCGGCGACGATGTCAAGATCCAGGCGCGGCGTCCCCTACACTGGGGGCATGCTTGCGAGCTGATCAGGCGCTCCAAGGGCGCGGCCGGGCCATCGGGGCCTCCGGGCGGCGCCCTTTTCGTCGTCTCGCCTCTCCCAGCCCGCCCCCCAGGAGCGTTCTCACTGTGATCACCGCCCGTGACATCGAACTCCGCGCCGGCTCCCGTCTGCTGCTCGAGGGAGCCTCGTTCCGCGTCAACCCCGGCGACCGCGTCGGTCTGGTCGGCCGCAACGGCGCCGGCAAGACCACGCTGACCAAGGTGCTGGCCGGCGAGGGCCTGCCCGCCGCCGGCGAGGTGACCCGGTCCGGCACCGTCGGCTACCTCCCGCAGGATCCGCGCACCGGCGACCTCGACGTCCTCGCCCGCGACCGCATCCTGTCCGCGCGCGGCCTGGACGAGGTCATCAGCCAGATGCGCCAGGCCGAGGAGAAGATGGCGACCGCCGAGGGCGCCGAACGCGACAAGGCGGTCCGCAAGTACGGCCGCCTGGAGGACCGGCTGCACGTGCTCGGCGGGTACGCCGCCGACGCCGAGGCGGCCTCCATCGCCTCCAGCCTCGCCCTGCCGGACCGGGTGCTCGGCCAGCCGCTGCGCACGCTGTCCGGCGGCCAGCGCCGCCGCGTGGAGCTGGCCCGCATCCTGTTCTCCGGCGCCGACACCCTGCTGCTCGACGAGCCGACCAACCACCTGGACGCCGACTCGATCTCCTGGCTGCGCGACTTCCTCAAGTCGCACCAGGGCGGGCTGATCATGATCAGCCACGACGTCGGCCTGCTCGACGCGGTCGTGAACAAGGTCTTCCACCTCGACGCGAACCGCAACGTGATCGACCTCTACAACGTCGGCTGGAAGACCTACCTGACGCAGCGGGAGACCGACGAGCGGCGCCGCAAGCGCGAGCGCGCCAACGCCGAGCGCCAGGCGAACACCCTGCAGACCCAGGCCGACAAGATGCGCGCGAAGGCGACCAAGGCGAAGGCCGCGCAGCAGATGGAGCGTCGTGCGCAGCGCCTGCTGGCCGGGGTCGAGGACGAGCGTCAGGCCGACAAGGTGGCCCGGATTCGGTTCCCCGCGCCGGCTCCGTGTGGCAAAACGCCGCTCATGGCACGAGCTTTGTCCAAATCGTACGGTTCGTTGGAAGTCTTCGCGGATGTCGACCTAGCGGTTGATAGGGGCAGTCGGGTCGTCATCCTGGGCCTCAACGGAGCGGGCAAGACGACGCTGCTGCGCCTCCTGGCAGGCGTCGAAAAGCCCGATACGGGCGAGCGTGTCGACGGGCACGGCCTGCGCCTGGGGTACTACGCGCAGGAGCACGAGACCCTCGACGTGGACCGTACCGTCCTGGAGAACATGCGCTCGGCCGCCCCCGACCTCCCGGAGACGGAGGTGCGCAAGATCCTGGGCTCGTTCCTGTTCACCGGCGACGACGTCGACAAGCCTGCCGGCGTGCTGTCCGGAGGGGAGAAGACCCGCCTCGCACTCGCCACTCTCGTCGTCTCCAGCGCCAATGTGCTGCTGCTCGACGAGCCGACGAACAACCTCGATCCGGCGAGCCGTGAGGAGATCCTGGGCGCCCTGCGGACGTACGCCGGGGCGATCGTTCTGGTGACTCACGATGAGGGCGCGGTGGAGGCGCTGCAACCGGAAAGAGTGATCTTGCTTCCGGATGGTGTTGAGGACATCTGGAGTGACGAATTTTCCGATCTCGTGGCACTTGCCTGACCTGCAGCGCAACCTTGACACAACGAAGCAGATCTTTTCTGGCGTAGTGGGTAGCCGATCGCGCGCGAATGTCTGATCATGGCTGGGGATAACGCAGCGGTCACCGCATCACTACGGGAGGTACTCGTGGCCGAGACCCTAAAGAAGGGCACCCGCGTGACCGGTGCCGAGCGAGATAAGTTGGCGGAGCAGTTGAAGAAGCGCTACGACTCCGGCGAGAGCATCCGTGCCCTGGCTGCCGCAACCGGACGGTCGTACGGCTTCATCCACCGCATCCTCACCGAGTCCGGCGTGAACCTGCGCGGACGCGGTGGGGCAACCCGCGGTAAGAAGTCCTGACGGACAGCTACTCCCCCCAGCTCTCGGCGCCGGACCGCATGAGAGGCCACCGTGCCCGACCCGCTAGGGGGGGGCCCGGGGGGGGGGCCCGGCGCCCCGAGGCCCCGGGGGGGGGGGGGGGATTGCGGGGCGAACGCGAGGCCCAGGCGCGGGTCAGCGTGGA
>NZ_JBFAUT010000085.1:0-29366 GCF_040679475.1 Actinoallomurus sp. NPDC052274
TGCACTTCGGCCGCACCGCCGAACGACTCCACGTGTCCCAGGCCCGCGTCAGTCAGGCCATCGGCCAACAAGAGCGGCGTCTCGGCGTGGCCCTGCCTGGCCGCCCTCGCGGCGATCGATCCCCTCGCCGCCCGCTCGTCCCTGCGGCTGGCGGACCTGGCCGGCCGGAGCCTCCCGGACGGCACCCTCGTCGCGGCGGACGGGCCGCCGCGGCCGTACGTTCGCTCCGGCGAGAGCGGCCCCACGCGGCCGCGGACGGCGCCCCGCGAGCTGACGGCCGGAGCCCGCCGGCCGCCCTCGGACATCACCCAGATCTTCCGGCTGGTCGAGCTGGGACAGATGATCTGCTTCCTCCCGGCCTGGGTGACGCGCCGTTACCCGCTGCCCGGGATCGCCTACCGGCCGGTCAGCGATCTCGAGCCCGCCACACTGGCCGTCGCGTGGCCGCAGGACGCCCGCTCGCCGGCGGTCGCCGCCTTCATCCGCGCCGCCGTCTCGGTGCCGGCGACCGCCGACGCGGGGAACGGCGTACCTCAGGGCGTCCGGGCCTGACGATCGCCGCCGTCGAGGCGACACAGGCTCGCGGACCGCGTCGAACACGGCTGACGGCCGGGGTGACGGCGGTTTACCGTGGGGCGATGCGGACGCTGACCACCGAGCGACTCATCCTCCCGCCCTGGGACCCCCGTTTCGAGGAAGACTTCTGCCGGCTCAGCGCGGATCCGCGCGTCAGCCGCTACCTGGGCGACGGCCGGCCGTGGGAGCAAGAGCGCGCGGTCGCGCGGCACGGCGAGATCCTGGCGCACTGGCGGGAGCACGGGTTCGGCTGGCGCGGGATCCTCCTTCGTGAGCCGGGCGACGAATCGCTGGTCGGAGTCGCCGCGTTGAACCGTCTCCCCAGGCCCCTGCCGGGAGTCGATGAGCCGGCCATCGAGATCGGATGGTGGGTGGATCCGCGGCACTGGGGGAAGGGCATCGCCACCGAGGCGGCGGCCGTCATCCGCGACGAGGCGTTCACCGACCACGGCGCCGCCCGGCTGGTCGCCCGCTACCAGCCCGCCAACCACGCGTCCGGCAACATCATGCGCAAGATCGGCATGCGCCACCACGACGACATCATCGGCCCGTACGACGAAGACGTTCGCGTCTACGTCCTCGAGCGCTCGGACTGGGTCACCGCGACACACCCCTGAGGCGCACGGTCACCGCGGCACGGTGACCGATTTCGACCATCTATTGACGAATCTGATCATTCAGGCTCATAGTCCATTGACGTGAGCCTCCTCCCCTCTTTGCGTAATGTCAGGGTTCGTCGGCGGCACATGCGCCGGCGGACCGGCCCCGGATCAAAGACGGTCAAATCCGGTCTCGCGCTGGCCGGAGTGGCCGGGCTGGTGGTCGCCGGTTCGCAGCCCGCCACCGCGTCCGCCGCCGGGCAGCGGGCCGATCGGCACGCGGTCCGGTCGGGCGACGCCCGTTTCGAAGTGCTGTCCCCGACGCTGATCCGGATGGAGTACGCCGGCGACGGCGCGTTCACCGACGCGGCGACGTTCAACGCCGTCGGGCGCGACGGCTTCGGGCGGACGCCGTACACCAAGAAGGTCGCGGGCGGCTGGCTGACCATCGACACCGGGCGGCTGACCCTGCGGTACAAGGTCGGCTCCGGCCCGTTCACCGCGGACAACGTCTCCGTGCAGGTGCGCGCCGCCGACCAGAAGGTGATCGCGCACCCGACCTTCCCCGGAGCGGCCACCTGTGCCACCGACACCCTCTGCGAGGCGGAGCGGGGCCTGCTCCAGGGGGTGAGCGTCGCCTCGGACCACGCCGGGTTCACCGGCACCGGGTTCGCCGCCGGGTTCGAGAGCACCGGCACGTCGCTCGCCTACACGCTCGAGGTGCCCAAGGACGGCACCTATGACCTGCGCCTGCGCTACGCCAACAACCAAGGCGGCGACGGGAAGATCACGACCCGTACGCTGAGCGCCGCCGTCGACGGCGGAACGCCCGCGACGCTGACGATGCCGACCACCGCGAACTGGGACACCTGGGCGTTCACCTCCGCGCCGGGCCTGCACCTGTCCGCCGGCCGGCACACGCTCGTGATCTCCCGGACCGCGAACGACTCGGGCGACGTGAACATCGACAGCCTGGCGCTGACGGCGCCCGGCGCGCCGTACCCGACGACGGTGCCATCGACCGCCTGCGACTACGGCACCGTGTGCGAGGCCGAGGCCGGCGTACTCGCCGGCGGTGCGAAGCTCGCCGCCGACCACAACGGCCACTCCGGTGACGGGTTCGTCGCCGGGCTGGAGCGGGCGGGCACGTCCGACACCGTCACGGTGCGGAACGTCCCCGCCAACGGCTCGTACGGGCTGCAGGTCCGCTACTCGAACGGCGGCGGAACCTCCCGGACCATCTCGACGGCGGTGAACGGCGGAACGGCCACGACGGCGAACCTCGCCCCGACGGCCGACTGGGACAGCTGGTCGACGGCCGTCATCCCGGTGACCCTGACCAAGGGCACCGACACGATCGCGCTCGGCTGCCCGATGGCGGACAGCTGCCACGTCAACCTCGACACCGTCGCCGTCGCCCCGGCCTCCTCGGCGGTGCTGCCGGCGCACAGCCCCCTCGGCGGGTACCGGCGCGGCCTCGACGGCGTCAACGGCAGCGCGGTCACCACGCCCGGCCTGCTCTACCGCGACGGGTGGTACCTGCTCGACGACACGCCCTCGGCCGTGTTCGACCCCGCGACCCGGACGGTCCACGCGCGGCCCGGCCACGACGGCAAGCCCTACCAGGACGGCTACCTCTTCGGGTACGGCCAGGACTACAAGCGGGGCCTCGCCGACCTGAAGACGCTGACCGGGCCATCCGTGCTGTTGCCCCGGTGGGCGTACGGCATCTGGTTCTCCGAGTACTACGACTTCACCGCCGCCGACTACCGAAACGACCTCCTGCCGAAGTTCCGCTCCGAGGGCGTCCCGCTGGACGTCCTGGTCACCGACACGGACTACAAGGCGCCCACCGACTGGAACGGCTGGCAGATCGACAGCAACAGGTTCCCGGACCCGGCGGCGTTCTTCGCCTGGGAGCACGCGCAGGGACTGCACAGCGCGCTGAACATCCACCCGAGCATCGAGAGCGGCGACCCGGCCTACGCGCAGGCGCAGGCCACGGCCAAGAACAAGCTGACGCCCTCGAACTGCCAGGCGCCCTCCGGGCAGACCTGCTACACGTTCGACTGGGGCGACCCGGACCAGCTCGCGGCCTACTTCGGCGCGCACAAGAAGACGGAGCAGCAGGGCAACGACCTGTGGTGGCTGGACTGGTGCTGTGATGGCTCTCAGTCCTCGCTGGCCGGCGTCACGCCCGACGCGTGGATCAACCAGCAGTACGCCGACGACACCGCCAAGCGCGTCGGACGAGGGTTCGCCTTCTCCCGGGCGTACAGCTCTCTGCAGGCCTCGGGCTACAGCGGTCAGGCCCCGGTGCCGACCGGCCCGTGGGCGGACAAGCGCACGACGGTGCACTTCACCGGGGACACCACCTCGAGCTGGGACACCCTGAAGTACGAGGTCGGCTACACGCCGGGCGAGTCCGCCGCCACCGGCCTGTCGGCGGTCAGCCACGACATCGGCGGGTTCAACGGCCCATCGAAGCTCGCCGACGACCTGTACGTCCGGTGGGTGCAGATGGCGGCGTTCCAGCCGATCCTGCGACTCCACAGCAACCACAGTGCCCGGCTGCCGTGGCAGTACGGCGACCAGGCCCGCGTCGCGGCCGAGAGGTTCCTCAACCTCCGCGAGAACCTCGTCCCCTACACCTACACGCTGGCCAAGGAGGCCGCCGACACCGGCGTGCCGGTCGTCCGGGCCACGTACCTGGAGTACCCGGACGAGCAGGGCGCCTACGACGCGGCGGCCCGGGAGTACTTCTACGGCTCCGACGTGCTGGTGGCCCCGGCCACCTCGCCCGGCGCCACCGCCACCACGTCGGTGTGGTTCCCGCCCGGGCAGTGGACCGACTACTTCACCGGGAAGACCTACAGCGGCCCCGCCACGCGGGACGTCACGACCGACTGGAACTCGATGCCGGTCTTCGTCAAGGCGGGCGGGATCCTGCCGACGCGTACGGACGACGTGACCAACGACGTGCAGAACCCGCTGTCCAAGGTCACGGTGAACGTCGCCGGCGGCGCCGACGGCTCGTTCGCGCTGTACGAGGACGACGGGCACTCGACCGACCCGCACGCCTCGGCGGCGACCACGCTCCGGTACACCGAGCGCGGCGGCGACCACGCCCTGCTCATCGGCCCGGCGCGCGGCCGGTTCCCCGGCCAGGTGGCGCGGCGGCAGTGGACGGCCGTCTTCTCCACCGCGACACGGCCGACGGCCGTACGGGTCGACGGCAGACCGGTGCCCCAGGGGAACTGGACGTACGACGGCGGACGAGGGACGTTGACGGTCACCGTCCCCGCCCGGCCGGTCGGCACCGCGACGAGGATCGACTACCGCTGATCCGGGCGGAACACCGATCGAGCCGGCCCCTGGTGCCTGCTGCCTCCTACCGGCGGCAGGCACCAGGGGCCGGCCTGTGAACGGTCCCTCCAGGGGAGGATCGTCCCTCTCCGGGGGGAGGTCTCCGAGGCCGCGCGGGCGGGATCGTGGTCCGGTCGACCTTCCGGATCGGAGAACCCGCAGTGAGCAAGAAGCTGAAGATCAAGCTGTTGGCGGTGGCCGCGCTGGCGGCCCTGATCGCCGGAGCCATGCTGGCGACCGGGTCGGGCGAGCCCCGGTCCACCGCCGGTCGTCAGACCACCGGCAGCACGCGATGACCGCCGTCGACGTGCGACAGGCAGGCGCGGCCACCGGTGAGACCCGAGGGCCGGTGCCGCGCTGGGCCGACTGGGCCGCGCAGGCGACGATGTGGTGCGCGCTTCCGTCGGGGATCTGGCGGATCCTGTTCGGACTCGGCCTGCCGGCCGGGTTCACCGGCTCCCTGGATCCCCGGCACGGGCCGTCGTACATGCTGCCGTACGTCATCGCGTTGACCGCCGCCTCCGAAACGGTCGCGTTCCTCGGCATGGGCCTGGTCCGGCCGTGGGGCGAGATCTGGCCGCGGTGGGTGCCGTTCCTCCGGGGACGGCGGGTCCATCCGCTCGCGGCGATCGTGCCGGCCGCGCTGGGCTCGGTCGCGTTGATGGTGATCTGGACACGGCTCATCTCCGGCTTCCCGTCGGACGATCCGGAGATGCCGCACGGCGCCAAGCGCCTGATCCTCGAGCTCTGCTACCTGCCGCTCATCGCCTGGGGGCCGCTGCTGGCCGCCGTCACCGTGGCGTACGCCGTCCGCCGCCGGCGCCACGGCTGACGGTACGGGAGCGTTGGCCAGCGCCGCGTCGTTGTCCTGGTCGTACGGCCTTCGGCCGGGCGATGACTCCGCCCCGCCGCGGAAAACATGCACCGGTGGCAGCGTGACGGCCGGTCCGGCGGTCCGGTCCACGGCTCGGTCCGGTCCGCCCGGAGACCCTCGGTGGTCACGCGCCGGGGGTCTCCGCCGTGCCGGACCGAGGCCGGGGTCAGCAGTTCTGCTTGTACAGGTACTTGGCGACGTCGGGCTGGTCCACGTTGTCCTTGGTGACCGCCACGAGCTGGGTCTTGATCTGCTTGGTCACCGGCTTGCCGTTCAGGGCGGCGACGGCCTGGTCGATGCCCTGGCGGCCGATGTCCAGCGGTTCCTGGCTGATCAGCGCCTGGATCGTGCCGGCCCGCAGGTCCTCGACCTGCTTGGGGCTGGCGTCGAACTCGATCAGCTTGACCGTGCCGGTCTTCTTGGCCTGCTTGAGCGCGGCTCCGGCGCCCTCCCCCGTGACGAGGTTGGCGGCGAAGATCCCGGCCAGGTCCGGGTTCTTGGACAGCTCACCGTTCATGATCTCCGTGGCCTTGCCCGCGTCGTCGCCGGGGTACTGCTCCGAGACGAGCTTGATGTTCGGATGCTTCGCGATCTCCTCCTTGAACCCCGCGACCCGGTCGTCGGTCGTCGCGATGCCCTTCTTGGGAGCCAGCACGACGACCTTGCCCTTGTCGCCGATCTGCTTGGCCAGCGTCTGGGCGGCCAGTCGCCCGCCGAGGCGGTTGTCCGAGGAGATCCGCGACAGGCCGAGCGACTGGTCGGACAGATCGGTGTCCACGAAGATCACCTTGCTGCCGTTGCCGGCGAGCTGGCGGACCGGGCCGGCCATCGCGTCCTTGTCGACGGGGGCGATCAGCACCGCCTTGGGCCGGGAGGCGGCGACGGAGGTGACGACCTGCGTCTGCTGGGCGACGTCCCACTGCGCGGGCGCCTGGACGCTGAGCTGGACGCCCTGCTTGGCCGCCTCTTCCTTGGCGCCGCAGTACATGGAGATGTAGAACGGCTCGTTCGCGATGCCCTGGATGAGGGTGATCTTCTTGGGACCGCTCGACGAGCCGCCGGACGAGGAGTCCGAGCAGGCCCCGGTCACGGCCAGCGCGAGCACCGATGCCACGAGGATGTACCTGTTCAACGACGTTCCTCCCTCTATTCGCGTTCTCGCGCCCGACGGCGCAACTGGTCGAAGTAGACGGCGACGACCAGTACGGCTCCGACCGCCACGTCGAGCCAGAACCGCTGTGCCCCGAGGATGATGAGACCGTTGCGCAGGACGCCGGGGATCAGTACGCCGACCACCGTCCCGCCGATGCCGCCGACACCGCCGAACAGGCTGGCCCCGCCGATGACGACCGCGGCGATCGCGCCGAGGTTGTCGGAGGTGTGGCTGGCGATCGTGGTGGTGCTGTAGTGCGCCAGCGACAGCACCCCGGCGACTCCGGACAGCAGACCCGACAGCGCGTACACCTTGATCAGGTGCCGGTCCACCTTGATGCCGACCCGCCGCGACGCCTCGGCGTTGGAGCCGATGGCGTACGTGTGCCGGCCGAACCGCGACAGCGCGAGCAGCAGCCCGAACAGCACCGCGATCAGCCCGGCGATGATCACCAGCCAGGGCACCCCGGCCACGAGCCCGAAGCCGATCACATTGGACAGCTTGGCCGGGATCCGGTTGACGTCGCTGCCGTTGGTGATGACCTGCGCGAGGCCGAGCGAGACGCCCAGCGTGCCGAGCGTCGCGATGAGCGAGGGGATCTTGGCCTTGGCGACCAGGAGGCCGTTGACGATGCCCCAGCCGAGGCCGCAGCCGACGCCCGCGAGCGCCCCGAGGAGGATCCCGCCCCAGCCCGCCGTCGTACCGCCGAGCGCGACCATGGTCTTGGCCGCCACGACGCCCGAGAACACCAGCACCGAGCCGACCGACAGGTCGATCCCGGCGGTGACGATGACGTACGTCATGCCGACCGCGAGCACGAGCAGGATCGCCGACTCGGTGAGGACGTTGCGGATGTTGAACGTCGTCGCGAACTCCGCCGGCCTCAGCACCGCGAAGAACAGGAACAGGACCACCAGGACGGCCAGCGTCCACAGCGTGTTGTTACGCAGCAGCGCCGCGACCCGCCCCCGGCCTCCTCCGGCCGGGTCGTATGAATCCGTCATGGAGGTCACGCGGCGTCCTCCTGGTCCAGGCCGCCGGTCATGGCGGAGACGAGTTCCTCCACGGTGGTGTCGGCGGCGGTGAGGCGGGCGACGCGGCGGCCGAGGCGCAGGACCTCGACGCGGTCGGCGACGGCCAGCACCTCCGGCATGTTGTGGCTGATCAGCACGACGGTGACGCCCCGGTCGCGGACCCGGCGGATCAGGTCGAGGACCTGCGCCCGCTGCACGACGCCGAGGGCCGCCGTCGGCTCGTCCATGAACACCACCTTCGACGCCCAGGCGACGGCCCGCGCCACCGCGACGCACTGGCGCTGCCCGCCGGAGAGCTGCCGGACCGGCGCGGACATGTCGGGCAGGCGGATGCCGAGCTCGTCGAACGCCTCGGCGGCCCGCCGGCGCATCGCCCCTCGGTCGAGCAGGCGCAGCGGCGGGAAGCGGGTCACCTCGCGGCCGAGGAACAGGTTCGCGGCGGCGTCGAGGTCGTGGGCGAGCGCGAGATCCTGGTAGACCGTCTCGATGCCGCGCCGCTGCGCGTCGACCGGGCCGGCGAACTCCACGGGCCGACCGTCGAGGAGGATCTCGCCTGCGTCCGGCCGCAGCGCGCCGGACAGCGCCTTGACCAGGGTGCTCTTTCCCGCACCGTTGTCGCCGATCAGGGCGACGACCTCGCCGGGATGGGCGGTGAAGGCGGCCCCGCGCAGGGCCTGGACGTGGCCGAAGCGCTTGGTGACGCCCCGTGCCTCCAGTAGTGGATCGGTCAACGGTGCACCTTCCCTTGGGTCAGAGCGGCGGCGACTCCCCCGAGCCACGGACGATGAGGCGGGTCGGCAGCAGCACGCGCTGCGGCGGCAGGTCCTCGCCGTCCATGCGGCGGCACAGCAGTTCGGCGGCGCGGCGGCTCATCTCGGCCGGGTAGTGCGCCACGACGGTGACGGGGGTGGCCAGCATGTCGGCGAGCTCGAAGTCGTCGAAGCCGACGAGGGCCGTTCTCGTGCCGGCCGCCTGGATGGCGCGCAGCGCCCCGATGGTCAGCCGGTTGTTGCCGGTGAACACGGCGGTCGGCGGGTCGCCCAGGGCCAGCAGCTCGGCCGTCGCGGCCTCCGCCCCGGCGACGTCGTGCGGGCCGAGGCGGACGAGCGACTCGTCGACGGGGATGCCGTGGGCGTGGAGCGCCTCGTCGTAGCCCCGGCGGCGCTCCCGTGCGGTGAAGATGCCGTGCAGGTCGGCGAGGCAGGCGATGCGGCGGTGTCCGTGCGCGATGAGGTGCTCGACGGCGGAGCGGGCCCCGCCGACGTTGTCGATCAGGACGACGTCGGCGCGGATGGCCTCCTCGGGCGGGCGGTCCATGAAGACCGCGGCGGTGCCCATCTTCAGCTCGGGGATCAGGTAGCGGTGGTCGGCGGCGGACGGCACGACGAGGAGCCCGTCGACGCGGCGCTCGCACAGGGACCGGATGAGGTGCCGCTCGCGGGCCGGGTCCTCGTCGGAGCAGCCGGAGATCACGAACAGGTCGTGGAGGCGGGCGACCTCCTCCACGCCGCGGGCGATCTGCGAGTAGAAGGGGTTGGCGACGTCCTTGATCACCAGGCCGAGGCTGCGGGTGCGCTTCCCGCCCCGCAGGACGCGCGCGATGTCGTTGCGCCGGAAGCCCAGCGCCGAGATGGCCTCGTTGACCTTCTCCGCCGTATCGGGGCGGACGCCCACCTCGCCGTTGACGACGCGGGAGACGGTCTTGAGACTCACCCCGGCCTGCCGCGCGACGTCACGCATGGTCGGACGCATGCGCCCCCTTCGGTCCGGTCCGGTCGCGACGACCGTCCAGACTTGGTCCACTAAGACGACAACGTTGTCGTCTCATCCCCGGGAGCGCGCGTCAAGAGTGACGCCCGTTAAAGGACATGTACGGCTCAGAGCGGCAGCAGGTCCGGCCTCTTGGCGACGACCTCGTCGCCCGACGACCGGCCCCGCAGCCGCCGCTGGATCCAGGGCAGGAGGTAGGCGCGCGCCCACCGCAGGTCGGACCGGCGCGAGGTCAGCCAGTCGACGGACGGGGCCGGCGGCCACGGGTCGCGCCAGTCGCCCGTCACCGGTACGCCCAGCGCCTCGCAGGCGGCGAGCCCGACCCGGCGGTGCCCCTCCGGGGACATGTGCAGCCGGTCCTCGGCCCACGCCCGGGGGTCGAGGAGCGGACGCATCGACCACAGGTCCACGAGGTGGCAGTCGTGCCGGTCCGCGATGGCCCGCAGGTGCAGGTTGAACATGGCCGCCTTGCCGCGGATCCGGCGCAGGACCGGCACGTCACGGGTGTCGAAACCGGTGAACACCAGCACCTCGGCGCCGGTGGCGCGCAGGCGGCGCACGGCTCCGTCGAACACCACGGCGAGCGCGTCCGGGTCGGCTCCGGGGCGCAGCAGGTCGTTGCCCCCGCCCGCGAACGTGATCAGGTCGGGCCGCAGCTCGACCGCGCGGGGGACCTGCTCGTCGACGATCTGCCGCAACAGCCTGCCGCGCACCGCCAGGTTGGCGTACTGGAGCCCCGGCCCGGCGGCGGCCAGATGCTCGGCGAGCCGGTCGGCCCAGCCGCGGTAACCCGCGGCCGGGGCCCGGTCTTCCAGACCCTCCGTGAAGCTGTCGCCGATGGCGACGTAGGAGGTGTAAGTCGAGATTTCAGTCACGTCCGACCATGATGCAACACGCGGTCATCCGGCCGTCAACCGGGTTCAGTGGTTGATTGGCACGCCGCGCGCGCGCATGGCCAGCGCGTGCTCGACGAGCGTGATCAGCGTCACCTTGGTCGACTCGCGGTTCCGCGCGTCGCACGTCACGATCGGGACGTGCGGCCCGATCGTGAGCGCCTCGCGCACGTCTTCGATGCCGTGGCTGTACACGCCGTCGAAGCCGTTGATGCCGACGACGAACGGCAGCCCGGACTCCTCGAAGTAGTCCACCGCAGGGAAGGCGTCGGCCAGCCGGCGGGTGTCGACCAGCACGACCGCGCCGATCGCACCCTTCACGAGGTCGTCCCACATGAACCAGAACCGGTGCTGACCGGGCGTCCCGAACAGGTACAGGATGAGTTCCTGGTCGAGGCTGACCCGGCCGAAGTCCATGGCGACGGTCGTGGTCGTCTTGTCCGGCGTCGCGGACAGGTCGTCGACCCCGGTACTGGCCGAAGTCATCACGGCCTCGGTCGTCAGCGGCATGATCTCTGAGACCGAGCCGACGAAGGTCGTCTTCCCGACGCCGAAGCCACCTCCCACGATGATCTTTACGGAGGTCATGCCGGGCGAAGCGCCCGGACTAGAGCTTGCGAAGTCCAACGAGAACCCTTTCCAGCAGCTGGAGGTCGGGCTGTCCCTCGGTGAAGGGGGACTGGTGCACGCGTACCAGGCCTTCGTGTGCCATGTCAGCGATGAGCACACGCGCGACGCCGAGGGGCAACCTCAGCAGCGCTGACACCTCCGCCACCGAACGCCAGTTCCGGCACAGATCGATGATGGCTTTGTATTCAGGAGTGAGGGTGGTGATGTCCCGGCGGGGATACGGCGCCGCCGAGATCAACGCCTCGATGGGCAGGTCGTACCTTGGCTTGGTACGGCCGCCGGTGACGGCGTACGGCCGCACCAGCGAGCTGCTCTGTCCCGTCTCCGAGGGCTGCGGGGGCGGCCCCGGCGGCGGGTTATGCTGCGGTCCGGACCCCGGCCCGTGGTACCCGCCGAAGTCCCGGTTTCCGTACCGACCCCCGTCCACGGCTTAACCGATCCCTGGTTCCGCGCGCAGCGCCGGAGTGAGCACCCGGCCGACGCGCTCGACGAGCAGTGCCATCTCGTAGGCCACCAATCCCATGTCGCAGTCGGGCGCGGCCAGCACGCCGAGCACCGAGCCGTCACTGATAGCCATCACGAACAGGAGGCCGCGCTCCATCTCCACCAGGGTCTGGGTGACCGCCCCGCCCTCGAAGATCCGCGCCGCACCCTGCGTGAGGCTGGTCAACCCGGAGGCGATCGCGGCGAGCTGGTCGACGCGGTCGGCCGGGAAGCCTTCGGAATACGCCATCGGCAGGCCGTCGGAGGACACCACCACCGCGTGCGCGACGCGAGGGACGCGCTCGACGAATGTGGTCACCAGCCAACTGAGATCCTGGCGGCTGTTCACTGGTTCTCCCGTTCATCATCTTCGGGCCGGATCGCGGCGCGACCCCTGCGTACGCCCTGCTGGAAGCTGGAGAAACGGTTCCGTACCGTTTCGGCCTCCGGCGGCTGGAAGGCCGGCCGGGGCGGCGGCTGGACCGACTGCTGGACCGGCTGCTGAGGCTGCGGCGCCGGCCTCGCCGAGGCGATCGATCCGGGGATCCGGTTGTTGCCCGGCACGCGTTTCGGCAGCCCGGCCGCGGTCTTCCCACCCACCGAAGGAGCGCGCACCGTCTCCGCGGCCCGGAAGCCGTCGTCTGCGGGCGAGGACCAGTCGGGCGGAGGAGTCGACTCAGACTTAGCCATTGATCCCGTCTTGCGGCGTTGGAACCATTCCGACTGCATTGCCTCGAAGATAGGGGAACGTCCTCCGTTCTGGTCTCCCAACCGACCTTCCTCGCGGGTGGAACCGGCCGCCGGCGGCCGAGCCGGCTGCCTGGACGGCGGGAACGGCGGGTTCTGCGGCCGCGACGGACGCGCCGGGGGCGGAGCACCGGCCGGACTCCCCGGCCGCCCGGGGGCCGACGGCGCGGCGCCTCTACCGGGAGGCGAGGTGTTCGCCGGCTTCCGCTTGGGAAGGGGCGCGTCCTGCGGGCCCCGAGGCTGCTCGGCCTGGCCGTACGCCGGCTCCGCCGGCTCGGCCGGACGCCGTTCGGGTTCGCGTCGGCCCCAGACCGGCTCCGCCGGTTCCGGTTCGTCCCAGACCGGCTCCGCCGGCCTGCGCAGCGGCTCGACGGGGCTTCGCGGCGGCTCGCCGTCCAGCGGCGCGGGTTCGGAGGCGGTACGCGCCGCCTCGCGAAGGTTGCGGGCGGGCTCCCACGGCGTGTCGGGTACCGGCGCCGAGGCGACCGGCTCGGGACTGCGGGGCAGTTGCCCGCGTACGGCGGGCGCCTCCACCCCGAGCGACCTGCGGGGGGCCGCCTCCACCGGCGAGTCGAGACGGCGGGGCGCGGGCGGGTTGCCGTCCTGGATGGCGCTGGCCGGCAGGATGACGAAGGCGGTCAGGCCGCCCGAGAGCGCGGCGCGCAGTTCGACCCGGATGCCGTGGCGCTGGGCCAGCCGACCGACGACGAACAGGCCCATGCGCCGGGAGATCGACACGTCGATCGTCGGCGGGTTGGCCAGCTTCCAGTTGGCCTCTTCGAGTTCCTCCGGCGACATGCCGACGCCGTTGTCGGAGATCTGCAGCATGGCGCCGCCGCCGCTGAGCAGGTGACCCGACACCGCGACCTTGGTGTGCTCGGGCGAGAACGTGGTGGAGTTCTCCACGAGCTCGGCGACCAGGTGGACGAGGTCGTTGACGACCCGGCCGATCACCGACACGTCGTCCTGGATCCGCAGGGTGACCCGCTCGTACTGCTCGACCTCCGACAGCGACGCGCGGACGATGTCGACCAGCGGCACCGGCTTGTTCCACCGACGGGTCTGTTCCTGACCGCCGAGGACGAGGAGGTTCTCACCGTTACGCCGCATGCGGGTGGCCAGGTGGTCGAGCTTGAACAGCGACTCCAGCCGGGACGCGTCCTGTTCGCTCTGCTCCAGATCCTCGATCAGCCGCAGCTGACGCTCGATCAGCGACTGGCTGCGGCGGGAGAGGTTGACGAACATCGCGTTGACGTTGCCCCGCAGCAGCGCCTCGTTCGACGCCAGGCGCACGGCCTCGCGGTGGACCTCGTCGAAGGACCGCGCGACCTCGCCGATCTCATCGGTCGTGTGCACGTCGATCGGATCGACGGTGATGGGCTCGTTGCCGGCCTCCGCGTCGCGCAGGCGGCGGACCAGGTCGGGCAGGCGGTGACCGGCGACCTCGAGGGCGCCCGCACGGAGTTTGCGGAGCGGGCGGACGAGGGACTGCGCCATGACCAGGGTGACGAGGAGGACGAGGATCAAGACGATGGCGATCGCCGCCGCGTTCATGATCGCCGACCGGACCGCGTCGGACTGGCGGTGCTTGCTGCCCGCGATGACCTGGCCGGCGAGCTTCTGCTCGACCTCGCGCATCAGGTCGATCTTGGCCGTCGACGTCTTCAGCCACTCTCCGGCGTCGTCGGTGGTGTCGGGATCGAGGTCGAGGCGCCTGGCGGCCTTGCCGCCGAGCCCGAGCGCGATCGCGCGCTGGCGGAGCACCGAGGACTCATCGACGTCCGGGCCGATGACCGTGTCGTCGTACAACTGGCTCTGCTCGAACGTCGCGGCCTCCCGGAAGGTGGCCACCTCGCTGTCCTCTCGGGCCTGGGCGGCGGCGAGGGACGAGACGTCGTTGACGGTCAGGGCGCCGTTCAGCGTGGCCGAGTACAAGAGCGCCCGCTGCTCGGAGGCCTGCTCCTTCGCGCGGGACACGGCCGCGAGCGCACGGACGTTCGCCGTGAGCGTCTCGTCCGCCGCGCCCTGGGCGATGACGTCGTTGAAGGCCAGCAGGTCGTTGATCGACTCGGAGTACACGATGATCACCGAGGCCGCCGGCATCTTCGTCTTCGCCGCGTTGTCGCGCAGGTTGGAGATGGCGTCCAGCCGGTTGCGCATCCGCGTGGTGTTGGCGAGGACCTGGGAGCCGTACGACCCGTCGATCCCGGCCGAGAGCCTCCGCACCTGGACCGCCGCGGCGTCCGCCTTCGGGTACTGCTGCTGAACCCTGCTGAGCAATGTCGGGTTGCGATTGTCCGCGATGTAGGCGGCCGTCAGGTCGCGCTCGCTGCTGAGCGCGTGCACGAGAGCGGTGATCTGGCTGCCGAGTTCGGCCAGGTGCTCCACCCGGCTGTACGTCTGGGCACGACCGACCGAGGTGGAGATCCGCAGTCCACCGAAGGCCACGGCGACCACCGTGGGGATCAGGATCAGGGCGATCAGCCGTCGCCGCACACGCCAGTTGCGCAGCCGGAGCCTGCTGCCAGGCCCGCGGGCACCAGCAGACAGGGTGCCGCTCTCCTCCGCCGCCGGAGACGGCGGAGTGCGGTCACCAGGCTCGTCGTTTGGTTGTATCCGCACTTGGCGTTTACACCCTCTCACGGTAAGGATCCGCGCTGGTAAGAAGCTGGGGAGAAAAGGAGGCGCCGACAAGGGGGGACATCGGGTCTGCCGTCCAGCGTCCGACATTGCAGCACACCGTAGGGACTGCTGGCAAAGAGATCGAAATACTGCGTCTAGTGTTGCTGCTGGAGTGACCTCATCGCCGCTCACAGTGACGACAACTCGATGATGCGCCATAACTCTTAGTAAGTCGCCATTCATCCTCTGTGATACTTGACTCATCCGAGATGGGTGCGATCGCACTCGACAATGGCAGCGGGAAATTCACGCTCACCGTCGGGGCGAGACGGGCGGCGACCTCGCGACGAGCATGGCCACGCTCCCACGACTTCCCGGAGCCCCTCCCGCCGGCGGGCGCGGAGCGCCTACAGCGCGTCAACCTTCCAAATCACCCAAAACATGACATTGATGCGTCAATCTCCCTTGACGAACGGTCAATCGGACCTCTTCTGACGCCTGCGCACCACGGGGCGTGTGCTGTAACCTCCCCCGTGATCGTGACTATTCGGGCGTTGTCGCCTGACATCCGCTCGCCCACGGTCCCCCTTCCCCATGCCCCCGCAATGCTCCAGCCTTCTTCCCCTCCTACATAAGGAGCGCCATGAGACGGTTCGGGTCTCGCCCCGCCCTCCTCACGAGTCTTCTTCTCACCGCAGCCCTCGCCGTGGGCTGCGGTGGCGGCTCAAAGTCGGACAACGACGCCAGCGGCCTTGAGAAGAAGACCATCACCGTCGCCTCGCTTCCCCTCGTGGACGCCGCCGGTCTGCATATCGCCGTCAAGCAGAAGTTCTTCGAGGCCGAGGGCCTCAAGGTCAACATCAAGCCGGTCGCCCAAAGCATCCTCGCCCTGCCCGCACTCAAGAACGGACAGGTCGACGTCATCGCCGGCGGCAACTACGTGACGTTCCTCCAGGCGAATGACACGGGTCAGTTGAAGCTGCGCATCCTCGCCGACGGCGCCGCCCAGGCGCCTCGCTTCATGGAGTTGCTGGTCCCGAAGGACTCGCCCATCAAGCAGCCGAAGGACCTCGAGGGCAAGACCGTCGCGGTCAACATCCCGAACAACATTCAGTCCTTGACCTTCAACGAGGTCCTCAAGGCGAACAACGTCGACCCGAACAAGATCAAGTATGTCAAGGTCGCCTTCCCGGAGATGGGTGCCGCGCTGCAGAAGCACCAGGTCGACGCGGTGCACACCGGTGAGCCGTTCGGCACCGACATCCAGCGGAAGCAGGGTGCCCGGATGGTCCTGGACGGCGGTGGCCCGCCGGTCACCGACCTCCCCGTGAGCGGCTACCTCAGCACGGAGGACTTCGTCAAGAAGTACCCGAAGACCGCCGCCGCCTTCCAGCGGGCCATCGAGAAGGCGCAGCAGCTGGCGTCCAGTGACCGCAAGAAGGTCGAGGAGGTCCTGCCCGGCTACACCAAGGGCATCGACGCCCAGGCCGCCTCGGTCCTCAGCCTCCCCGGGTTCCCGACCTCGTCGAACCCGACCCGGCTGCAGCGGCTGATCGACCTCATGGAGCAGAACAAGATGCTCAAGAACAAGCCGGACCCGAAGACGCTGCTCTTCACGCCCTCGGACAAGTGACCAAGGCAGTATGACAACGCACAACCCGCGATCCCGGCATCTCTCGCGCACCGGCAGGTGGCTGCGGGGGATCGCCGGGCTCGCGATCCTCGTCGCGGCGAGTGAGGCGCTCGGGCGGGCGGGCATCGTCGACAAGACCTACCTCCCCCCGGCGTCGACGGTCCTCGCCCGCGCGGTCGGTCTGGCGGCCGACCCGGACTTCATGACGAACGTCCTCAGCACGATCAAGGCATGGGCCCTCGGCCTGGCCATCGCGGTCGTCGGCGGTGTTCCGCTCGGCCTGCTCCTCGGCGGCCTCCCCGTCGTCGGCACCGCCGTCCGGGCGGTCCTGGAGTTCCTCCGCCCGATCCCGTCCGTAGCGCTGATCCCCCTCGTCAGCCTCCTCCTGGGCACCGGTCTCGCGACGGAGACGACCCTGATCGTCTACGCCGCCGTGTGGCCGGTGCTGTTCAACACCATCTACGGCCTCCAGGACGTCGATCCGGTCGCCAAGGAGACCCTGCGCACGTTCGGCTTCGGCAAGATCGAGATCATGTGGCGGGTCTCCCTGCCGGCGGCGGCGCCGTTCATCGCCACCGGCGTACGGCTGGCCGCGGCCGTCGCCCTGATCCTCGCGGTGGGCACCGAGATCCTGTCCGGCTTCGGCTCGGGCCTCGGCATCTTCATCGGCCAGGCCGAGCAGGGGCTCGACGGCGCGAGGGACGTGCTGGCCGGCACCGTCTGGGCCGGAGCGCTCGGCCTCGTCATCAACACCGTGCTGGTCCAGGGCGAACGCCGCCTGTTCCGCTGGCACGCCGCGCAGTCGGGAGGACGCTCGTGAGCGCCGCCGCCGTGGGCCGCCGCCCGAGCCGTTACGGCACGGGCCTGCTGACCGCCATCGTGCACCGCTGGATCGTCCTCGCCGTCGCGGTCGTCCTGTGGGAGGCGGGCACGCGGGCCGCGCACAGCCCCTCCTTCCCGCCGCCGTCGACGATCGTGGCGAAGATGTACCACCTGTGGTTCGCGGGTCCGGCCTCCCACCTGTTCCTGACCTCGGACGCCACGGGCAACCTCCTGCCGAGCCTGGGCCGGATGGCCGTCGGGCTGGCGGCCTCGATCGTCGTAGGGGTGGCCCTCGGCCTGCTGCTCGGCCGTTCGGACCGGGTGTTCGCCTATCTCGATCCGCTGTTCCAGTTCGCCCGCGTGATCCCGCCGCCGACTCTGGCGCCGGTCTTCATCGTGCTGTTCAAGCTGGGCTCCCAGATGCAGATCGCGTCGATCGTCTTCAGCGCGATCTGGCCGATCCTCCTCAACGCGGCGGACGGCGCGCGATCGGTGGACCAGCTGCAGATGGCCACCGCGCGGGTGTTCAGGCTGTCGTCCACCGACCGCCTGTTCAAGATCATCCTTCCGTCCACGCTGCCCAAGATCTTCGCCGGGCTGCGGCTGAGCCTGTCGCTGTCGCTCATCCTGATGGTCTTCTCGGAGCTGCTTCCCGGAGCCACGAACGGGATCGGGTTCCTGATGAGCGACGCCCAGAGCCGGTCCGACCTGCCCACGCTGTGGGCGGGCATCGTGCTGCTGGGGATCCTGGGATACATCCTCAACACCCTGCTGTTGGCGGCGGAGCGCCGCGCCCTGGCCTGGCACCGGGCGGCCCGCCGCGTCGACGCGACATGAGAGGCCAGATGACCGACGGGCTCACCGTCCGGGACGCCGTGTTCGACTTCCTCCGCGGCGTCGGGCTGACCACCTTCTTCGGCAACCCGGGCTCGACCGAGTTGCGGATGTTCGCGGGCTGGCCGGACGACTTCGGCTACGTGCTCGGACTGCAGGAGTCGGTGGCGGTCGCCGTCGCGGCCGGCCACGCGATGGGCACCGGGCGCGCCTCCCTGGTCAGCCTGCACTCCGCCGGCGGAGTGGGACACTCCCTCGGCGCGGTGTTCAACGCCTACCGCGACCGCGTGCCGATCCTGATCGTGGCGGGCCAGCAGTCGCGTGCCATGCTGCCGACACGTCCCTTCCTGTCGGCGGACGAACCCGCGCTCTTCCCCCGGCCGTACGTGAAGTGGAGCCGGCAGCCGGAACGCGCCGAGGACGTTCCCGCGGCGTTCGCCGAGGCGTACCACGTCGCCATGACCCCGCCGCGCGGACCGGTGTTCCTCTCGGTGCCCGAGGACGACTGGGACCGTCCCGCCCGGCCGGTCGAGCCCCGTGAGGTCCGTGCCGGGTTCGTCGGCGAGCCGGCGGCGCTGCGGGAGGTGGCCGACGCCCTGAACGCGGCCCGGGAGCCGGCGATCATCGTCGGCGCCGGCGTCGACGACGACGGCGCGTCGCCCATCGTCACCGAACTGGCCGAGCGCACCGGCGCGGCGGTATGGATCGGCCCGCTGTCCAGCCGGTCCGGTTTCCCGGAGGATCACCGGCTGTTCCGCGGCTTCCTGCCGCCGGTCCGCGACCAGCTCGCGCGTGCCCTCGAACCGTACGACGTGATCGTGTCGATCGGCGCGCCGATCTTCACGTATCACGTGCACACCGAGGGTCCGTACATCCCCGCCGGCGCGCGGCTGTTCCACCTCGACTGCGACCCCGCGCAGACGGCCTGGGCCCCGGTGGGCACCAGCGTGCTCACCACGATCCGGGCCGGCGTCACCGCGCTGCTGGAACTGGTCGAGAAGGCCGACCGGCCCGCGCCGCCGCCCCGGCTCCGGCCGCCCGCGCCACCGGCCACGGACCCCATCGAGCCCGCGCTGGTGATCGAGACGCTGCGCGGCCTGCTGCCGGACGACGCGGTCGTCGTCGAAGAGGTCCCCAGCCACCGGGACGTGCTGCACGACCGCCTGCCGATCACCCGGCCCGGCGGGTTCCTCACGACCGGCAGCGGCGCCCTCGGCTGGGGACTGCCGCTCTCCGTCGGCCGCGCGCTGGCGGGTACCGGACAGCGCGTCGTCTGCGTCGTGGGCGACGGTTCCAGCATGTACTCGATCCAGGCGCTGTGGACGGCCGCGCGTCACCGGGCGCCGGTGACGTTCGTGGTGCTGAACAACCAGGCGTACGAGGCCGTCAAGGCGCTCGGCCGCCGGATCGACATACCGGACGTTCCAGGCACCGACCTGGGCGGCATCGACTTCGTCTCGGTCGCCGCGGGGCTCGGGTGCCCGGGCCGCCGCGTCGAGCGCGCCGACGAACTGGGCGACGCGCTGTCGCAGTCCCTCGGCCATGACGGCCCGTTCCTCGTGGACGTGTCGGTGGCCGCGGGCACCTCCTCCGCCTACTCCTCCCCCACCGACTCCCGGACGAGGTGAATTCCGTGCTCCAAGTCGAGAAGCTCGGTCATTACTACGCCGATCACACGGCCCTGGAAGATGTGAACCTCGAGGTCGCCGAGGGCGAGCTGGTGAGCATCGTCGGGCCGTCCGGCTGCGGGAAGTCCACGCTCCTGCGCTGCATCGCCGGACTGATCCAGCCCTCGCAGGGCCGGATCGCGCTGAACGGCAAAGAGATCACCGACGTGCCCGACAACCTGGCCGTCGTGTTCCAGGACTACAGCCGTTCGCTGCTGCCGTGGCTGACCGTGCGCGACAACGTCGCGCTTCCCCTGCGCCGGCGCGGCAGGTCCAAGGCCGAACGCCAGGCGGCCGCGCTGGGCGCCCTCCAGGCCGTCGGCCTGGCGGACGCCGCGCACAAATACCCCTGGCAGCTGTCGGGCGGCATGCAGCAGCGCGTGTCGATCGCCCGCGCCCTCGCCTATCAGCCGGCCCTCCTCCTGATGGACGAGCCGTTCGGCTCGGTCGACGCGCAGACCCGCGAGGACCTGGAGGACCTCGTCCTGCGGGTGCGCAAGGACGGGATGACGATCCTGCTCGTCACGCACGACATCGACGAGAGCGTCTACGTCGGCGACCGGGTCATCGTCCTGGACCGGGCCCCGGGGCGGATCGTCGCCGACCTGGCCGTGGGCCTGCCGCAGGCACGCGACCAGATCACCACGCGGGAACTCCCGGAGTTCGTGCACATGCGGGCCGAGGTCGGCCGTCTCGTACGGGGCCAGGCGCCGCCCGGAGCCGACCTCCTCTGAGCCCCCGCGGATCCTCCGGAGGAACCGCCGCCCGCTGAGCCCACGCGGACCCCCGGACGCGCCGCCGCCCGCTGAGCCGCGGGCGGATACTGACTGCGAGTCGATCCGGCCCTCGCCCGCCATCCCGATGGAGAGACCTTGAGCGAAGAATTCCGCCCCCGCACCACGGCCGAGCACCTGCTGTGGCTGCTCCACCAGCACGGCGTCGACCACCTCTTCCTCAATCCCGGCACCGACTCGGCCCCCCTCCAGGAGGCGGCGGTCACGCTCGCCGAGGCGGGCGTCGGGATGCCGAAGATCATCACGTGCACGTTCGAGTCGGTCGCCCTCGCCGCGGCGCACGGGTACTGGCAGGTGACCGGGCGCCCGCAGGCGGTGTTCGTCCACGTGGACGTCGGCACGCAGAACCTCGGCGCGATGGTGCACAACGCGATGCGGGACCGGGCCGGGGTCGTCGTCATCGCCGGCAAGACGCCCTATGGGGAGGACCCGGACTCTCCCGGCGGCCGTTCGCACACGATCCACTGGCAGCAGGACGTGCCCGACCAGGCGGGCGTCGTCCGCGGGTACGCGAAGTGGACGTTCGAGGTGACCCGCCCGGACGTCCTGCCCCGGGCCGTCGGCCGCGCCGTGCAGGTCGCCCGCGGTGGCCGGCCCGGGCCCGCGTACCTCATGCTCTCCCGCGACGTCCTGATGGACCCGCCCGCCACCGGGCCGGGCCGGACGGGCGGGTACGCCGTGCCGCGCCCGCCCGCGGCGGACGCCGAGACGGTGCGGCGGATCGCGGACCTGCTCACCACGGCCGAGCGGCCACTGCTGATCAGCGCACGGACGGGTCGCCGTCCCGGCGGCTTCGAGGCGGTGACCCGGCTGGCCGAACTCGCGGGGGTCCGCGTCATCGACACGCCGGAGAGTGGATGCGTCAACATCGCCACCTCCCACCCGATGCACGTCCGCTCCGCCGGGGCCGCGCGCCGCGCCGTGGCCGAGGCGGACCTGATCATCGTCGCCGACTGCGACGTCCCGTGGATCCCCAAGTTCGTCCGGCCCGCCGAGGACGCCACGGTCGTGCTGATCGACGCGGACCCGGTGAAGGAGGACATGCCGCTGTGGACCTTCCCGGTCGACGTGGCCGTCGCCGCGCCCGGAGCGGTGGTCCTCGACCAGGTGGCCGCGGCCCTGGGGGACCTCGACCCGGCGGCGAAATGGCGCGGCGCCGGCACGGACGAGGAGCCCGCCGCCTCCGCCGGCGCGGGTGACGCGATCGTCGCCCGCGAGGTCTTCGAGGCGCTGAACGCCGTGCTCCGCGCGGACGACATCGTCGTCGAGGAGGCGGTCACCAACGCGGGAACGCTCCACGAGATCCTGGAGCGCAGCCTGCCCGGCACCATGGCCGGGACGGGCAGCCCGGGACTGGGCTGGGGCCTCGGCGGAGCCGTCGGCGTGAGGCTGGCGGCTCCCGAACGGCGCGTGGTCACGGTCGTCGGGGACGGCAGCTTCATGTTCGGTGTGCCGACGGCGGCCCTGTGCCTGGCCGCGGAGGCCGGCGCCCCCATCCTCGCGGTCGTGCTGAACAACGACGGCTACAAGGCCAGCAGGATGCCGGTCTTCGAGCTCTTCCCCGAGGGACGCTCGGCCGCGCGGGGCGACGCGGTCGGCACGCGGTTCCAGAGCCCGCCCGACTTCGCGGCCGTGGCCCGCGCGTGCCACGCCCATGGGGAGAGCGTCACCGACCGCGCGGACCTGGTCCCCGCTCTGCAGCGTGCCCTCAAGGCGCTGGAGGCCGGGAGCTCGGCGGTCGTGGACGTGCGACTGGCGCCGAACTGACCGCGTGGGCCGGGGCCGGTCCGCCCGGCCCCGGCCCGGTCGCGCCCGCCCGTCTCTACTTGGTGACACCTCGGGTCGAAGGAGGAACGCTCTCGTGGACGTGCTCATCGTGGGCGCGGGAATCGCCGGTCTGACGACCGCGCTGGCCCTGGAGAAGGCCGGTATCGGCGCGCGCGTCGTGGAGGCGGCGCCCGTGCTGCGGCCGCTCGGCGTGGGCATCAACCTGCAGCCGCACGCCGTACGGGAGCTGACCGAGCTCGGGCTCTCCGACGCCCTCGAGGCGACCGGGATCGAGACCCGCGAGATGATCACGACGGACCGGTTCGGCAACCGGATCGCCGTTCACCCCCGCGGCCGGTACGCCGGGTACGACTGGCCGCAGTACTCCATCCACCGCGGCGACCTGCAGATGTTGCTGGCCGACGCGGTGCGCGAACGCCTCGGCGAGGACGCCGTACGGACGGGGGCGTCCTTCGAGGGCTTCGAGGAGGACGCCGATGGGGTGACCGCGCGGCTGCGCGACCGCGGCCGCGGCGAGGTCGTCACAGCGCGCGCCGACCTGCTCGTGGGCGCGGACGGCATCCACTCCGCCGTACGGCGGCTGCTGCATCCGGGTGAGGGCGAGCCGTTGTGGAACGGCGTCCGCATGTGGCGCGGCGTCACCGAGGTCGAGGAGTTCCTGACCGGCGACACCATGCTCGTCATGGGCTCCCACAGTGTGGGACGCATGGTCCTGTACCCGATCTCCAAGAGGGCGGCCGAGCGCGGTCGCTGTCTGGTCAACTGGGTGGCGGAGGTGCGCGTCTCCGCCGACCCGCGGGACGGGACGGCCACGGCGAACTGGACGCGCGAGGGACGGCTGGAGGACGTGCTCCCCCACTTCGCCGACTGGTGCCACGACGGCTTCGACGTGCCGAGGCTGCTGGCGGACGCCGAATGGATCCTCGACTACCCCATGGCCGACCGCGACCCGCTCTCCTCCTGGGGCCGGGGCCGGGTGACGCTGGCCGGAGACGCCGCCCACCCGATGTACCCGGTGGGCTCCAACGGCGGCTCGCAGGCGATCCTGGACGCGCGGGTCCTCGCCCGGGAGCTGGCCTCCTCGGCGGCGGACCCGGTCGCCGGGTCGCGGTCGTACGAGGAGATCCGTCTCCCGGAGGCCAACGCGGTCGTGATGGCCTGCCGGAACATGCCGCTGGACAAGATGCTCGACCTGATCGCCGAGCGCGCGCCGGAAGGGTTCGCCCGGATCGAGGACATCCTCGACGCCGAGGAGGTCGCCAGTATGCGGGGGATCTGGAAGCAGACGACCGACCTGGACGCCGAGGCCCTGAACAAGCGGGAGTCCTGGGATCCCGTCGTCGGCTGACGCGGCGCGACCGGCCCGCCGGCGGCGCTCCGGCGGCGGGACCGAAGGTGAAGCGGCTCTTCAGCCCGAAGGCCGGGTCACTTGGCGTCCGCGTAGCACTCGACGGCGACGGCCTCCATCGGAAAGCGGACCGGGGTGTCGCCGAACACCAGACGGCGCGCCTCCGTCGCGGACTCCCGGATCGCGGCGGTCACCGCCTCGGTCAGCTCCCGGGGGGCGTGCACGATCACCTCGTCGTGCTGGAAGAAGACGAGCCGCGGGGCGACGTCGCCGGAGCCCAGCGCGGTCAGCCTGCGGCGCAGCGCCGCCAGCAGAACGAGCGCCCAGTCGGCGGCGCTGGCCTGGACGACGAAGTTGCGGGTGAACCGGCCGCGGCTGCGCACCGCCGATCCGCCGCCGTCCTGAACGGCGAGGTCACGCCACTCCTGGGACGGCGGCGGGCACGTGCGGCCCAGCCGCGACCGCACCACGCGGCCCGACTCCCCGGCGCGGGCCGCCGCCTCCACATAGTCGTACGCGGCGGGGAACCGGCGGCGCATCACCGCGAGCAGCTGCGGCGCCTCGCCGCTCGTCCCGCCGTACATGGCGGACAGCAGCGCGATCTTGGCCTTGTCCCGGGCGCCGCCGAAGACGCCCGCGAGCGCGGAGTAGAGGTCGCTCTCGCCCGCGGCGGCGGCGAACGCCTCGTCGTCGGCGAGCGCGGCCAGCACCCGCGGCTCCAGTTGGGCGGCGTCGGCGACCACGAGGCTCCATCCCGGATCGGCGACGACCGCGCGGCGCAGCACCTTCGGGATCTGCAGCGCTCCCCCGCCGTTGGTGGCCCAGCGCCCGGAGACGACTCCGCCGACGACGTACTCCGGGCGGAACCGGCCGTCGCGCACCCACGTGTCGAGCCACGACCAGCCGTGCGCGACGTAGAGCCGGGCGAGCTCCTTGTACTCCAGCAGCAGCCGGGCGGCCGGGTGCTCGACCTGCCGCAGCACGTGCGACCGGGTCGACGGGATCCGCACGCCCTCCTGCGCGAACGCCTTGACGATCTGCGACGGCGAGTCGGGGTTGATCCGCCGGCCCAGGGCCTCGCCGATCCGGTCCGCCAGCTGCTGCAGCCCGCGCGGCCGCAGACCGGGGGCCGGACGCGGGCCCATGAGTTCGGTGAGCAGCGCGTCGTGGACGTCAGGGCGCCACGGCAGACCGTCGTGACCCATCTCCGCGGCGACCAGCGCGCCCGCCGACTCGGCGGCGGCGAGCATCCGCAGCCCGGTCTCGGCGATCCGCCGCTGCTGCTCGGCGTGCACGGCCACGACGGCCTCGATGTCGTCCGACGGGCCCTCGTCGAACAGCGTCGGCAGGTCATGGGCGACGACCGGATCGTCCGGGACGGGCCGTCCGTGCAGGCGGGCCAGGGCCGCCGCGACGGAGCGCGGCTCGCCGAGGCGGCCCGCGTGGCCCAGCAGGAGCGTCTCGGTCAGCTCGAGGTCATGGCAGCGCGCGACGCGGACCCCGGCGCTGAGCAGGCGCGGGTAGAGGTCCGCGGTCGAGGACCACACCCAGCGGACGCCTCCGGTCCGTGCCGCGGCGTCACCTCGCGTCCCACCGGCCCTTGCCGCGGCGTCGCCGCGGGCGTCACCTGGCGCACCGCCGGGCCGGGACCAGGCGGCCTCGCGCCGGGCGATGGCCGAGACGAGGTCGGTGACCGGCTCGGCCGGTCCGGTGGGGGTGCCGTCCTCCGCGACCGGGCGCAGCACCCCGCCGTCCCCCACCGCGCCGACTGCGATCCGCATGGGTCGATTGTGCCCGGCCCCACCGACGAAACGGAGCGGTGGGGCCGGGCGGACGATGTGCCCCGAGGACGAAAAAAAGACCCTGTGACCAGGGTCTTCTCGCTGGGTCCCTCAGGCGGCGAGGGGGACCTGGGCGCCGGTGGGCGCGCCCTGGTACCGGTCGACGACCTTGTTGAGCTCGATCTGGTAGTACAGCGTGCCGAAACCGAAGAGGCCGAGCAGGAAGGCGAGGCCGCCGCTGCAGGTGGGCTGGAGGCCGGCCGCCTGCTGGGCGTTCCGGACGTGCCCGGCCAGCTTGATGTAGGTGACGAGCGGCCAGATGCCGAGCGTGATCCACCCGAACAGCAGCGAGCACAGCGCCATGCCCGCGCTGACCTGGCGGCGGCGGTCGAAGTTCGCCAGCTCGCTGTGCACGCTGTAGTACCAGACCAGGTTGTAGATGCCGAGGGTGATCAGCGGGAGGCCCAGCCACACGCCGACCGGGTTCCGGCGCTTCATCTGGATGCCCATGAGGGCCGGCTGCCCGTGCTGCGCGGGCACCATCTGCCCGGGATTCTGCGCCATGCCCTGGTAGCCGGGCTGCCCCTGGTACTGCGGCGTCGCCCCCGCGTACTGCGGCTGGTGCTGCTGCGGGTAGGGGTTGCTCATCAAGGCCTCTCCTGAGGTCGGGGGGTCGCGGCAGAGGGGTGCCGCCGTATGTGCGTCTCTCAGACGCGGCATAGGGCACCACGGTTCACGCGAACGATCCGTTACATCCGGAAATGGATCATCAGTTCGTCTTCGAGCGGCGGGTCCAGCTCGTGCTCCCGGCATCCGGTCGCGGCGAAACAGCGGATCCGCAAGCTCTCCGGCGTGACGTCGAGACGCAGGAAGCTCTTGAACAGGGGCGGCCGGTTCGAGTCGGACACCGGGGAGAGGAACCGCTGGTAGATGCGCCGGACGGGGAGGCGCAGGCGGGACCGGCGATGCGGCCGCGGCGGCACGCCGAGCAGCGACGCGACGATCCTGGCCCGCCACGTCACCGTCGCCCGCGTCTCCCGGTGCGGCGGTATCCCGAGCCGCTGTTCGATCACCGCGGCCGCCTCGTCCTCGGTGAGTTCGAAGAACCGCCGGAGCCGCAGCCTCCTGCCGTACAGCCTGCTGTAGAAGGCGAGGCAGTCGCCGCGCAGGGGGTAGCAGCGGAACTCCTCCTCGGAGACGCCGCCCACCGTCACGCGCGGGATCGTGTGCGTCGCGTGCATGAAGGCGCCGCCGCCGCCCGAGACGATGTACTCGATCACGCGGTCCCCGACCCGCACCGGATACCGCTGGTAGTTGTGGATGTCCCCGCCGATCGCCGCGACGTAGTTGCAGGCCGGGTCGCGGACGATCTCGTCCACGGTCCCGCCGCCCGCGATCGCGCAGGGATGCGACGCGTCGTCCACGTACAGCGGCTTGCCCGTGATGAGGATCTTCGGCTTGGGCCCCTGGGACACGCGGCGCAGCCACGCGCCCTGGTCGGCGTCGATGCCGCCGAGGATGCCCGTGTCGATCCCGATGACGCGGAGCGGGCCGGCGTCCATCACCCAGTACGGTCCCGGCTGCGCCGCCCGTTGCCCCGGCGCGGACCGCAGGGCCTCCGCCGCGGCGAGACGCCCCTCGTCGGCGACCTCGGGTTCCTTCCAGAACAGCCGCCGCCACCAGGCGGCCGACAACGGCTTGGGGCGCCCGTCCGAGGACAGCGGAGGCGCGCCGCAGAAGACGCGCATGAACCCGCCAAGACCGTCGTACCAGTCGTGGTTGCCCGGGACGGCGTAGATCGGGGCGTCGTAGCCCTGGTAGGGGCGGAAGAAGTTGGTGGGGTAGTCGTTCACGCTCCCCGTGGGGTAGATCACGTCGCTCGCGATGACCGCGAACCGCGTGCCCGCGCCGATCTTCTCGAAGCCCGGCACCACGGCGTACTGCGAGGCGTCCCCCTCGCCCGTGTCGCCCAGGATCATGAACGAGAAGGAGTCCGGGTCGTCGCGCTCGATCGCGAAGTCCGGAGAGACGCCCCGCGCCGACTGCTCGCGCACCCAGCGTGCCCGCTCATCGTCGGTCGGGTCGCCGAACCAGCGGGCGAGTACGTCGTTACGGGCCCGCCAGAGCGTCGAGGGGTTCGTCCACGACAGGGATCGCGCCCGGCTCGGCATCAAAGCGGTGTACGTTCCCGGCTCCTGGCACGTCCAGCCGGCACCGGCCGCGGAGTCGCGAGAAGAGGGGGGCACCCGGGCAACCTAGCAGTGAAGATCAGCCCGTTGCCGCCGTTCGGCACATTCCGGCCAGGTCGCCCGGACGTCCGGACAGGCCCCGGGCGGGTCGCGCCGGCCGCGGACCGTCAGGGCACGGTCGGTGGGTCCGGCCGCCAGGCGGGACGCGGCTCGAAGTCGTCCGGCCGCTGCGGCTCGAACCGCTCGCGCGGCGGCGGCCCGTCGCCCGCCGGACGCGGCTCGGACCGGTCGTGCGGCGCGGCGGGCGGCGATTCGTAGCGCCCCGGGGGCGGTGGTTCGTACGACGCCGGGGGCCGCTCCCCGCCGCCCGCGGCCGGGTCGTACCGGCCGGCGGGCGGGGGCTCGTACTGGCCGGTCTGCGGCAGCGGCGGCCGGAGCTCCGGCGCCGCGCTCAGCAGCGCCTCCGCCAACGTGGCGATCTGGTCCGACGGCAACCGGAAGGTGCCCTGGCACACACCGCCGTTCCAGATGCTCAGCACGACGACCCCCGCGTCGGGATGGCGGCTGAGCCGCAGCGCGCGGTCCGCTCCCCGGGAGTCGAAGAACACGTCGCCCTGCTTGGGCAACGGCGTGGCCGCTGACATGGGGCAAGTGTGTCCCGGTGACCAGCGGCTGTCCAGCCCGCGAACAAAGAGGATGATCTTTCTCACCCGAGACTTTGTCCCCCGGAACCCGGCGGCAGGGGGTGGATCGACCCCGGCCCTACCCGCGGCTCAGGCGAAGGCCCGCGGGTCGTCGGTGGAGACGATCTCGCGTCCCAGCGGCACCAGCGAGACCGGGATGAGCTTGAAGTTCGCCAGGCCGAGCGGGATGCCGATGATGGTGACGCACAGCGCGATCCCGGTGAGCACGTGACCGATGGCCAGCCAGAGCCCGGCGACGAAGAACCAGATCACATTGCCGATCGCCGACATCACCCCCGCGTCGCCTCGCCGCACCACCGTCTTGCCGAACGGCCACAGCGCGTAGGCCCCGATCCGGAACGCGGCGATCCCGAAGGGGATCGTGATGATGAGGACGCAGCAGACGATCCCGGCCAGGAAGTAGCCGAGTGCCAGCCACAGCCCGGCGAAGATCAGCCAGATGATGTTCAGGATGGTGCGCATGGCCCCTTTTCTTCCCAACCGGTCGCGTCTCGTCCGTACGCTCTGACATACGTTATGACGCGTTCTCGCGGTCGGCGGTTCCCCGGATGGCTCCCGGGTCACCGGGGGCGGACGAGGGTGGAGACCCGGGCGGTGTCGTCGTCGGGCACGGGGTCGGGCACGCCGCCGACCGCCGCGATCCGGCCTCGGGCGACGAGCTCACCGCGGGCGTCCGGCAGCACCCTGACGTCGAACCGCGCGGCCAGCGACCGGCCGGGTTCGAGACGGCGCACCACCAGCGCGGCCTCCCGGTCGCCGTTGTACCCGTCGACGCCCGTCGGCAGCCAGGCCCCGGTCCGTACGGTGCCCGGGGGCAGCACGCTGCGCACCGTGATCGGGCCGGGCGCGCCGGGCCCGTGGTTGGTCAGCCGCACCGAGTACGAGAACCGGCCGCCGGGCCGGACGGTGGGCGGCGCGGCGATGGACAGTTCGAGGTCGGCCGGGCGCACCGTGGCGTCGCCGGACGGCCGGTCGACCGGGTACCGCGAGGGCCGGTCGGCCTCTTCAAGGCCATCGCCGAGGGCAAGTACGACCACCTCCCGGAGCAGGCGTTCTTCA
>NZ_JBFAUT010000086.1:0-16904 GCF_040679475.1 Actinoallomurus sp. NPDC052274
GCCGGTCGACTCCGACCGCGGTTCGAACGTGGTGCGCTCGGCGGCGTCCTCCTCCGCCCCGACGGTGGTCTCGCCGACCCGGCCGCTCGCCGGGGTCCAGGCCGGGGACAGCTCCGCGTCGTCGGCGCGCACGCACCACGTCCCCTGGCCCTCGGCCTCGGCGGCGACCGCGGCGTTGACCTCGCCGTCGTCGGTCGCGGCCTGCACGAGCCAGGCGCCGGCGCAGTCGCCCGGCCGGTACGCCCGGCGCTCCCACGTGATCTCGCCGCGGGCGGCCAGATCGTCCAGCATCGGCGTGGCCTCGGGCGCGATCAGCAGCACGTCGGCGCCGGCGGCCAGCAGCGTGGGGACGCGGCGCTGGGCGACGCGCCCGCCACCGATGACGACGACGCGGCGGCCGTCGAAGCGCAGACCGAGAAGGTAGGGCGGCACGAAAGATCTCCTGGTCGAGACGTGGTCGGTCTGGTCCGGCACCAAAGGTACCCGCGCCGGTCAGGCGCCATCCGGCGCGGCGGCGTCATTCTCGGCCTCCCCGGCCGGACCCGCCGCGGCGACACCGGCGGCGTCCTTGTCCGCGACGCCCGCCGAGTCGAACGTGGCGACCTCGTGCAGCACCCGTACGGCGCCGGCGACGAGGGGCAGGGCGAGGAGGGCGCCGGTTCCCTCCCCCAGGCGGAGCCGCAGCTCGACGAGCGGGCTCAGCTCCAGGAACGCCAGGGCGGCGGCGTGGCCCGGCTCGGCGGACCGGTGCCCGGCGAGGCAGAAGTCGCGGGCGCCCGGGGCGAGCGCGACGGCCACGAGCGCGGCGGCGCCGGCGATCACACCGTCGAGCACGACGGGGACGCGGTGGGCCGCCGCGCCGAGGACGAAACCGGCGAGCGCCGCGTGCTCCAGGCCGCCGACCTGCGCGAGGACCGCGAGCGGAGCGGCGGACGCCACCCGGGCGTCCGCGCCCGCCGTCCCGTCGTGTCCGGGCAGTTCGGTACGGGCGCGGGTGAGGGCGGCCCGGACGACCTCGACCTTCCGGGCGTGCGTGGCGTCGTCGATACCCGTGCCGTACCCGGTGACGTCGTCGGGCGCGCGGCCGGTGAAGGCGGCGATGAGGGCGGCCGAGGCGGTGGTGTTGGCGATGCCCATGTCCCCGGTCAGCAGGCAGCGGTGACCCGCCGCGACCAGGTCGCGGGCGGTCTCGATGCCGACCTCGACGGCCCGCCGGGCCTGCTCGGCGGTCATCGCCGGGCCCCGGGTCATGTCGGCGGTGCCGTTCGCGACCTTCCTGGCGAGCAGGCCGGGCGCCTCGGGCAGGTCTCCCTTGACGCCCACGTCGACGACGGTGACCTCGGCGCCGACCTGCCGGGCGAAGGCGTTGACCACCGCGCCGCCCGCGAGGAAGTTGTGCACCATCTGGCCGGTCACCTCCTGCGGCCAGGGGGTCACGCCTTGGGCGTGCACGCCGTGGTCGGCGGCGAACACCGCCACCGCGGCGGGCGCGGGCAGCGGCGGCGGGCACACGCCGGCGACCCCGGCGAGACGGATCCCCAGCTCTTCCAGCTCACCGAGCGAGCCGCGCGGCTTGGTCAACCGGTCGTGCCGTTCGCGGGCCGCCCGCATCGCCGCTTCGTCCAGCGGCCGGATCGCGGCGACCGTCTCGGCGATCAGTTCCATCTGCTTCTCCCTAGCAGGTCAGGTCGGTCAGCACGGACTTGAGCGCGCCGGTGAAGGCGTCGTTGGTGGCGGCGTCCCGTACGGCGACGCGCAGCCAGTCGGGGCCGAGCCCGGGGAAGGTGTCGCCGCGCCGGATCGCGTAGCCGCGGTCGCGCAGCGCCGCGCGTACGGCCAGGCCGTCCGACGGTCCGGGGACCCGCACGCACACGAACGAGGCCCGCGCGTCGGGCACGACGTGCGCGCCCAGTGCGCGGATCTCCGCCGCCAGCCGGTCCCGCTCGATCGCCAGGTCGCGCGCCCACGCGTCGGCCTCGGCGAGGGCCCGGGGGCTCGTGCAGGCCTCCGCCGCGACCAGCGCCGGGGTGGACACCGACCACAGCGGCTGCGCCTCGGCCAGCCGGGCGATCAGCGACGGCTCGGCGAGGACGTAGCCGACGCGCAGTCCCGCCAGGCCCCAGGTCTTGGTGAGACTGCGGATGACGACCAGCCCGGGGACTCCGGCACGGGACGCGAGGCTCTCGATCTCGCCGGGGACGCAGTCCATGAACGCCTCGTCGACCACCAGCGTCCGGCCCGGCCGGGCGAGCGCCGCGATCGCCGCCGCCGGGTGCAGCACGGACGTCGGGTTCGTCGGGTTGCCGAGCATGACCAGGTCGGCGTCCTCGGGCACCAGGCCGGCCGCGGACGTCGTCCCTTCGCCGGGCACCGCGCCGTCCCCCGAGACCAGGCCGTCCCCCGAGAGCAGGCCGTCTCCAGGCACCGCGCCGTCGCCGGACACCGGCCCGGCACCGGGCACCGCGCCGGCACCGGACGCCGGCCCGTATCCAGGTACCGCCGCGCCTTTCCCGGGCACCGCGCCGAGGCGGAAGTCGCCGTTCAGGATGACCCGGTCCGGTTCGTGTCCCGCCGCCCGCAGCGCGGCCTCCGGCTCGGTGAACTGCGGATGCACGACGACCGGGCGCCGGGGCGTGAGGACGCGGGCGAGCAGGACGAACGCCTCCGCCGCGCCCGCGGTCAGCAGCACCTCCTCCGGAGCGCGGCCGTGACGGCGGGCCACCGCCGCCCGCGCGCGGGCGGCGTCGGGATAGGCCGCCAGCCCGGCCACGCTGTCGCGCAGCAGCGCGGCGAGCCAGGCTGGTGGCGTCCCCGGGCGGACGTTGACGGCGAGGTCCACCAGGCCGGGCCCCACCTCCGCGTCGCCGTGGTGACGCAGGTCGATGTCAGCGCGCATGGGCGTGCGAGGGGTCGTCCGGATGAGCGTGGACGTGCGCGTGCCCGTGGCCGTGCGCGGGGTCGTCGGGATGGTGGTGCGGAACCTGCGGCGCTCCGACGCGGTCCTCGAAGCCCGGCATCGCGATGCGGTACACGCAGGTGTCGCAGTTCATCCGGATGTCGCCGGCCAGGGCCTCCTCGTAGCGTTCGACGACCAGGTCGGCGAGCCCGTCGCAGTCGCCGATCACATCGGCGCACCGGACCTCCACGTCCTCGAAGGCGTGGGCCTGCGCCGCCACACGGTCCGGCAGCACGCCGGGGAACAGGAAGTAGGGCAGCACGACCACGCGGCGCGCGCCGAGCCGGCGACAGCGGTCGAGCCCTTCGGGGACGCCGGGCCGGGCCAGCGACACGAACGCCGGCTCGACCATGCCGAGGCCCCGGCCCTCCCACAGCAGCCGGGCGACCTTGTGGACCTCGGCATTGGCGTCCGGGTCGGTCGAGCCCCGGCCGACGAGCAGCACGGCGGTGTCGGCGCGCTCGGCCGGGTCGAGGACGGCGGACAGGCGCTCGTCCAGGAGGTCCAGCAGCTTGGGATGCGGGCCGAGGGGACGGCCGTAGACGTACGACAGGCCGGGCCGGCGCGCCCGCTCACGGGCCAGCGCGCCGGGGATGTCGCCCTTGCCGTGCCCGGCGGCGACCAGGACCATCGGCACGGCGGCGAAGTGCCGGTGCCCGGCGTCGTACAGCTCGGCGACGGCGTCGGTCAGCGGCGGGGGCGACAGCTCGATGAACCCCCCGGACACGTCGACCGGCAGCCGGCCCCGCAACCGCTCGACGAACCGGCCGAACTCCTCGGCCCCGCTCTCGTCGCGCGTTCCGTGCCCGACCAGCAGCAGCGGCGTCATACGTTACCTTCTTCTTCCTCGTCGGCCGTGCCCTCGTAGTAGAGGAGGGCGTTGAGGGCGGCGGCGGCCACGGCGGAGCCGCCCTTCTCGGAGACGTTGCTGACGGCGGGCAGCCCGCTCTTGCGCAGCGCCTCCTTGGACTCGGCGGCGCCGACGAACCCGACCGGCAGCCCGATCACGAGCGCCGGGTCGACGTCGCGCGCGATGATCTCCTCCAGGGCGGTCGGCGCGCAGCCGACGACCCAGATCGCGCCCCGGCCGACCTCGGCGTACGACAGGCGGATCGCCGCGGCCGAGCGGGTGATCCCCGCGGCCCGCGCCATCCGCGTGGCCGCCGGGTCGCCGACCGAGCAGATCGTCTCCCGGCCGGTGATGCCGGCGGCGACCATGGCCACGTCGGTGACGACCGGCGCCCCCGCCCGCAGCGCCCGCAGTCCGCGCCGCAGGTGGGCCTCGTCGGTGACGAGGTCGACGGCGTACTCCAGGTCGGCGCTGGCGTGGATGACGCGCTCGGCGACCGCCCGCCACAGGGGTGGCATCGGGCTGAGGTCGACGCGCGACCGCAGGATCTCGTACGACTGTTCCTCGATGGGATGGATGGTCCTGGTGTTCATGCACTGCTCCCGTAGCGCTGTTCGAACCGGCCCGCTCTCCAGAGGACGGCCGCGACGAGCCAGGAGATGACGAACACGGCGACGATTCCGTAGCCGAGGTACTCGAACCGGTCGGCGAGGGCGGCGTAGGAGTCGAGGAACGCCGCACCGGCGTACTTGGCGAGCAGGTCGGCGAGGTAGACGCTGCCGATGAAGCCGGCGATCAGCACCGTCATCGCGGTGGTCGCCATGTTGTAGTAGAGCTTGCGCGCCGGGCTGCGGAACGCCCAGGAGTACGCCCGGGTCATCAGCAGGCTGTCGCAGGTGTCCAGCGCGCTCATCCCGGCGGCGAACAGCAGCGGAAGGGTCAGCGTCGCCAGCAGCGGCAGCGCGCCCTGACCCGCGCTCTGCGCGGCCAGCCCGAGAAGGGTGACCTCCGAGGCGGTCTCCAGGCCCAGGCCGAACAGCAGGCCGACCGGGTACATGTGCCACGACGACTTGATCAACGCGCGGGCCCGGCCGCCGAGCACGCGGTTCATCAGGCCGCGGTTGAGGAGCTGGATCTCCAGCTCGCGCTCGTCGAGGTCGCCGCGGGTCATCCGCCGCCACAGCCCGGCGACGCCGCGCAGCACCACCGCGTTCAGGGCCGCCACCAGCAGCAGGAAGCCCATCGCGACGACGACCGAGATGGCTCCGCCGACCTCCCGGAACGAGTCGATCTGCGCGGTCGTGGCCGCGCCCGCCGCCAGGGCGATCACGGTGGAGAGCACGAGCACGACCGTCGAGTGGCCCATCGCGAAGAAGAAGCCCACGCCGACGGACCGGCGGCCGCGCTGCAGCATCAGCCGGGTCGTGTCGTCGATCGCGGCGATGTGGTCGGCGTCGAACGCGTGCCGCATGCCGAGGACGTACGCCGTGACGCCGGCGGCGGTGAACGAGCCGGCCGCGGCGAGGTTGCGGGAGTAGTAGAAGTACAGCGACCAGCCGGTGATGTGCAGCAGCGCGATGACGCCCACGATCCCGGACAGGCGCGCGCGTTCGGCGCGCGTCCAGGTCCCGACCGTCAGCGGCACGGGGGGTGTCGTCAAGGGGCCTCCTTCGACGGCCCGCCGACCCGGCCGGTGCGCCGGGTCGCGGGAAGTTCCTCGATGGCGTCGACCGGGCAGATCTCGGCGCATTCGCCGCATCCGGTGCACCGTTCGGGCAGGACCCGCAGCGGGTCGCCGCCGTGCGCGGCCCACCCGGCGTGCGGGCGGATGGCGTGTTCGGGGCAGGTGAGCAGGCAGGCTCCGCAGCCCTGGCAGCGTTCGGTGACGCGCACGGTCAGGACCGCGTCCCCCGCCCGTCTCCGGGGACGCGGCTCGCTCACGCCCATCGGTACCCGCGCGGGGTGACGAACCGGCCGGCGACCGCGCGGCTGCGGCTGGAGCCGACGATGACGACGGTGAACATGTCGATCCGCGCCGGGTCCAGCTCGGCGAGGGTCGTCAGCGTCACGGTCTGGTCGGGGCGGGCGGCGTTGCGGACGTACCCGACCGGGGTCTGCGGCGGACGGTGCGCGGCGAGGATCGCGAGGGCCTTCGGCAGTTGCCAGTCGCGGGCGCGGCTGCGCGGGTTGTAGAAGCAGACCGTGAAGTCGCCCTCGGCGGCGGCGGTGACGCGGCGTTCGATGACCTCCCAAGGGGTGTGCAGGTCGGACAGGGAGATGTAGGCGTGGTCGTGGCCGAGCGGGGCGCCGAGCAGGTTCGACGCGGCCACCGCCGCCGTGATGCCGGGGACGCCGTCGACGTCGATGTCCGCGTCGGCGAACTCCAGCGCCGGGCTGGCCATGGCGTACACCCCGGCGTCGCCGGAGCCGACGAGCGCGACCGCGCGGCCGGCCGACGCCTCGGCGACCGCGGTGCGGGCGCGTTCCTCCTCCTGGCCGAGGCCGGAGGCGATGACGCGCGTGCCGGGCCGGATGAGGTCGCGGACCTGGTCGAGGTACTGGTCGAGGCCGACGACGACGGACGCCCGCTGCAGCGCGGCGATCGCGCGCGGCGTGAGCAGGTCCCGCGCGCCGGGCCCGAGCCCGACGATGGCGAGCCGGCCGCGCGGGGCGAGCCGGGCGACGGCGGCCGTGGCGTTCGCGGACTTGCGCTTCTCGACGACGAGTTCGGCGGCCCGGCCGTGCGTCCGCGCGCCGTGCAGCGCGGCGGCCTCGGCGACGCTGGGCGTGCCGACCTCGGCGCGGACCACCTCGGAGGGGTTGGGCACGGCGACGGCGGCGAGCGCCTCGGCCGGGTAGGTGACGACCTCCCAGCCGCGTGCCGCGGCCGCCTGGAGAATGCCCTCCTCGTCGGCCTTGAGGTCCACGGTCGCCAGGCAGCGGACGGACGCGGGGTCCAGCGCGCCGGCGGCCAGGGCCTGGTCGACGAGCGTCCCGACCTCCTCGGCGGACACGCCGCGCGCCGAGCCGACGCCGACGACGAGGGACTTCGGCCGGTAGACGAGCGCGCCGCCGAACCACCCGTCGTGGCACATGCAGTCCATGGCGGCGTGGTCGGTGACGAGGACGCGGTGCGCGGCGTCCTCGGCGCCGGCGGTGACGTTGGGCGGCAGCGGGGGCAGCGGCCAGTCCTCGGCGCCCTCGATCCGCACCGGCTCGCCGGACAGCACGGCCGCGCCGACGTGCGCGAGCACGGTGGGGTCGTGCACGGTGAAGCCGAGGTCGGCGCCGTAGGAGTCGAGCGGGGTGACGTTGCTCCGGTCGCTGGCGGTGGTCACCACCGGCGTGCAGCCGAGCACTCCGGTCAGCCGGTGGGCGAGCAGGTTGCCGCCGTGGTGGCCGCCGAGGACGGCGACGGCGAACGCCATCGACTCGTCCACGCAGACGACCGCGGGGTCGGTGGTCTTGTGGCCGAGCAGCGGCGCGAGGACCCGGACCGTCGCGCCGACGGCGAGGAGGCTCACGATCGCGTCGCAGGTCCGCCACGCCTCGCGGAGCGCGTCGGCGGCCTTGTCGGCGGTCAGCACGCGGACCTCGTCCGGCCAGGCCGCGCGCAGCGTCTCGGCCGCGACCCGGCCGCTCGCGGTCGCCGCGACGACCCCGATCCGCCCCATCGTCTCCGTCACCGCGACCTCCCCGTCAGCACGAACACCGGATTCTGCGCCTCCAGCCGGAACGACCCGCCGGGCAGGTCGGCGAACCGCGACGCCGCCAGTTGCACGCCCTCGACCGCATAGCCCGCGTCGGCCAGCAGCCGCCGCGCGGCCGCCGCCCGGTCGACCGCCGCGAACGTCGCCACGACCGTCTCGGGACGGCGGGCGAGCGCACCGCCGAGCGCGTCGAGGCCGCCGCCGCCGACGAACACCGCGTCGGGGTCGGGCAGCCCGTCGTACGCCTCGGGCGCGGCGCCCGCGACGACCCGTACGCCGGAGGAGCGGGCGTTGCGGCGGATCAGCTCGCAGGCCGCCGGGTCGCGCTCGATCGCGATGACGGCCGCGTGGTGCTCGGCGCACTCGACGCCGACCGACCCGCTGCCCGCGCCGACGTCCCAGACGAGCCTGCCGAGCGTGGGCCGCAGGCGGGACAGCACGACGGCCCGCACCTCCCACTTGGTGATCATCCCGGCGCGGTGCGCGTAGGAGTCGTCCGCGTGCGCCCAGCCGTCGGGCGGCGCGGCGGGCTGGTCGTGCACGCGGGCGGCGGCCGCGAGCCGGTCCTCGTCGAGGACGACCACGACGTTCGGGTCGGCCCAGTCGCCGGCCGCGGCCTCGGCCGGCGTACGGCGGACGACGCGCTCGCCGGGACCGCCGAGACGCTCGGCCACCCAGAGGGTCCGGTCCCATCCGGCGAGCCCGGCGGCGATCTCGCGGGGGCCGCAGGCCGGGGAGGTCAGGACGGCGACCTTGGGCAGCGCCCGGCACGCGTTGAGGGCGGTGCGCGGGTCGCGGCCGTGCGCGCTCACCACCACCGCGTCGTCCCAGGGCAGGCCGATCCGCGCGAACGCGGTGGCCACCGACGACACGGCGGGCAGCACCTCCGGGGCGTGGCCGCGCCCGCGCAGCGCCCGCAGGATGCCGAAGAACGCCGGGTCGCCGCTGGCCAGCACGACGACGTCGCCCTCCGCCGCGTCGATGTCCGCCAGCGCCCCCGCCACGTCGCCGAGCACGACGCGGCGGGCCCGCTCCGGCGGGCGTACGGACTCCAGGTGCCGCCGGCCGCCGACCACCAGGGAGGCGGCCTGGAGCCGGTCCGTCGCCTCCCGCGACAGCGGAGAGCCGTCGCAGCCCACCACGGTGATCATCGGGCGAGCCGCCCGTACATCGCGATCATCCGCTTGCCGGTGAAGTCGACCAGCACGACCTGCGCCGCGATCCCGCTCGCGCCGGGCACTTGGGCCGCCTGGTCCGCGGCGAAGTGTTCCAGCACCCCGGCGACGCGGCGGCACAGCTCGCGGCCGGCGCGGCCGAGCAGCCCCGCCTCCTCCCACAGTTCGTACGCGTGGCGGGCGGTGTTGGCCTCCGCGACGCGCGCGGCCAGGTCCGCCGAAGCGCCCATGTCCCTGGTGATCTCGCCGAGCAGCGCGGTGTCGACCTTCGACCGGGTGTAGTGCGTCATCAGCACGCCGGACGCGAGCTTGGTCAGCTTGCCGGCCATCCCGACGAACACCACCTGCGTGACGCCGTGCTCCACGGCCCTGCGCAGCGCGGCGCCGGTGAAGTCGCCGACCTCGACGAAGCACACGTCGGGCAGTTTGGGCAGCAGCGTCATCGCGCCCTGCTCGGTACGGCCGCCGGTGCACAGGACCAGCGTCCTCTCCCCCTGCGCGGCCAGCACCGAGACCGCCTGCTCGACGCTCGCCCGCCACGACGCCGTCGAGAACGGCCGGACCACGCCCGTCGTGCCCAGGATCGAGATGCCGCCGAGGATGCCGAGCCGCCTGTTCGTGGTCTTGCGCGCCATCTTCTCCCCCTCGGGCACCGAGATGACGACGCGTACGCCCCGGGTGTCCAGGTCCACCGACTCGCCCACCGCCTGCTCGATCATCCGCCGGGGCACCGGGTTGATCGCCGGGCCGCCGACCTCCAGGCCGAGGCCGGGCTTGGTGACGACCCCGACCCCGACGCCGCCGTCCAGCTCGATGCCCGGCTCGTTCCGCCAGGAGACGGTGGCGGTCAGGTGGGCGCCGTGCGTGACGTCCGGGTCGTCCCCGGCGTCCTTGACCACGACCGCCTCGGCGCGTCCCTCCCCGAGCGCGCAGGAGTCCACCGCGAACGTCACCCGCCGGCCCGACGGCAGCGCCACCTCGACGACCTCCGGCGCGGCGCCCGTGGCCAGCGCCTCCGCCGCGGCCTTGGCCGCCGCCGAGGCGCAGGTGCCGGTCGTCCAGCCGGTGCGCAGCGCTTTGCCGCGGACCTTCATGGTCCGCGGCATGTCGGGCTCGTACGGGGTGGTCATCGCCCGCTCAGCCGCCCCGCAGCGCCCGGCGCGCCGTACGGTCCGCCCGCCGGTGGCCGTGGAAGTGGCCCGGGTGGTACAGGTGCGAACGCGTGCCGCCGGCCGCCAGCGCCGCGCCGACCAGCACGAGGGTGTGCTTCCACAGCTTGTGCGCCTTGACCGTCTCCTCCAGGGCGTCCAGGCGGCACCGCACGATCAGCTCATCCGGCCAGGTGCACTGGTAGGCGACCACGCACGGCGTGTCCGGCGGGTAGCCGCCCTCGAGGAGCTCCTCCTGGAGCTGCTTCGAGCGCGCCGCCGACAGGAACAGCGCCATCGTCGTGCCGTGCCGGGCGAACTCCCGCACTTCCTCCCCCGGCGGCATCGGCGTCTTCCCCCCGCCGAGGCGGGTGAGGATCACCGACTGGGCGACCTCCGGGATGGTCAGCTCCCGCTCGACGGCGGCGGCGACGGCCGAGAAGCTCGACACGCCCGGCACCACCTCGGCGTCCAGGCCGAGGGCGCGGCAGCGGTCGAGCTGCTCCTGCAGCGCGCCCCACAGGGCCGGGTCGCCGGAGTGGATCCGCGCCACGGTCAGCCCCTCGGCGGCGGCGCGCTCGTAGTACGGCAGCACGCCCTCCATGGGCAGCCGCGCCGAGTCGACGATCTCCGCGTCCGAGCGGGCGTGCTGGAGCACGTCCTCGTGGACCAGGCTGGCGGCCCAGATCACCACGTCCGCCTCGGAGATCGCCTTCGCGGCCCGGAACGTCAGCAGGTCCGCCGCGCCCGGCCCCGCCCCCACGAACACCACACGTCCGGTCGTCACGATTTCCCCCTGTTCAGCTTGCCGCCGGTGACGGTCCGGCGGCCGGGCACGATCAGCGTCGACAGGTACGGGACCGGCCCTTCGAGTCCCTTCGCCGCGCGCACGTCCTCGTCGGGCAGGCCGAGCCGCGCGCCGTACACCGCGTCGTCGAGCCGGCCGGCGTCCCGTACGGCCGCCAGGGTCTCGTCCGCGACCCGGCCGAACTTGTACGCGACGACCGTGTCGCAGGTCTCCAGGGCCGTGCGCAGCCGGCCCGTGCCGCCCGTCAGCGGCAGCAGGCACAGCGACTCGTCGCCCTCGGTCAGGACCGTCCCCGACCGCGCGGCGAGGTCCTGCATGGCGGTGACACCCGGCACGGTCTCGACCTCCACGCCCGGCTCCCGGTCGCGTACGGTCCGGGCCAGGTAGGTGAAGGTGGAGTAGACGTTCGGGTCGCCGATCGTCGCGAACGCCACCGTCCGCGCGCCGCCGGCGAACGCCTCGACGACCCGGCGCGCGGCGGCGTCCCACGCGCCGACGCGCCGCTCGCTGCGCCCACCCCGGTCGTTGAGCGCGAAGACGACGCGCTCGGCCCGGTCGGTGTACGCGCGTACGACGGACTCGGCGCGGCCGGGCTCGTCGAGCGCCATCACCGGGACGAGCACGACGTCGGCCTCGCGCAGGATCCGGACCGCGCGGACGGTGACGAGCTCGGGGTCGCCCGGCCCGACACCGACGCCGATCAGCCGCTTGTCGGTGTTCACGTGAGCTCGCTCTCCAGCAGGCTGAACAGCACGGCGTCGACCCGCCCGGCCGGGGTGAGGGTGGCCTCGCGGAGCACGCACTCCCGGGTGAAGCCGGCCTTCGCCGCGACGGCCTGCGAGGCGCGGTTGCCGACGGCGGCCAGCAGCTCGACCCGGTGGAGTCCCTTCTGGAAGGCGTACGCGGCGGCGGCGCGCGTCGCCTCGACGGCGTACCCCTTGCGCCGCGCCCACGGCGCGATCCAGTAGCCGACCTCGACGCGGCCGTCCGTCCAGTCCGTACGGCTCAGGCCGACGGTGCCGACGAACCGGTCGCCGCCGACGATGGCGAAGTTGATCCCGTGGATCGGATCGACGTGGGAGTCGGTCAGGCACCAGGCCAGCGCCGTCTCGGCGGTCTGGGCGGGCGCCCACGCCATCCAGCGCAGGATCTCCGGGTCGTGGCTCGCCGCGAGGACGTCACCGGCGTCGCCCTCCTCGAACGGGCGGAGCAGCAGCCGCTGGCTCTCCAGCAGCACACCCTGGTCGAAGGTCATCGGCACGCTCCCACGAAACGGCTCGCCATCTCCGGACTACCAGCCCAATGGAGATGAAGGTAGGAGGCAAGTCGCAGGCGCCCGGCGAATCCCTCCGGATCGGCGCCCGCCCACCGCCAGGCGGGCTCGGCGCCCGGTCCGGGGCTCACCGCGGTGCGGTGGAACTCGTGGCCGCGGAAGCGTTCGCCCGTCCGCGCCACCGGCGAGTCGCGCAACGCCACCGCCTCCCGGTAGCCGAGCGTGAGCCGGCCGGTCATGCGCGCCTCCGCGTCGAGGACCCCGCACATCGGCGCCCCGTCGAGGGTGCGGGCGAGGTAGAGCAGGCCGGCGCACTCGGCGTAGATCGGGCCGTCGATCGCGGCGACCTGCCGGCGCAACGGCTCGTTGGCCGCCAGCTCCGCCGCGTACATCTCGGGGAAGCCGCCGCCGATCACGACGCCGCGCGTGCCCTCCGGGAGCGCCTCGTCGCGCAGCGGGTCGAACGGCACGACCTCCGCCCCGGCCGCGCTCAGCAGCTCGTCGTTCTCGGCGTACCCGAACGTGAACGCCGGTCCGCCCGCCACCGCCACCACCGGACGCGCGGGGCCCGCGGTCCGTTCCAGGGGCCGGGCGGCACCCTCCGGTTCCCCGAGCCGTACGGCGGCCTCCGCCGGACCCTCGGGGCGGTCCGCCGGCGCGGCCGGGTCCCAGGGGCGGGCGTCGATCGGCGGGGCGCCGTGGACGAGGGCGAGCAGGCCACGAAGGTCGCAGGACTCCTCGACGAGCGCGCCCAGCCGCTCGACGGTGCGTACGGCCTCGGCGCGGCGCTCGGCGGCCGGGATGAGGCCGAGGTGACGCGACGGGGTGGCGACGTCCGCGTCGCGCCGCAGCACGCCGAGCACCGGCAGCCCGGTCTCCTCGATCGCCGCGCGGCAGATCCGCTCGTGCCGCTCCGAGCCGACCCGGTTGAGGATCACGCCGCCGATCCGCACCGTGGAGTCGTAGGTGACGAACCCGTGGACGAGCGCGGCGATCGAGCGGCCCGCCGACGAGGCGTCCACGACGAGGACGACGGGCGCCTCCAGCAGCCGGGCCACGTGCGCCGTCGAGGCGAACCCGCCCCCGGCGGCCTCGGCCCCGTCGAACAGCCCCATCACGCCCTCGACGACGGCGACGTCCGCGCCGCGCGCGCCGTGCAGGAACAGCGGCGCGATGAGGTCCTCGGAGGTCAGCCAGGGGTCGAGGTTACGGCCCGGCCGCCCGGCCGCGAGCGTGTGGTAGCCCGGGTCGATGTAGTCCGGCCCGACCTTGTGCGGCGAGACGGTCAGCCCGTCGGCGGTCAGCGCGGCCATCAGCCCGGTCGCCACCGTCGTCTTCCCGCTCCCGGAGGCGGGGGCGGCGACGACGAGTCTCGGCATCCTCACCGGGCCGGCCCCGTCGTCGGGAAGGGGCTCACCACTCGATGCCCTTCTGCCCCTTCTGGCCCGCGTCCATGGGGTGCTTGACCTTGCCCATCTCGGTGACGAGGTCGGCGAACTCCACCAGGCGCGGGTCGGCGTCGCGGCCGGTGATGACGACGTGCTGGTACCCCGGCCGGTCCCGCAACGTCGCGATCACGTCCTCGACGTCCACCCAGCCCCACTTCATCGGATAGGTGAACTCGTCCAGCACGTACAGCGTGTAGGTCTCGGCGGCGAGGTCGCGTTTGATCTGCTCCCAGCCCTCGCGGGCGTCCGCGGCGTGATCCTCCTCCGTGCCGGGCCGCTGGATCCACGACCAGCCCTCGCCCATCTTGTGCCAGTCGACCGGGCCGCCCTCGCCGGACTCGCCGAGCACCCGCAGCGCCCGCTCCTCGCCGATGCGCCACTTCGCGGACTTGACGAACTGGAACACGCCGATCGGCCAGCCCTGGTTCCAGCCGCGCAGGGCCAGTCCGAAGGCGGCGGTCGACTTGCCCTTGCCCGGCCCGGTGTGGACGACGACGAGGGGCCGGTTGCGGCGCTGCCGGGTGGTCAGCCCGTCGTCGGGCACCTGCGACGGTTTTCCCTGCGGCATGTCAGTCCTTCCCGGAACGGTGGCGGGGCGAGGTCATGGCGTCGACGGAGACTCCGGTCACGGCGACGCCGGGGAGGCCGGTCACGGCGACGCCGGGGAGGCCGGTCACGGCTCCGAACTCATCTGCCTGGCCGTCGCCCAAGTACTGCTGGGCTTCCATTCCGAAGCCCGCTGGCTGCGCTTCGCCCGGACACGGCTCAGACCGTGGCGATCGCCGGGTCGCTGGTGCTCGGGCGTCCGCTCTCGACGTGACCGGCCAGCCGCCGGAGGAACCTCTCGTCGTCGGACACGATCGACAGGTCGTACCAGCCGTGGCGGCGACGGGCCGACGCGACGTGCACGGCGTGCCCGCCCGGCCGCAGCCGGTACGTCACCGGCCGCTCGTCGCCGTAGGCGTCCTTGACCGTCAGCCGTACGGGCTGCTCGCCGTCGTTGGTCAGCACCAGGCGAACCCGTTCAGCGCTCCCGTCGTGGCGTGCCGACACCTCCGGGCCGGCGCCGCCGCGGCCCGCGATCCGCCGGAAGAAGCCGTTCGGGCCGTGCACCTCGAAGTCGTACGCGCCCGGACCCCACGTCCCGGAGAGCCGCGTGCCGTGCCCGATGGTGTAGGTCCAGGGCCCGCCGGGGTGAGTCGCGGAGGTGACCTGGAGGGCGGTGGCCGCCGCACCGTGCTCGGCGAACTCGATCACCAGGCCGGTGGCGCTCGCGCGACCGTCCGCCATCAGGTCGTACGGGAGCGGCCGGGCGGGGCGCAGCCCGCGCTCCTGACGGGGCAGTGCCGGGTGCGCCGGCGGCTTCGGCACGTAGTCGGGGTGCCGGTCGCGGTCGGGCGGAAGGTACCCGCTGGTGTCGGGGAGGGCGGGCATCGCGGCGGCCGTCCGGCCGAAGTCGAACGCCGAGGTCAGATCGCCGCAGACCGCTCTGCGCCAGGCCGAGATGTTCGGCTCCCGGACCCCGAGGCGCTGCTCCATGAAGCGGATGATCGAGGTGTGGTCGAAGACCTCCGAGCACACCCAGCCGCCCTTGCTCCACGGCGAGACCACGAACATCGGGACGCGCTGCCCGAGGCCGTACGGGCCCGCGACGTCACCGCCGGGCCCCGCCGGGTGGTAGACCTCGCCGCTGACGTCCACCGTCGAACGTCCCCGCGCGGGAGACGACGGAGGGTACGGCGGCACCGCGTGGTCGAAGAAGCCGTCGTTCTCGTCGTAGGTGATGAACAGCGCGGTCCTGCTCCACACGTCCGGGTCGGCGGTCAGCGCGTCCAGGACCTGGGCGATGTACCAGGCGCCGTAGTTGGCGGGCCAGTTCGGGTGCTCGGTGAACGCCTCGGGAGCCGCGATCCAGGAGACCTGCGGCAGCCTCCCCGCCTTGACGTCGGCGCGGAGGACGTCGAAGAGCCCCTGTCCGTGCTTGGCGTCGGTGCCGGTGCGCGCCCGGTCGTACAGCGGGTCGCCGGGCTCGGCGTTCCGGTACTGCGCGAAGTACAGCAGCGAGTTGTCGCCGTAATTGCCGATGTAGGCGTCCCCGGTCCAGCCCCAGTAGCCCTTCGCGTCGAGGCCGTCGCCCACGTCCTGGTAGATCTTCCACGAGATCCCGGCCTTCTCCAGGCGCTCCGGGTAGGTGGTCCATGAGTATCCCGCCTCGTCGTTGCCGAGGACCGGGCCGCCGCCGTTGCCGTCGTTGCCGGTGTAGCCGGTCCACATGTAGTAACGGTTCGGATCGGTCGGCCCCATCATCGAGCAGTGGTAGGCGTCGCAGATCGTGAAGGCGTCGGCCAGCGCGTAGTGGAACGGGATGTCCTCGCGGGTGAGGTAGGCCATCGTGGTGGCGGTCTTGGCCGGCACCCAGCGGTCGTACGCGCCGTTGTTCCAGGCCGCGTGCCCGCCGTTCCAGCTGTGGTCGAGGTCCTGGAGAAAGCGCAGGCCGAGGTCGGTGGCGTCCGGCCGGAACGGAAGGACGTCCTTGGTCCCGTCGGACTGGTACCAGACCGGCTTGCCGCCGGGCAGCGTCACGGGCCGCGGATCGCCGAAGCCTCGCACGCCGCGCAGCGTGCCGAAGTAGTGGTCGAAGGACCGGTTCTCCTGCATGAGCACCACGATGTGCTCGATGTCGCGCAGGGTGCCGCTGCGGCGGGCGGCGGGGATCTCCGCGGCGCGGGCGATGCTCGTGGACAGCGCGGTCATCGCGGCCGTACCACCGGCGAGCTGCAGGAATCGTCGACGGTCGATGCTCATGAGGTCCTGCCTCGGAGTTCGGGGTCATCGGGGCAGGACAGTGATCTCAAGCGATTCACAACTCATCACGGCCGACGGGATAAATCCGGGAGAAGCCTTGGCCAACCCGGACCGCCGCGCCCGGGCCCGGGGAGGCGCCTCGGCGGCACTCGCTCCGGGTGCCGTCTGAGCACGAGGCGCCCGCCCGCGCCGCTCGGGGAACCGCCGGGTGCGTCAGCTCGCGCCGAGTCTCCGGAGCGGCTTGCGCCTGGCGGCCTTCTTGACCGCGGCCGGCAGGTCCCGCAGCGGACGTTCCCGGCCGCGCTCCTCCCGCTCGACGAGCCGGCCGAGGGCGAACGCCTCGACGGCCGGCGTCCCGGTCCGGCGGGCCAGCTCACCGAGCCGCTCGGCGGCGACGACACCGTCATGGTGGGCGCCGAGCACCTCCTGCAGCCGCTCGGCCCGGCGGGCCAGCTTCTTGGCGGGTGAGCCCAGGGCGGGCGCGGCGGCCTCGGCGGTGTAGCGGGCGCGCTTGGCGGCCTTCCTGGTCCGGTGCAGTGCCGCGTCGCGCGCGGGACCGGCGGGCAGGCCGGCCGCGTGGGCATGGCGGCGCAGCATCTTCCGCCAGGCCTTCGCGACGGCCTTGGCCGTCTCCGCCCGGGCGGGGGGGGGGGGGGGCCCGCGGGGGGGGGGGCGGGGGGGGGCGTGGGGCGCGGGGCGGACGGGGTGGGCGTGGGGGCGGGGGGGCGGGA
>NZ_JBFAUT010000086.1:16914-27797 GCF_040679475.1 Actinoallomurus sp. NPDC052274
GCCGGCGCGCCGGCCGAGGAGAGGCGGGGAGGCGAGGAAGGCGTCGACGCTGTCGAGGAGGGCGAGGTAGCGCGGCGCCGACAGCGCCTCCCGGAGCCGGTCGCGGGCACGGAGCTCCTCCGCCGCCATTCCGGCGAGCCAGCTCGGCTCCTGGTCGGCATCCGGCAACCGCGCCAGGCGCTGCTCGAACCGCGCCCGGAGGACCTCCAAGTCGCGGACCTCGCCCAGGGCGTCGGCCAGCCACTTCAGCTCGGTCTCCAGACCGGCGGCGTGAGCCGGCTCGATCAGACGCCGATGGGTGCGCAGGAGGCTGCGCATCCGCCGGGCGGCCACCCGCATCTTGTGCACCGAGTCGTCGTCGTGGTCGGCCAGCCGGACCAGGGGGTCATGCGCCAGCATCTTCGCGAAGTGCTTGCCCAGGTAGGTCACCAGCACGTCGCCGGCGGTGCCGGTGGCCGGCGGGCGCGTCGTGGCGGGGACCGTCTCCAGGGTCCGTGCCAGCTTGGACCGGGCGACCGCCTCGCGGGCACCGGCGTCGAGCAGGTGGTCGCCGACGGCGCCCAGGAAGTCGTCCGAGGCGGTGACGGCCTCGATCTCGATCTCCCGCCAGGCCATCAGGCGGACCTCGCCGTCGTTCCGCCCGAACGGGTGCGCGTGCACCGTGTCGTCGGCGAGTTTCGCCAGCACCCGGCCGTCCTCGTCCAGCAGCGGGCGTTCGACCCGGCGGGTCTCCACCTCGGCCACGGGGATCAGCGGGCGGCCACGGGCGTGGGCGGTGACGAGCGTGACCAGCTCCGCCGGAACGTCCTGCGCGCTCTCGGCGAGCGGCAGCCGGATCTCACGCTTGGTGTTCTTGCCGGCCGGCAGCTTCAGGTGCCATCCGGCGTCGTCGCCGCCCTGGCGGCGGCGCAGGGTGATCCCGCGTGCGGCGAGGCGCAGGTCCTCGGTGTCGAAGTAGCGTGCCTGGAGGGTGTGCGTCGCGGGGGCGCCGACCCGCACCTCCAGGTCCGGAAGCACGAAGTCGGCGTCGGCGTCGTACTTTCGCTCGAGCTCCGTATGGCGAGTCACGTCATTCTCCTTAAACAGCGCTATATCGGGGCAAACGACATACCCAGTTCGCGGCCGTCGAAGAATCGTCGTGGCGGGAGAGTGGCCATCCGCGGAGCGGAGGCGGTGATCAGCGTGCCTTCTGGGAGGCGGTGATCAGCGTGCCTTCTGGGAGGCGGTGATCAGCGTGCCTTCTGGGAGGCGGTGATCAGTGCGCCTTCTGGAACGCGGTGACGGTGGTGCCGCCTTTGGTGCAGTCGGCGCCGCGGCCGTTCTGCTGGATCTGGTCGGACGGATAGATCACGCATGACCAGCCCTGGACCGCGAGCCCGCCTCCGCTGCCCTGTCCGGGCGCCTTGCCCTCGGCGACCGCGGCGAAGAACGCCTTGTAGACCGAGACCGCCTCCCCGCAGGCAGCCGAGCCCTTGGTCACCTTGAGGTACGCGGGGGCGCCGCCGGCGGCGTCGATCTGCCCGCAGTCAACCGCGTCGGCCGTCACCGTTCGCGTGGTCTTCGGCGTGCCACCCGAACCGCAGGCGGCGGCGAGGAGCAGGACGGCCAGCGGCGGCGAGAGCACGGCGATGCGGCGCATGGAGGGACAGTAGCGTCTTCTCGCATACCGGGACGGCGGTTGCATGATGATGCAGGGAAATGCATACTTAACGCATCGGCGGAGGAGGAGACGATGGGCACGCGTGCGGCGGTCGCCGGAGCGAGCGGCTATGCGGGCGGTGAGCTGCTGCGTGTTCTGTCCGGGCACCCCGAGTTCGAGATCGGCGCGCTGACCGCCGCGTCCAGTGCGGGCACTCTCCTCGGGGCACACCAGCCGCACCTGTACCCCCTCGCGGACCGGGTACTCGCGGAGACGACGCCCGAGACCCTGGCCGGCCATGACGTGGTCTTCCTGGCCCTGCCGCACGGGCAGTCCGGGCCGATCGCGGAGGGGCTCGGCGACGACGTGCTCGTCGTCGACTGCGGCGCGGACTTCAGGCTCTCCGACGCGGCCGAGTGGGAGCACTACTACGGCGGCACGCACGCCGGCACGTGGCCGTACGGTCTGCCGGAGCTGCCCGGCAACCGCGCGCGGCTCCGCGACACCCGGCGCATCGCGGTGCCGGGCTGCTACCCGACCGTGTCGCTGCTGGCGCTGTTCCCCGCGTACGCCGCCGGGCTGGCCGAGCCCGACGCCGTGATCGTGGCCGCCTCCGGCACCTCCGGCGCGGGCCGGGCGGCCAAGCCCAACCTGCTCGGCAGCGAGGTCATGGGCTCCATGAGCGCGTACGGCGTGGGCGGCGTCCACCGCCACACCCCGGAGATCACCCAGCAGCTCTCCGCGGTGGCCGGCCACCCGGTCACCGTGTCGTTCACGCCGACCCTGGCGCCGATGAGCCGGGGGATCCTCGCCACCTGTTCGGCCAAGGCCGCGCCGGGCGTCACCGCGCAGCGCCTGCGCGAGGCGTACGCCCAGGCGTACGCCGACGAACCGTTCGTCCGCCTGCTGCCCGAAGGGCAGTGGCCCGCGACCGCCATGACGCTCGGCGCCAACACCGCCGTCGTCCAGGTCGCGCTCGACGAGCGGGCCGGCCGCGTCGTCGCGGTGGCCGCCATCGACAACCTGACCAAGGGCACCGCCGGCGGGGCCGTGCAGAGCGCGAACCTCGCCCTCGGTCTGCCCGAAGAACTGGGTCTCACCACGATCGGAGTCGCCCCGTGAGCGTCACCGCCCCTCTCGGCTTCAGAGCGGCCGGCCTGGCCGCCGGCATCAAGAAGGGCGGTGAACGCGACCTCGCCCTCGTCGTCAACGACGGCCCGACCCGCGCGGCGGCCGGTGTTTTCACCCGCAACCGCGTGAAGGCCGCGCCGGTGCTGTGGTCGGAGCAGGTACTCCGCGGCGGGCGGGTGCGCGCCGTCGTGCTGAACTCCGGCGGGGCCAACGCCTGCACCGGCCCGGCGGGCTTCCAGGACACGCACCAGACCGCGGAGAAGGTCGCCGCCGTCCTCGACGACTCGGCCGGCGAGATCGCGGTCTGCTCCACCGGCCTGATCGGTGAGCGGCTGCCCATGGACACGCTGCTGGCCGGCGTCGAGGAGGCGGCCCGCGAGCTGTCCCGCGACGGCGGCCTCCCGGCGGCCGACGCGATCCGGACCACGGACACCGTCGCCAAGATCGCGTTCCGCCGGGCGACCGACGGCTACACGGTCGGCGGCATGGCCAAGGGCGCGGGCATGCTCGCCCCCGCCCTCGCCACCATGCTCTGCGTCATCACGACCGACGCCGACGTCGACGCGGCGACCCTCGACCGGGTCCTGCGGCGGGCGTGCGAGACGACCTTCGACCGGCTCGACACCGACGGCTGCATGTCCACCAACGACACGGTCCTGCTGCTGGCCAGCGGCGCGAGCGGGGTCACCCCGTCCGAGGACGAGCTCGCCCAGACGGTCACCGACATCTGCGCCGACCTGGCCCGGCAGCTGCTGCTCGACGCCGAGGGCGCCACCAAGGCGATCGCGATCGAGGTCGTCGGCGCGGCCGACGCCGAGGACGCGGTCCTCGTCGGGCGCGCGGTGGCCCGCAGCAACCTGCTCAAGTGCGCGATCCACGGCGAGGATCCGAACTGGGGCCGCGTGCTGGCCGCCGTCGGCACGACCGACGCCGTGTTCGAGCCGGACCGGCTCAACGTCGCGATCAACGGCGTCTGGGTGTGCCGCAACGGCTCCGTCGGCGACGACCGCGCCAAGGTCGACATGCGGCCGCGGGACGTGACCATCACGGTCGACCTCGGTTCCGGCGCCCACACCGCGACCGTGCACACCACCGACCTGACCGCCGACTACGTCCACGAGAACTCCGCGTACTCCTCATGACGACGAAACCGCGCATACGTACGCAGGCGAGCGCCGCCGCCCTGCAGAAGGCGGCCACGCTCATCGAGGCGCTGCCCTGGCTCGAGGAGTTCCACGGCACGACCGTCGTGATCAAGTACGGCGGCCACGCCATGATCGACGACGAGCTGCGGCTGGCCTTCGCCCGCGACGTCGCCTTCCTCCGGTACGCCGGGCTCCGCCCGGTCGTCGTGCACGGCGGGGGTCCGCAGATCAACGCCCAGCTCGACCGGCTCGGGCTGGAGAGCACCTTCACGGCCGGGCTCCGGGTGACCACGCCGGAGACGATGGACGTCGTCCGCATGGTGCTGGTCGGCCAGGTCGGTCCCGACGTCGTCGGGCTGCTCAACCAGCACGGCGCGTTCGGCGTGGGCATGTCGGGGGAGGACGCCCGGCTGTTCACCGCCGAGCGGAAGACCGCGGTCGTGGCCGGCCGGGAGGTCGACCTCGGCATGGTCGGTGAGATCGTCGACGTGGACACCGGCGCGGTCCGCAGTCTCCTCGACGACGGCCGCATCCCGGTGATCTCCAGCATCGCGCGCGGCGAGGACGGCGAGGTCTACAACGTCAACGCCGACACCGCGGCGGGCGCGCTGGCCGTCGCCCTGCAGGCCGGCAAGCTGATCGTGCTGACGGACGTCGAGGGACTCTACTCCGACTGGCCGGCCGACGGCTCCGCGGACGCCTCCGAGGTGATCGACCAGATCACCGCCGCCGACCTGGAGACGCTGCTGCCGGACCTGTCGGCGGGCATGGTGCCGAAGATGGAGGCATGCCTGCGCGCGGTGCGCGGCGGGGTGCCGCGCGCCCACGTCCTCGACGGCCGGGTCCCGCACGCGCTGCTGCTGGAGGTCTTCACCGACGAGGGGATCGGAACGATGGTGGTGCCGTCATGAACGACCTGCGGAAGCGGTTCGAAGCCGCGCTGATGCCCAACTACGGCGTCCCGCCGGTCGCGCTCGCCCGCGGCGAGGGCTGCCGGGTCTGGGACACCGACGGCGCCTCCTACCTCGACCTGATCGGCGGCATCGCGGTCTCCTCGCTCGGCCATGCCCACCCGGCGCTCGTGCAGGCGGTGTCCGCGCAGGTCGCCACCCTCGCGCACACCTCGAACCTGTTCCTGCACGAGCCCGAGGTGCTCCTCGCCGAGCGCCTTCTCGGCCTGCTCGGCGGCGACGGGCGCGTGTTCTTCACCAACTCCGGCACCGAGGCCAACGAGGCGGCCTACAAGCTCGTCCGGCGGTACGCCGGCCCCGGCAGGAGCTACGTCGTCGCGGCCGAGAGCGGCTTCCACGGCCGGACGATGGGCTCCCTCGCGCTGACCGGCAAGGCGGCGATCCGCGAGCCGTTCGGCCCGTTCCCCGCGGACGTGCGTTTCGTGACGTACGGCTCGGTCGACGAGCTGCGGGCCGCCGTCACCGGCGACTGCGCGGCCGTCTTCCTCGAGCCGACCCAGGGCGAGGCCGGAATCATCCCCCCGCCGGAGGGCTACCTCACGGCCGCGCGAGCGATCTGCGACGAGGCCGGCGCGGCGCTCGTCCTCGACGAGATCCAGAGCGGCATCGGCCGGACCGGGACCTGGTTCCAGCACCAGCACGAGGGCGTCCGGCCCGACGTCATCACGCTGGCGAAGGGGCTCGGCGGCGGACTGCCCATCGGCGCCTGCGTCGGCTTCGGCCCGTACGCCACCGCGTTCGGCAAGGGCGACCACGGCTCGACGTTCGGCGGCAACCCGGTGGCCTGCGCCGCCGCGCTCGCCGTGCTCGACACCATCGAGCGCGACGGACTCCTCGACCACGTCACGAAGGTCGGCGACCGGCTCGCCGCCGGCATCGAAGCGGTCGACCACCCGCTCCTCGCGGGCGTACGCGGCCGGGGACTGTGGCGGGCGATCGTCCTCACCGAGCCGAAGTCCGCGGCCGTCGAGGCCGCCGCCCGCGACGCCGGCTTCCTCGTCAACGCCGTCGCGCCGCAGGCCGTCCGGCTCGCCCCGCCACTGATCATCACGGCGGACGAAGCGGACTCCTTCATCGCGGCCCTGCCGGGCATACTAGGGGCGACATGACCACGCCCCTGACCAAGACGGCACGGCAGTCGCGGATCATCGAACTGCTCGGCCGCAACGCCGTGCACTCCCAGAGCGAACTGGCCCGGCTGCTCGCCGACGCCGGCGTCGACGTCACGCAGGCCACCCTGTCGCGCGACCTCGTCGACATCGGCGCGGTCAAGCTGCGGGCCGAGGACGGCTCACTGATCTACGCGGTGCCCGGGGAGGGCGGCGAGCGCATCCGCCGCGCCCGGACCGGCGCCGCCGAGACGTTCGGCGGCCGCCTGGCCCGGCTCGCCCAGGAGCTGCTCGTCTCGGCCGAGGCCTCCGCCAACCTCGTCATCGTACGGACGCCGGCCGGCGCCGCGCAGTTCCTCGCCTCGGCCATCGACCACGCCGACTGGCCGACCGTGCTCGGCACGGTCGCCGGCGACGACACCGTCCTCGTGATCGCGCGGGATCCCTCGGGCGGCGCCGACCTCGCGGCCGCCCTGCTCGCGCTGACCGAGCGGCGCCCGGACGAACGCGCCGTGCGCGGTCCGCGTGACGTCGGCGGCCCCGCCGACCAGTCATGGGAGCCCGTCGGCGCGGACGACCCCGGTGCTCGGGGTGCCGGCGCGCCGACGGTCCCGCAGCACGCCGAACGACGACCGTAGGGGGTGTCCGGTGCCACCGGACACCCCCGAAGGGCACCGCCCGGTGCGGCGCCCGACCGATGCTCCGGCCCGGAGCACACCCCGGCACTCGCCGGGAACACCTTCATGATCGAGCTTTTCGGCCGCCTACGGACGGCCGCCGACACGGCCCGCCTGACATGCAGTAGTTTCGCATCGGCGGCCGGTCAAGGACGCCTGCCAACAGCTTCCCAGGGAGAAGAACAGCGTGACGGACGACCAGCAGCGCAAGACACCGACCAGGCTGTGGGGCGGCCGGTTCGAGGGCGGTCCGTCCGAGGCCCTCGCCCGGCTGTCGGTCAGCGTGCAGTTCGACTGGCGGCTCGCCCCGTACGACCTGCTGGGGTCGCGCGCCCACGCGCGGGTCCTGCACCGGGCGGGCCTGCTCACCGAGGACGAGCTGCGCCGCATGCTCGACGCGCTCGACGATCTCGACGACGCCTGCCGCTCCGGCGAGTTCCGGCCGGCCGTCGCCGACGAGGACGTCCACACCGCGCTCGAACGCGGCCTGCTCGAACGCCTCGGCGCTCTCGGCGGCAAGCTGCGCGCCGGGCGCAGCCGTAACGACCAGGTCGCCACCGATCTGCGGCTCTACCTGCGAGACCACGTCCGGCAGATCGTCTCCCGGCTCGTGGAGCTGGAGACCGCGCTGATCGCGCAGGCCGACCACAACCTCGGGGTCGCCGCACCGGGGATGACCCACCTGCAGCACGCCCAGCCGGTGCTCTTCTCCCACCAGCTCCTGGCACACGTGCACGCGTTCGCCCGCGACGTCGACCGGCTGCGGGACTGGGACAAACGGGCCGCGATCAGCCCGCTCGGCTCCGGCGCGCTCGCCGGGTCCTCCCTGCCCCTCGACCCGGAGGCCGTCGCCGAGGAGCTCGGCTTCGCCGCGGCCGCCCCCAACTCGATGGACGCCGTCAGCGACCGCGACTACGCCGTCGAGTTCCTCGCCGCGGCCGCCCTGATCGGCGTGCACCTGTCGCGGCTGGGGGAGGAGGTCGTCCTCTGGGCCTCCCAGGAGTTCCGCTGGATCGAGATGGACGACACGTACGCCACCGGGTCGTCGATCATGCCGCAGAAGAAGAACCCGGACGTCGCCGAGCTCGCCCGCGGCAAGACCGGCCGGCTCATCGGCCACCTCACCGCCCTGCTGACCACCCTCAAGGGCCTGCCGCTCACGTACAACCGCGACCTGCAGGAGGACAAGGAGGGCGTGTTCGACGCCGTCGACACCCTCCTGCTCGTCCTGCCCGCCGTGTCCGGTCTGATCGCCACCATGCGCGTCAACACCGAGCGCCTGGAGGCCCTCGCGCCCCAGGGCTTCGCCCTCGCCACCGACGTCGCCGAGCTGCTCGTCCGCAAGGGCGTGCCGTTCCGCGACGCGCACGAGGTCGTCGGCCACCTCGTCGTCTGGTGCCAGGTCAACGACAAGGACTTCGGCGACCTCAGCGACGATGAGCTCGCCAAGGTCTCTCCGCACCTGACCCCGGACGTCCGCGACGTGTTCTCCGTCCAGGGCGCGCTGGCCGCGCGGAAGGCGTACGGCGGCACCTCTCCGGAGCGCGTCGCCGAGCAGCTCACGACGCTTCGCTCCCTCGTCGACGGTCACGCCTCCTGGGCGGCCTCGGGGGCCTGATGAGCGCTCCGCTCCCGCGCGCGTTCTTCGACCGGCTGCCCGAAGAGGTGGCGCCCGACCTGCTCGGGTGCGTCCTCGAGCGATCCTCCCCCCAGGGCACGGTCGCGGTGCGCCTGACGGAGGTGGAGGCGTACGCCGGGCCCCTCGATCCGGCCTCGCACGCCTACCGGGGCCGGACGGACCGCAACGCCGTCATGTTCGGTCCGCCCGGCCACGCGTACGTGTACTTCACATACGGCATGCACTACTGCGTGAACCTCGTGTGCCTGGAGGAGGGCACCGCCGCGGCCGTGCTGATCCGGGCGGGGGAGATCGTCGAGGGCCGCGAACTGGCCATGGCACGCCGGCCGCGCTCCTCGGAACGCGACCTGGCCCGCGGCCCGGCCCGGCTCTGCGAGGCCCTGGCGATCGACCGCACCCTGTACGGCGCCGACGTGTGCGACCTGGAGAGCCCCCTGCGCGTCCTGCCCGGCGCGCCGCCCGCCGAGGTACGCACCGGCCCCCGTACGGGCGTGACCAGCGCCAAGGACGTGCCCTGGCGGTTCTGGATCGACGGGGACCCGAGCGTCTCCGCCTACCGTCTGCACACTCCCCGCCACCGACGGGGTCCGGAGGCGCGCCGCTAGATCCGCTAGATCCGCGAGACCGGCCGTGCCGGAGGGTACGTCCGCGTTCGGCCGCGTTCGGCGGGAGATCGCGCCAGGCTCGAGAACCTGCACCCCGTCGGCCGTTCCAGCGGAGAGTCTCTCCGCTGGAACGGCCGACGGTGTCCGGGGGCGGGGGAAATCGGTGGGAGACCCACCAGACGCCCCGTTACCTTGATGTCGAACCGGTCCGGCATCCTTGTAGAGACCGGACGTACGCACGAGACGAGGAAGAACGTGGCCGACATACTGGACGATCTCGCCTGGCGGGGCCTGATCACACAGTCCACCGACCTGGACGATCTGCGGGCGATGCTCGCCTCGGGGCCGGTCACGCTCTACTGCGGTTTCGACCCGACCGCGCCCTCGCTCCACGTGGGGAGCCTGGTGCAGTTGCTGACGCTGCGCCGGTTCCAGCAGGCGGGCCACCGGACGATCGGACTGGTCGGCGGGGCGACCGGGCTGATCGGCGATCCGAGCGGCAAGAGCGCCGAGCGCACGCTGAACTCCGAGGAGGTCGTCGCCGGCTGGGTCGAGCGCATCCGGGCGCAGGTGTCGCGGTTCCTCGACCTGACCGGTGACCGCGGCCTGATCGTCAGCAACCTCGACTGGACCGGCCCCATGTCGGCCATCGAGTTCCTGCGCGACATCGGCAAGCACTTCCCGGTCAACCGCATGCTCGCGCGGGAGACGGTGAAGTCGCGGCTGGACACCACCGGCCTGAGCTACACCGAGTTCAGCTACGTGCTGCTGCAGTCGATGGACTTCCTGGAGCTGTTCCGCCGGTACGACTGCCGGCTCCAGACCGGCGGCAACGACCAGTGGGGGAACCTCACGGCGGGCGTCGACCTCATCCGGCGGGTGGAAGGGGGAAGCGCGCACGCGCTGACGACCCCGCTCGTCACCCGCGCCGACGGCACCAAGTTCGGCAAGACGGCCGGCGGCGAGACGTACTGGCTGGATCCCGAGCTGACCTCGCCGTACGCCTTCTACCAGTTCTGGCTCAACGCGGACGACCGCGACGTCTCGACGTACCTGCGGTACTTCAGCTTCCGGAGCCGCGAGGAGATCGAGGAGCTGGAGAAGGCGACGAGCGAACGCCCGGCCGCTCGAGCGGCGCAGCGCGCCCTCGCCGAGGAGCTCACCACGCTCGTCCACGGAGCCGAGGAGACGCAACGCGTGATCGCCGCGTCTCGTGCGCTGTTCGGCCAGGGCGACCTGGGCGAGCTGGACGAGCGCACGCTGGGCAGCGCGCTCGCCGAGGTGCCGTCCACGACCGTGTCCGGGCCGCTGCCTCCGGTCGTCGACCTGCTGGCGGCGACCGGGCTGGTCGGCAGCAAGTCCGAGGCCCGCCGCACGGTCGCCCAGGGCGGGGCGTACGTCAACAACGTCAAGGTCACCGATGAGGCGGCCGTACCCGACCGGGGCGACCTCCTGCACGGCCGCTTCCTCGTGCTGCGGCGTGGCAAGCGGAACATCGGCGGAGTGACGGTCGCCTCCGAGTGACCTCACCGGGCGGCGCCCCTACCGGGGTGCCGCCCGCCCCGAGCACGCACAGACGGTACGCGAGCGGAGACCCGTGCCGGGCTTCGTCCTGGAGCGACGACCGGCACGCGGCGGAATCGTCCGAGCCGAGGCCGCGTTGACGAGCCTGGGGTGCCGCTCGGGCACGGCCTGGGAGACATCCTCGAGGCGACTCGGCCGTAGCGGTGGGAGAGATCGCCGTAGACCGTCCGAACGCACGGTCTACTTCGCGCCTGTCGAGTCTTCGCGGTCACGAGTCGAGACGCAGCCGGATCCTCGCGATCAGCGCATACGCGATCACGTAACGCCGATTTGACGGGTTATCCAGGTGGACGTAATGTTCTCTTCGCCCCAAGGGAAGCGGGACGCCGGAAGGCGGCCGGCCCGGGGGAAGCCCACACGGAGTTGTTCTGGTCCGGACGGTG
>NZ_JBFAUT010000087.1:0-27095 GCF_040679475.1 Actinoallomurus sp. NPDC052274
GGCCAGGCAGGCCACCAGGGCCACGACCGGGAGGAGCCGACCGCCGACGGAAGGGCCGGCGGGGAGCCGGTCCCACCGATGGGGGACTGCGGGTCAAGGGGCATGGTCTCGCACCATAACTCTGAGTGAGCAGGGACGTCAGCCCATTGTCCCCATCACCGGAAGCGGGCACCACCCTTCTGGGAAGTTCGATGTCGCCGCCCGTCACTTTTCCGCGCCCAGCGGCCCGGCATTCCGCCTCAGACCTGGCGTTAATCACAGACAGTGATATCTCGCCTGAACAAGCGATGTATCGCGACAAAATGGTTCGACGCGCTTAGGACGGCAGACGACGCTGATGGCGGGTTATGCAGGCGTTCGTGAGGTTTGACTTCCTCACCCGCGCCGAAATATCGAGGAGGACGAAGGAGACGACCGGCCGTCGGACATCCGGTCCGGGGGTGCCGCGAGGCCGACGGCGGGGTGAGGCGAAAGGTCGGCCGATGCGCCAGCTCAGTGCGCTTGACGCGCAGTTCCTCAACGTCGAGTCGCGGGGCACGGTCGCGCACATCGCCGGCCTGGCCGTCCTGGACCCCACCGGGGCGCCGGGCGGCCGCCTGACGCTCGACGACCTGATGGAGCTGATGCGCCGGCGCCTTCCGCTGGTGCGGCAGTTCCGCTGGCGGCTGGCCGAGGTGCCCTTCGGGCTCGACCACCCGTACTGGATCGAGGACCCGGACTTCGACCTGGAGTACCACGTCCGCGAGATCGCCCTCCCGGAGCCGGGTGACGACCGGCAGCTCGCCGAGCAGGTGGCGCGGCTGCACCAGCGACCGCTGGACCGGGCCCGCCCGCTCTGGGAGATGTACCTGGTGCAGGGCCTGAGCGGCGGCCGGATCGCGCTGTACGCCAAGATCCATCACGCGCTCATCGACGGTGTCGCCGCCGCGCAGATCGTCGCCGCCCTGCTCGACCTGGAACCCGAGCCGCGTCAGGTGGACGTCGCCGACCGCTGGCGGCCCGAGCGTCCCCCGGGCGCCTGGAGCCTGCTGGCCGGCGCGGCCGCCCGCGCCGCCGTGCATCCGCTGCGCACGACCGGAGGGCTCCTGCGCGCGGTCCCCTATCTCGACACCTTCCCCTTGGTCGGGCGCCTGCCCGGGGTCGGCGTCCTCACCGGCGCGCTGCGCACGGCCGCGCGTACGGGCGCGGTCCCGCCTCAGGCGGACCTGACCGCGCCTCGGACGCCCTTCAACGGAACGGTGACGCGGCACCGGCGGGTCGCGGTCGGCTCGCTGCCCCTGGGGGAGGTGAAGAAGGTACGGCACGCGCTGGGCGTCAGCGTCAACGACGTCGTGATGGCGCTGTGCGCGAGCGCGCTCCGGCGCTGGCTGATCGACCACGACGCCCTGCCCGACCGGCCGCTCATCGCGGCGGTCCCCGTCTCCACCCGCTCGCTCGACGACGACGCCCACGGCAACCAGGTGTCGGCCATGTTCACCCCGCTGCCGACCCACCTCGCCGATCCCCGCGACCGGATCGCGGAGACGCATGCCACCATGACGACGGCCAAGCGGCGTCTCGTCGCGACGCCGGACCGCTGGCTGGAGGAGCTGACCGCGGTGGTCCCTCCGGCGTTCGGCGGCCTGGCGGCGCGGGCGCTGCTCCGCCTGGCGCCCTCCGCCGTTCCGCCGATCAATCTGGTGATCTCCAACGTCGCCGGACCGCAGTTCCCGCTGTACCTGTGCCGGGCCGAGGTCCTCGCGTACCACCCGCTGTCGGTCGTCAGCGACCTGAGCGGCGGCCTGAACATCACCGTCTTCTCCTACAACGGCAACCTCGACATCGGCCTGACCGCCTGCCGCGAGATGGTCCCCGACGTCTGGAGGCTCATCGACCACCTCGCCGACGCGCTCGAAGAGCTGAAGCGCCTCTAGCGCGGGCCGCCCGCAGGAGCCCGTGAGCGGGCACCCGTCCGGTGGGCGGGTGCCGCTACCGGATCACCGCGCCTGACTGGCGCTGACGTTCGGCCATGACGGAGAGGACGTGCTCCACGAGGGCGATCAGGACCTGCTTGCCGGACTCGCGCCGGCGTACGTCGCAGAGGATCACCGGCACCCTGGGGTCCAGGTCCAGCGCCGCGCGGATCTCCTCGGTGTCGTAACGGACCGCGCCGTCGAAGCAGTTGACGCCCACGATGAACGGCAGCCGCCGCCGCTCGAAGTAGTCGATCGACGGGAACGAGTCGGCGAGGCGGCGGGTGTCGGCGAGGACGACCGCTCCGAGGGCGCCGAGGGCCAGCTCGTCCCACATGAACCAGAACCGGTCCTGGCCGGGCGTGCCGAACAGGTACAGGACGAGACCGTCGCGGATGGTGATGCGGCCGAAGTCCATCGCCACCGTGGTCGTGGTCTTGCGCTCCACACCGGAGGTGTCGTCGATGCCGACGCTGCGGTCCGTCAGCTGTTCCTCGGTGCGCAGCGGCTTGATCTCGCTGACGGCGCCCACCAGGGTCGTCTTACCCACGCCGAAGCCGCCCGCGACGAGGATCTTCACGGCGAGCGGCATGGCGGCAGCGCCCCGTGAGGGGTCAGAGCGCCTGGAGTCCATTGAGCACTTCCTTCAAAACCCGTTCATTGGGAAGACGGTTCTCAGTTTCAGGACGGCGTACGACGATCAGCCCGAGGTCGAGCAGGTCCCCCAGGAGAACCCGGACGACGCCCAGGGGGAGCTTCAGCTTCGCCGAGATCTCCGCCACCGACAGTGGGCGTACGCACAGGTCGAGGATGGCGACGTGCTCCGGGCCGGCGTTCGGGGGGGCGAACGTCGATGTCGCCGCCGTCGCGATGATCGCGATGAGGTCGAATCCCTCACGCGAGGCTCTGGTACGACCTCGCGTGAGCGCGTAGGGCCGGACGACCGGTCCGGCCTCGTCGTCGAGCCATTCGCTCATTCAGCCGTCCCGCCTGATGGGCGATCGCCGGACGGCCGATGTCGCCCGGCGCCCACTGTGTCGTCCGCGCACCATCGCGGCCTCACGATTCCACGGCCGAGCGAGGCAGCGTCGACATGTGCTGGCCGACGCGCTTGACCAGCATCGCCATCTCGTAGGCGATCATGCCGACGTCCGCGTCCGCGCCCGCCAGCACCGCGAGACAGGCACCGGAGCCGGCCGCCGTGACGAACAGGAACGCGTGGTCCATCTCGACGATCGTCTGACGCACACCCCCGCCGCCGAACTGGCGTCCGGCGCTGCGGGCGAGGCTCTGGAAGCTCGCGGCGACCGCCGACAGGTGCTCGGCGTCCTCCCGCGTGAGGCCGGCGGACGCGCCGACCAGCAGGCCGTCGCTGGACAGCACCACCGCCTGCCGCACCTGGGCGACGCGGTTGACGAGGCTGTCCAGCAGCCAGTTGAGTTCCCCCGCAGAACCCGCTGACATCAGATGTCCTCCTCTTCGTGATGGGTGGCGGTCTGCTCGGCGTCCGAGCGGCCGCGCAGCCATCCCTTCTGAATGGAGCTCAGCATGGTGCGGAGCTCTTCCGGCGAACGCTCGTTGCTGGTCGCATTGTTCACGGGCTCGACCTCTTCGCGAAGCTGGGGTGCCAGGTTCGCCTGCCGGACCCGGCGCGGGAGGGACGGCCTGGTCCCGGAGGCCGAGGGCCCGGCGGTCGCGCCGGGCGACGCGGGCGTCTCGGGCCGGGGGGGCTCCGCGGACTCGTCGGTCGGTTCGAACAGCGAACGGCCCGGTGCCCCGCCGTTCCGGGTCGGCAGCGGCGGCCGGTCGTCGCCGACGCCGTCGTCGGCCGACGGCCACTGACCGCTCCTCGCGCCCGCCTGCGTACCGCCCAGACCCGTGCCGTCTTCGTACGACGTCGTGCCCGGGGAGTACCCGCCTGTGCCCGTCATTCCGGTGGAGTAACCGCTCGATTCCGTCACGCCGGGGGAGTACCCGCCTGATCCAGCGGAGTATCCCCCCGATTCAGGCGAGTAGCCGGACGTTCCGGCCCCGTAGCCGTCCCCGGCCTCCGGCCCCTCGCCGTACGCGGTGGGGAGGGCGTCGTGGCCGCCGAGGTCGGCGGCGTACGGGCTCGACCCGTAGGCGGACGGGAAGGAACCCGTGTCCGGACCCGTCTCCTGGCCGGCGGTGTCCTGCGACCGCGCGTCCGAGCGGGAACCGGCGCCGCCGTACGGCTTCGCGTCGTACGGACCGGTCGTGTAGGCGGCCTGCGAGCCGGTGTCGGCGCGGCGCTGGGGGAGCGGCGGCCGGTCGCCCCGGATCGCCTGGATCGGCCCGGTGATGGGACCGGCGATCGGACCCGTGATGGGGCCGGTGTCGGTGGGGCTCGGCGCGCCGATCGCGCCGATCGGGACCAGCGCCTCCTCGCCGCGCCGCGTGGTCGGGGGACCGGACTCCAGCTCGGGCCGCTCGCTGCCGCTGGCGACGACCGCGTCGGGCAGCAGCACGATGGCGGTCGTCCCGCCGTACGGCGAGGTGCGGAGCGTGACCTGCACCCGGTGCCGCTGGGCCAGCCGGCCGACGACGAACAGGCCGAGCTGGGCGCTGTTGGACAGGTCGAACTCCGGCGGATTCGTCAGCCGCTCGTTGGCGCGGTCGAGGCTGGCCTGGTCCATGCTCAGGCCCCGGTCCTCCACCTCGAACGCGAAGCCGTGCGCCACGGCCTGCCCCGTGACCTGGACGGTGGTGTCCGGCGGGGAGAACAGCGTCGCGTTCTCGATGAGCTCGGCGAGCAGGTGGATGAGGTCGGCGACCGCGGGGCCGGCGACGGCCACGCGGGGCATGGCCGACACGGTGACCCGCGCGTAGTCCTCCACCTCGGCCGCGGCGGCACGGGCGACGTCGACGACCGGGACCGGGTTGCGCCAGCCACGGCCGGGCGCCTGCCCGGACAGGATGATGAGGCCTTCCGCGTGGCGGCGCATGCGGGTCGCCAGGTGGTCGAGGCGGAACAGGTCGTCCAGCTCGTCGGGTTCGGTGACCCGGCGCTCCATGGAGTCCAGCAGGTTGAGCTGACGGTGCAGCAGCGCCTGGTTGCGGCGCGCCAGGTTGAGGAAGACCTCGCTGATGCTGCGGCGCAGCGCGGCCTCCTCGACCGCGCCCTGGATCGCGGTGCGGCGGGCGGCGTTGAACGCCTGGCCGACCTGGTCGATCTCCCGGGTGCCGAAGGACAGCGGCGGAGCCTCGGCGCCGACGTCGACGTCCTCACCGCGGCGCAGCCGGCGGATGACGCTGGGCAGCCGCTCATTGGCCAGGTCGAGGGCCGCGCGGCGCAGGCCGGTCAGGTCGCGGATGACCGAGCGGCCCACCCACAGCGACAGGATGAGCGAGGCGATGACCGCGAGCAGACCGAGGGCGCCGGCCAGCGCGACGTTCCGGATGATGCCGTCCGAGATGGGCTTGGCGCGCTGGGCGGCACTCGCCGACGACGACAGCTCGAGGCCGCGCAGTCGGGTGAGGATGGAGGTGACCTTGATCTTCCACTTGACGTCCATGCCGGCCAGCGGGTTCGGGGCCGGCTTGCCGGCCATCCCCGCCATTCCGCCCGCGCCCGCGTGGGACTCATGCGGCATGTTGTCGGTGAACTGGTCCTCCAGCGCCTGCAGGCCGGTGTACTCGGGCGTCGAGACGATCCGCTGGTAGTAGGCGCGGTCGGCGGGGCGCAGGTCGGGGACGACCTGGTCGAAGAGGCTGCGCTGGGTCCCGACGAGCTTGGTGAACTGCACGTGCTCGGAGAACGTCAGGCGACCGGTGGCCAGCGCGCCGGCCAGCAGCGCGTCCTCCTGGGACAGGACCTCCCGCGCCCGCGCCAGGGCGACCTCGGTCTTGGCGTCCTTGGTGACGTCCGGGTCGCTCAGCGTCGACAGCGACGACTGCAGGGAGATGATGTCGGAGATCGTGTCTGAGTAGTCGGACAGCGCCTGCATGCGGCTCGTCCTGCCACTGTCGATCGCCCGCCGCTTGGCCTGCAGGCCGTCGAGGCGCGCGAGCACCTCGTGCGTCCACTGCCGGGCCTGGGCGTTGGCGTATTTCTGCGCGCCGGCGTCGGTGGCCAACCGGCGGAACAGGTCGGCCTGCCGGTCCGTGACGAGGCGGCCGGACTCCATTGACGCCCGGTCACCGGCGGACTTGCTGCCCAGGAAGACCACCGACAGCCGGCGCTCCTGCTCCAGGGCGCTGCCCAGGCCTCCGGAGGGGTAGTTCAGGTGGTCCTGGATCGTGTTGACGTGGCGGAGGTTCAGGCCGTCGCCCAGGGTGATGTCGGCCGCGAACGCCCAGAGAGTGGTGAGTGACACCAGGGGGACGATGAGCAGCAGAACTATCTTGAAGCGGACTGACCCGAGCACGCGGCCGACCCGGGAGCGGGACGACCGCCGACTGACATCTGATCCCACTCGTCGGTCCTTAGATTGCACCGCGACAGGCTCGACTTTCAGTGAGGCGGGAGAAACACCGTGTGAACGCGCGAGACTCTACTAGACATCACGCCGCACACTGGCCGCCTCTGTAAATATCGGGCATCAAACACGCGGCGCCTTGAGGCGGAGAAACGCGCGTTCCGCGCCGAATAACTGCAGGTAGGAGTGCATTTATCGACTCAAGGGTCTCAGGTCGGTCCGAGAACTGGATTTCGGACGATCGGTGACAAGGGCTCCGCATCCTCCTCCGGACACCCCTAGAATCCGCGATCGTGATCCATGACGACCAGCCCCCGGAGACGCTCCCCGTACGTGGACGCTCGCCGCTACCCGGCGGGCGTCACCGCCGGCCGGGCAGCGGCGATCTTCCCCCCGACGCCCCGGTCCTCGTCCTGGCGGTGCCCGGGACGGTCCCGGACGTCGGCAACGAGATCGCCGGGCTCATCCGCACGTCCCGTTCCGACATCGACATCCGGGTCGCCGCCATCGGCGGCCCCGCGCTCGCGGATAACCTGCGGGGCCTGCCCGAGGGCCGCTCGGCGGTCGTGGTCCCGCTGGTCACCGGCCCGCACCCGCAGACGTACCACGACATCAACGCGGTGGTCGCGGAGACCGGCGCGCGGGTGACCGTCACCGATCCGCTCGGCCCGCACCCCCTGCTGGCGGAGGCGCTGCACGTACGGCTCGCGGACAGCGGCCTCGCGCGCGCGGACCGAATCCGGCAGTTCAGCATCGGCGCGTCCGTCGACGGCGTCGTCGTCGCCACGGTCGGCGGCGACCCGGCCGTCCGTGAGGCCGACATGACCGCCGTTCTCCTCGCCGCCCGGCTCGCCGTGCCGGTCGTCGCCGCGTCCATCGACGGCCGCCCGACGGTCGCCGACGCCGTGGGGCGGCTGCGCGAGTCCGGTGGGCAGCGCATCGCCATCGCCCCGTTCGTCGTCGGACCGGAGATCGACTTCGAGCGCCTCGCCAAGCTCGCCAGCGACGCGGGCCTCGGCTGCGCCGAGCCGCTGGGCGCCCACTCCTCGGTCGTACGCCTCGTGAACCTGCGCTATGAGGTCGCGCTGGACGAGGAGATGTCATGAAATTCGGATCACTCACCAGACTCGCGTGCGCGGCGGCCGTCGTCCTGGCCGTGGCCGGCTGCGGCGGCGGTTCGGGCGGGAACAAGGCCGCGACGTTGCCGCACGTCGCCACGCAACAGGAGATCGGGCCTTCCGAAGGCAAGGTCAACCTGGTGATCTGGGCGGGATACGCCGAGGACGGCTCCACCGACAAGCACGTCGACTGGGTGCATCCCTTCGAGAAGAAGACCGGCTGCAAGGTCGACGCGAAGGTCGCCGACACGTCCGACTCGATGTACGCGCTGATGAAGACCGGACAGTACGACGGCGTCTCCGCCTCGGGTGACTCGTCGCTGCGGCTCATCTACGGCGGCCTCGTCGCGCCGGTCAACACGAACCTGCTGAAGAACTACCGCGACATCCCGTCGTACCTGAAGAACCAGCCGTACAACTCGGTCAAGGGCCAGATGTACGGCGCGCCGCACGGCTATGGCGCGAACTACCTCACGTACCGCACGGACAAGATCCCGAACACGCCGGCGTCCTGGAGCATCGTCTGGGACTCGGGCACCGCCGCCGCCGACCACGTCGTCGCGTACGACTCGCCGATCTACATCGCCGACGCCGCGCTGTACCTGAAGGCGCACCGCCCGGATCTCAAGATCAACGACGTGTACGAGCTCTCGCAGAAGCAGTTCGACGCGGCCGTCGACCTGCTGAAGAAGCAGCGCCCGAACGTCAATCAGTACTGGTCGAACTACCTGGACGAGGTCGAGGCGTTCAAGGCGGGTGACAACTACGCGGGCACGGCCTGGCAGGTGACCGCCAACCTCGCCAAGGCGGAGAAGGCCCCCATCGGGACGACCATTCCGACGGAGGGCGCCACCGGGTGGTCGGACACCTGGATGATCGCGTCGCACGCCGAGCACCCGAACTGCATGTACAAGTGGATGAACTGGATCCAGTCCCCCAAGGTGCAGGCCGCGGTGGCGCAGTGGTTCGGTGAGGCCCCCGCCAACCCGAAGGCCTGCAAATACGCCGCCAAGGGCTTCTGCACGCAGTTCCGGGTCGGCGACGTCGACTTCTACAAGAGGCTTGCGTTCTGGAAGACTCCGGTCGCAGACTGTGGTGATTCTCGCGGAACGAGTTGCGTCGACTACTCGAAGTGGACGGAACTCTGGACGCAGATCAAGGGATAGATGACTCAGATGAACACCGAAGAGCCCAGCGTTTCCGCCGCGGTCGCCCTCCGCGCGGTACGCAAGACCTTCGGAGAGGTCGTCGCCGTCGCCGGCGTCGACCTGGAGATCCAGGACGGCGAGTTCTTCGCCATGCTGGGCCCCTCCGGATCGGGTAAGACGACGGTGCTGCGCATGATCGCCGGCTTCGAGACGCCGACCTCCGGGGAGATCCGCCTCGGGGACCGCGACGTGACGAAACTGCCGCCCTTCGAGCGCGACGTCAACACCGTCTTCCAGGACTACGCGTTGTTCCCCCACATGAACGTCCTGGCCAACGTCGAGTACGGCCTCAAGGTGAAGAAGGTCCCGAAGGCCGAGCGCCGCGAGCGCGCCCTGCAGGCGCTGGCGTCCGTCCGCCTCGAGGGCTTCGAGGAGCGCAAGCCGGGCCAGTTGTCCGGTGGTCAGCGGCAGCGCGTGGCGCTGGCACGTGCGCTCGTCAACCGCCCCAAGGTGTTGTTGCTCGACGAGCCGCTCGGCGCCCTCGACCTCAAGCTCCGCGAGGAGATGCAGGTCGAGCTGAAGGCCATCCAGCGGGAGGTCGGCATCACCTTCCTGTTCGTGACGCACGACCAGGAGGAGGCGCTGACCATGGCCGACCGGGTCGCGGTGTTCAACGCGGGCCGGATCGAGCAGGTCGGGTCCCCCGCAGAGGTGTACGAGAAGCCGGCGACGGCGTTCGTGGCCGGATTCGTCGGCACCTCGAACCTCATCGAGGGCGAGGCGGCCCAGTCGATACTCGGCCGGCCGGGCGTCTACAGCGTCCGGCCGGAGAAGCTCCGCGTCGACACGGATCTCGACGCGGAGCTGCCCGAAGGCGAGCACTCCGCGACCGGCACGGTCGCGGAGGTCGTCTACGCGGGGGCGGCCACCCGGTTCGTCGTCGATCTCGACGCGGGTGGTCGGTTGGTGGCACTGCAGCAGAACCTGCAGTCCTCCTCGATGGACGTGCTGAAGCTGCGCGAAGCCCGGGTCAGGCTCGCGTGGCGTCGTGAGCACGAGTTCGCCATCCCCGGTCCGACGTGATCACGGCCGGTCACCGCCCGACCGGCCGGTTCACCGCGGCCTGAGCCGCGGTCTTCCCCCGAGAAAACCCCCCATCTGATCGGAGTTTCCATGCGCGCCACGCGCCTCGCGCTCGTCGCGATGGCCGCCGTGTCCCTTCTCGCCGCGGGCTGCGGCGGCAACAGCGGCGGGTCCCACCACGGGACCGGTGCCGGAGGGTTCACGCCCCCGAACATTCCCGCGCTGAAGTCGCTCGGTACGGGCGAGGGCCAGGTGAACCTGGTCTCCTGGGCCGGCTATGTGGAGGACGGCTCGAACAACAAGGACCTGGACTGGGTCCACCCGTTCGAGCAGCAGACCGGCTGCAAGGTGAACAACAAGGTGGCCGGCACGTCGGACGAGATGGTCAGCCTGATGAAGACCGGGGAGTACGACGCGGTCTCGGCCTCGGGCGACGCCTCGCTGCGCCTCATCGCCGGGGGCACCGTCGCGCCGGTCAACACGAGCCTGGTCCCGAACTACGCCGACATCTTCCCGGACCTGAAGAACAAGCCGTGGAACTCTGTGAACGGCAAGATGTACGGCATCCCGCACGGCCGTGGCGCCAACATGCTGATGTGGCGGACCGACAAGGTGCAGACGGCGCCCGACTCCTGGAGCGTGGTCTTCGACCCGAACTCCCCGTACAAGGGTCACATCACCGCCTACGACTCGCCGATCTACATCGCCGACGCCGCGCTGTACCTCATGTCGACCCAGCCCGCCCTGGGCATCAAGGACCCGTACGCGCTGGACCAGAAGCAGTTCGACGCGGCGGTGAACCTGCTCAAGGAGCAGAAGCAACTCGTCGGCGAGTACTGGTCGGACGCCACCAAGATCCAGCAGTCGTTCAAGAGCGGTGACACCGTCCTCGGCACGACCTGGCAGGTCATCGCGAACGGGCTGGCGGCCGACAAGACCCCGGTCCAGACGACGCTGCCCAAGGAGGGCGCCACCGGCTGGTCCGACACCTGGATGGTGGCGGCCAACGCCAAGCACCCGAACTGCGCCTACAAGTGGCTCGACTGGGTGGTCTCCCCGAAGGTGAACGCGCAGATCGCCGAGAGCTGGGGTGAGGCGCCGGCCAACAGCAAGGCCTGCGCGCTGACCGACGACAAGACGTTCTGCGACACCTACCACGCCGCGGACGCGCCGTACTGGACGAAGGTCCACTACTGGAACACGCCCATCACGCAGTGCATCGACGGACGCACGAACGTGAAGTGCGTGGACTACGCCAAGTGGACGCAGGCCTGGACGCAGATCAAGGGCTGATGAGCACCACTGTCACGCCCGGCGGGCCGGTTCGCCGGCTCGCCGGGCTGCTTCACCGCCGGCCGTACCTCCGGCTGGCCGCGCTGCTGTCCGCGCCGCTGCTCTGGCTCGTCGTGGCGTACCTCGGCTCCCTGGCCGCGCTGTTCGCCGCCGCGTTCTGGACGACGGACGACTTCACCGGCGAGGTGGTCAAGCAGTTCAATCTGGGCAACTTCCAGGAGCTGTGGAACCAGAGCGTCTACCGGACGATCACACTGCGGAGCGTCGGCGTGGCCGCGGCGGTCACGGTCGTCGACGTCGCGGTCGCCTTCCCGATGGCCTTCTACATGGCCAAGATCGCTTCGCCGCGGGCCCAGCGCTGGCTGGTCATCGCGGTGCTGACGCCGCTGTGGGCGAGCTACCTCGTCAAGGCGTACGCCTGGCGGATCATGTTCTCGGGGTCCGGGGTGCTGAGCTGGATCCTCGACCCGTTCGGGATCCACGGCCCCGGGTACGGCCTGCCGGCCACCATCGTGACCCTGGCCTACCTCTGGCTGCCGTACATGATCCTGCCGATCTACGCGGGACTGGAGCGGCTGCCGAACTCGCTGCTGGACGCCGCGGGCGACCTCGGCGCCCGGACCTTCCGGACGTTCCGGACGGTGATCTGGCCCGTCGCCATCCCGGCGGTGATCGCCGGATCGATCTTCACGTTCTCGCTCTCGCTCGGCGACTACATCACGGTGAAGATCGTGGGCGGCAAGAGCCAGCTCATCGGCAACGTCGTCTACGACAACATCGGCGCCGCCAACAACCTGCCGTTCGCAGCGGCCGTCGCGACGATCCCGGTGGTGATCATGGTGATCTACCTGGTCGCCGTACGCCGCACCGGCGCGCTGGACAACCTCTGACCGCCCGGAGACACCTGCAATGACCTTGTCACGAGGCGCGCGGATCGCGCTCCGGGCCGGGATGATCCTCGGCCTGGCCGTCATCTACGTGCCGCTGTTCGTCGTGCTCGTCAACTCGTTCAACGCCGACAAGGCGTTCGCCTGGCCGCCCTCGCACCTGACGGGGCACTGGTGGTCGACGGCGTGGGGCAACGGCGGCGTGCGCACGGCGCTGTGGACGTCGGTCAAGGCCGGGCTCGGGGCCACCGCGGTGGCCCTCGTGCTCGGCACGATGGCGGCCTTCGCCGTGCAGCGTTACCGGTTCTTCGGCCGCGACACGGTGTCGCTGCTGGTCATTCTGCCGATCGCGCTGCCCGGCATCGTCACGGGCATCGCGCTGAACAACGCGTTCCGCACGGTGCTGTCGCCGCTGGGCATCCAGCTCGGCCTGTTCACCGTCGTCGTCGGCCACGCGACCTTCTGCGTCGTCACCATCTTCAACAACGTGCTGGCCCGGCTGCGCCGGCTCGGCACGCGCGTCGAGGAGGCGTCGGCCGACCTGGGCGCTGACACCTTCCAGACCTTCAGGTACGTTACTTTTCCGCTGCTGCGTTCCGCGCTGCTGGCCGGCGGGCTGCTGTCGTTCGCGCTGTCGTTCGACGAGATCATCGTGACGACGTTCACGGCCGGGGCGGGAGTGCAGACGCTGCCGATCTGGATCTTCAACAACCTGTTCCGGCCGAACCAGGCACCCATCGTCAACGTCGTGGCCGCCGCGCTGATCGTGCTGTCCGTCGTTCCGGTGTACCTCGCCCAGCGGGTCTCCGGGGACACCCGCGGCCTGTAGCCCCGGTCGCCGAGACAACGCCATGACTCCAGGAAGGACCGCCCGCAATGAAGCGCACCGTCCGTAACTTCGTGAACGGCTCGCCGGCCGACGCGGCCGACGGCCGTACCGCGGATCTGATCAGCCCCGTCACCGGCGAGGCGTTCGGCACGGCCCCGATCTCAGGGCAGGCCGAGGTCGACGCGGCGTTCGACGCCGCGTCGCGCGCGTTCGAGACCTGGCGCGACACCACGCCCGCCGAGCGGCAGCTCGCGCTGCTGCGCATCGCGGACGCCATCGAGGCCCGCGCCAACGAGCTGGTCGCGCTCGAGTCGGAGAACACCGGCAAGCCGATCGGCCTGACGGCGTCGGAGGAGATCCCGCCGATGGTCGACCAGATCCGGTTCTTCGCCGGCGCGGCGCGGATCCTGGAGGGCCGCTCCGCCGGGGAGTACATGGCCGGCCACACCTCCTGGATCCGGCGCGAGCCGATCGGCGTGTGCGCGCAGGTCACGCCGTGGAACTACCCGATGATGATGGCGGTCTGGAAGTTCGCGCCGGCCATCGCCGCGGGCAATACGGTCGTGCTCAAGCCGTCCGACACGACCCCGGTGACGACGGCCGCGCTGGCCGAGATCGCCGCGGAGTTCCTGCCGCCGGGCGTCTTCAACGTCGTCTGCGGCGACCGTGACACCGGACGCCTCCTCGTCGAGCACCCCGTCCCGCAGATGGTCTCCATCACCGGCTCGGTGCGCGCCGGCACGGAGGTCGCCCAGTCGGCCGCCGGCGACCTCAAGCGGGTGCACCTGGAGCTGGGCGGCAAGGCGCCCGTCATCGTCTTCGACGACGCGGACGTCGAGGCCGCGGCCCAGGCGATCGCCGAGGCGGGCTACTTCAACGCCGGCCAGGACTGCACGGCCGCGACCCGGGTGCTCGCCTCCCCGCGCGTCCACGACGACTTCGTCGCCGCCCTGACCGAGCAGGCCGCCCAGACCCGCACCGGCCTGCCCGACGACGAGGACGTCCTGTACGGGCCGCTGAACAACGCCGTGCAGCTCGACCGGGTCGCGGGCTTCATCGACCGGCTGCCCGACCACGCGTCCGTGACCGCCGGCGGCTCCCGCACCCGCGAGCAGGGCTTCTTCTACGAGCCGACCGTCGTCTCCGGGCTGCGCCAGGACGACGAGGCCGTGCAGCAGGAGATCTTCGGCCCGGTCATCACCGTGCAGCGCTTCTCCGACGAGGACGAGGCGGTCCGCTGGGCCAACGGCGTGAAGTACGGCCTCGCCTCCTCGGTGTGGACCCGCGACCACGGCCGGGCGATGCGCGTCTCGCGGCGGCTCGACTTCGGCTGCGTCTGGATCAACACGCACATCCCGCTCGTCGCCGAGATGCCGCACGGGGGCTTCAAGCACTCCGGGTACGGCAAGGACCTGTCGATGTACGGCTTCGAGGACTACACCCGCGTCAAGCACGTGATGTCCAACATCGAGGCCTGATCCTCGACCCGCACGGCGACGCCGCCGACCCCGTCATGGTCTCCGTGACGAGGTCGGCGGCGTCGGCGTATTAGTGATCTACAATGTAAAGGAAGTGGCCGGTCAGGCTTCGAGCTCGTGACGCAGGACGCTGTAGACGAGCACGTCGCGCCAGGCGCCGTCGCGGAACGCGTAACCGCGGAGCACGCCCTCGCGGGTGAAGCCGGCCTTCTGCAGCGCCCACTGCTCGGCCGCGTTGGTGACCTCGGTGATCGCCTCGATCCGGTTGACCTGCGTGTGCGCGAACAGGTACCGCACCAGCGACCGCTGCGCCTCGGTGCCGTACCCGAGACCGCGCACTTCGGGCCGCATGGCGACGCCGATGTTCCAGCAGTACGACGTGCGCGCCGTGGGTTGCCTGCGCCACGAGACGAACCCCAACGCCTCGTCGCCGCGCACCGCCATGAGGACGCCGCCGTCGTCGTCCAGCATGCCGGTCTCCTCCCAGCGCCTTCGGTAGCGCCACTGCTCGGACCAGCCGAGCCAGCCGTGCTCGCCGGTCGCCTCCGGATCACCCGTGAGCCTCTCGATCACCGCCAGGTCGTCCCGGTTCACAGGCCGCAACCGCAGCTCGTCATCGCCCATGGCGGCAAAGCTTAGGCCCGCCGCCGAACGGCAACAACGGCGCGATCCCACCCGGACGGCACCACTGGACGGTCAGGCCGCGTCGAGCTCGGCGAGCTCCTCCGGCGTGAGCTCCAGGTCGGCCGCGGCGACCGAGTCGCGGATCGTCTCCGGACGGCTGGACCCCGGAATCGGGATCACGACCGGGGACTTCGCCAGCATCCAGGCCAGGCAGACCTGCTGCGGGCTCACCCCGTGCGTCTGCGCGACCCGGCCGAACGCCGAGTGCGAGCTCCCCAGGTCGCCCGCCTTGGGGATGCCGCCGAGGGGGCTCCAGGGCAGGAAGGCGATGCCGAGTTCGTCGCACAGCCGCAGCTCCGGCTCGCTGCTCCGGAACTTCGGCGAGAACTCGTTCTGCACGGACGCCAGGCGGCCGCCGAGGATCTCCTGCGCCTGGCGGATCTGGTCCGGGTTCGCGTTGGAGACGCCGGCCATCCGGATCTTCCCCTCGTCGAGGAGGTCGCGGATCGCTCCGACGGACTCGGCGTACGGGACGGCGGGGTCCGGCCGGTGGAACTGGTACAGGCCGATGGCCTCCACCCCGAGCCGCTTGAGCGACGCCTCGCACGCCCGCCGCAGGTGCTCGGGCGAGCCGTCCAGCGCCCACCCCCCGTCCGCGGGACGCGTGTGACCGCCCTTGGTCGCGACGAGCACGTTCGAGGTGTCGCCGCCGTACGAGGCCAGGGCCTTGGCGATGAGGGACTCGTTGTGCCCCACGTCGTTCGCGTCCAGGCTGTACGCGTCGGCCGTGTCGATGAGGGTCACCCCCGCGTCGAGGGCCGCGTGGATGGTGGCGATGGAACGGCCCTCCTCCGGCCGTCCATCGATGGACATGGGCATCGCCCCGAGTCCGATCGCGCCGACCTGGACATCGCCGATCCGGCGAGTGCGCATGAGAAAACCTCCGAGACGTCCTGCGTGAGAAACGGTCGTCGCCGCGCGCGGCGCCGCACGTGGGTGCGCTGACGCGGTGCCCCCGCCCTCATACCCGCGAACCGGCGGGCATGCCCCGGGCGGGGCGACCTCTCTCAGCCTGCTCGCCGAGGCGCCGGGTGTCCAACAGAAGAAACCGATGAGATCAAGCAGTTATAGTGCTCAATCATGGAACTGCGGCATCTCGAGTACTTCGTGGCGGTGGCCGAGGAGGCGCACTTCACCCGCGCCGCCGAACGCCTGCACCTGGCCCAGTCCGGCCTGTCCGCCTCGATCCGCACGCTCGAACGCGAGCTCGGCGCGCCGCTGTTCATCCGCAGCACCCGCCGGGTCGAGCTGACCGAGGCGGGCCGCGCCCTGCTGGCCGAGGCCCGGCGCACCCTCGCCAGCGTCGCCGCGGCCCGCAACGCCGTCGCCGCCGTCCAGGGCCTCCTGCGCGGCACGCTCTGCATCGGCGCGGAGCAGTGCCTGGGCGTCGTCGACCTGCCCGCGGTGCTGTCCCGGTTCCGGTCCGTGCACCCCGGCGTCGAGATCCGGCTGCGCCAGGCCGGCTCCGCCCACCTCGTCGAGGAGGTCCGGGCCGCACGCCTGGACCTGGCCTTCGTGGCGACCGCGACGGACCCGCCACCGGGGGTCACCCTCACGTCGCTGACGACGGAGCCCATGATGGTCGTGTGCCATCCGGGCCACCGGCTCACCGCCTGCGAGGCGGTGGACTGGTCGCAACTGGAGGGCGAGTCCTTCGTCGACTTCCACGCCGACTGGGGATCGCGCCAGGTCACCGACCGGGCGTTCGAGGCAGCGGGCCTGCGCCGGCGCGTCGCCCTGGAGGTCAACGACGTGCACAGCCTGCTCGACTTCGTCGGCGCCGACCTCGGCGTGGCCCTGGTGCCCCGGCGGATCGCGTACAAGAAGAAGGAGAACATCCGCGTCCTGCCGCTGCGGGACACCCCGCCGTCCTGGCGGGTGTCGGTCGCGGTGCCCACGGACGGGCCGACGAACAACCCGGCGTCCCGCGCGCTGCTCGACATCCTCGGCGAGTCCCTCTGCCTGCCCGCCGCAGCGTCCCCGCTCCCGGAGCCCGCCACGACCTGACCTCGCCCGCACCTCGAACGGCGGGGGAGACTACGGCGCGGTCGGCCGGCCGCCGGCGGTCGCGTGGGAGCATGAGGGGCGCGTGCCGGTGCGCCACTCGTCCTCAAGGATGCCGAACAGCTCGGAGTCCCGCCATCCATCCCGGATCAGCGCGGTGTGGCGGAGCCGTCCTTCCTAGGTCATGCCCAGCTTGGCCAGCACCCGCGCTGACGCGAGGTTCCGCGGATCGCAGGTGGCGAAGATCCGGTGGAGTTCCAGGCGTTCGAAACCGTGGGAGAGCAGTTCCCGCCCGATCGCCGTGCCAACGCCCTGACCCCATACGCGCGGGTGCACGACGTAGGTGATCTCGCCCTGGCGCTGTTCGAGGCTTCGGACACGCAGTTCGCCCATGCCGACCGGCTCCCCGCCGGAACGGGCCACATAGGCGAACCTCTTCTGGGGCACGTGCGACCACGCCTCGACCGCGGCCGCCACGAATTCCCGCGTCTGCTCCTCGGTGTTCGGCCCCCAGCGCTGGAAGCGGCAGACCGCGGCCAGGGACGCCCAGGAGTGCACGGCCTCCCAGTCGGCGAGTTCGACCTTGTCCAGCGACACCGAGTGCTGCTGCTCCATACCCCTGATCTTGTCAGGCGGCGGCGTACGGCAGAATTCCGTCATGACCGTCGACCGGATCGCCCCGCCAGTCATCGGGGGAGAGCGCGAGATGCTGCGCGCCTTCCTCGACTACCACCGCGCGACGCTCGCGATGAAGTGCGAGGGCCTGTCCGACGACGACCTGCGCCGCGCGGCGGTGCCGTCCTCGGCGCTGTCCCTGCTCGGCCTCGTACGTCACATGGCCGAGGTCGAGCGGACCTGGTTCCGCATCGTGATGAACGCCGAGGACATCTCCCTCGTGTGGTCGGACGAGGGCGACTACCAGGTGGCCTACGACGCGAGCACGTCGACGCGGTCGGAGGCGTTCGCGGCCTGGCAGACGGAGGTCGAGCACGCCCGCCGCGTCGAGGAGTCCGCCGACTCCCTCGATGTCACCGCCTATCAGCCCAGGTGGTACGAGGACGTCTCGCTGCGCATGGTGATGCTCCACCTGATCCACGAGTACGCCCGCCACAACGGCCACGCCGACCTCATCCGCGAGGCCATCGACGGCACCGTCGGCGTCTGAGCCCTCGCGGCGAGCCGTCGCCGCTTCAGATCTCGCGATGTTCCGCGCGCCGCCGGGCCGTAGATGTCAGGCGGCGGTGCCCGCGGCGCCGGCGCGGATCGCGACCGCCACCTCGACGCAGGTTCCGTTCGGTTCGCTGCGGCTCGACTTGCGCCAGTCGGTGTTCTCAGTGGTCATGGAGGAGATCCTGTCGTGAGAGGAGACCGTCCGCCAGCTCGGCCAGCATCGCGATGCTGTCGTCGGGGGACAGGCACGCCTGCCCGAGATGGTCATACCGTCGTGTATACCGCAGCACCTCGTCCGGCTCGGTGTGAACGAGATCGGTGGTGACGGTGTCGACGACCGCCATCGGCGGGTCCTCCGCGTCGGCGAACGTGAACAGGGTGAACGGCGACTTCGGGAGCAGGCCGCCGGTGATGCGGGCGTTGATCGGCAGCAGCCGTACGGTGATGTTCGGCTCCACGCGGGCGGCGTCGGCCAGGTGCCGGAGCTGGGCGATCAGCACGTCCGGCGGCACGCCGATCCGGCGGATCACGACCTCGTCGAGGATGATCTCGTACGCCGGTCCGCCCGGCCGCAGGATCTGACGCTGACGCTGACGCTGGAGCCGTGCCTCGGCCATGCGCTCTCACGGGGTGGCTGTGACGATGAAACGGCGGGCGGCAGCCCGTGCGAACCGTTCCGCCCAACGCTTCAATGAGGTGCCCCCATGCCCGTATCCATCCTCTGTGCCGAGATTCCCCCTGACGCGCTGCGCTGGTGGCGGGTCTTCCCCGGCCGTCCCTGCGAGGCCGCCGCCGTACGCCGGTTCGTCGCGGCCCTGCTCGACGACCATCCGCTGCTCGACGAGGTGCTCCTCGCCGCCGACGAACTGGTCGTCAACGCCGTCCGGCACACGCGGTCGAACCTCCCGGGCGGGTGCCTCACCGTCGAGGTCTGCCACTGGTTCGGCGGCGTCGCCGTTGCGGTCAGCGACCAGGGCGGCCCCTGTGAGCCCGTCGCACGCGACGCGGGCGACCTCGCGGAATCCGGGCGCGGACTGCGTACGGTGTCCGCCCTCGCGAACGGCTGGGGCTGGTACGGCAACGCGGAGGGCCGCACGGTCATCGCCGTCTTCACGGCGGACGACGCGCCAGGGCTGCACGGCGTGATCGCCGGGGCCGCCTGACCCTTATCCGGGCGGTGCCGGACCGCCTGGTTCTCCCGTGATGCGACCGCCGGCGCCCTCGAACGGCCCTGTCGTGGGTGCCGATTCCCGGCGGCGCATCCATCGCGGGCCCTTGCGTCCGGGGAAGATCTCCGGAAGTCGATGCCGACCGTGGTCGGCCGATTGCAAAGCGTCATAGGCGACCGATAGTGTGTTCGAGTCGGTCGGATCGCCGAGAGGAGGGGCTGTGACCGAGTTCTGCTCTGTGCCATGGTCCGACCGGGAGCCGGGTGTTCGGCTCGCCGCTGACCTCGCCGCGGTCGATCCCGCGGAGCTGTCCGACGCCGAGCTGGTCGACGTGATGGCGGCCTGGCGGCGGCAGGCGTCCTGGGCTCAGGCGGGTGAGCTCGCGGCCGTCGCGGAGCTGGCTCACCGCCGCGAGCGCGGGTCCTCGCGGAATGCCGAGTTCACCTCCGCCGAGGTCGGGCTCACGCTAGGACTCTCGCCGCGCTCGGCCGACGCCCACGTGGACTTCGCGTTGGCACTCGCCGACCGCCTGCCGATGACCCGGCGGCACCTCGCGGAGGGCCGCATCGACTTCCTCAAAGCCCGAGTCATCGCGCAGGGCACCGCCGCCGTAGACGCCCGCGTGGCCGCGGCGGTGGAGCGCCGGGTGCTGCCCGCCGCGGCGGACCAGACGCCGGGGCGGCTACGGGCACGCGTCGAGCGCGCCGTCATGAGGCTGGACCCCGCGGGAGCGGAGCGGCGCCGGGAGGCTTCCGAGGCGGAGCGGCGCGTCGACTGCCACGACACTGGCAACGGCACCGCCGTCCTCGGCGGCGTGCACCTGCCCGCGGGCTCCGCCATCGCGGCCGATGACCGCCTGCGCGCCATCGCCAGGGCGATCAAGGCGGGCGGAGATCCGCGGACTCTCGATCAGCTGTGCGCCGATGTGTTCCTGTCCCTGCTGCTCGGCGTCCGGCCCGCTACGACGACGCCTGCCGCCGCCTGCACTACCGGCTCCGCAGTGACCAGGGGTGACGGTGACACAGCGGATGACCGTTCCGAGAAGTTCTCGAGTGCCGGTGACAGTGACCGGTTCCGGATGCCGCAGGCGGCCCCTGCCACGATGGCCCGTGCGGTGGGGGACCGGATCGGCACCGTACACCTGACCGTTCCGCTGCCGACTCTGCTCGGGCTGTCCACCGAGCCTGGTGAGGTGTCCGGGTATGGCCCGCTCACGGCCGAGGTCGCCCGCCAGATGGCCGGTGCGGCGTCCGATCCCAGGACGCGCTGGTGCGTGACCGTCATCGGGTCGAACGGAGAGCCTCTGCACCACGGGCATTTGGGCTATCGGCCTCCGCCTGGGATGGCGCATGTCATCCGGACCCTCCAGCCGACCTGCGTCTTCCCCGGCTGTGGTCGTCCGGCCTCCGCATGCGATCTCGATCACCGCGTCCCGTACGACCAAGGCGGCGCGACCTGCCCGTGCAACATGAGCCCGCTGTGCCGTCGGCATCACCGCGCGAAGCAGGCCGACGGCTGGCGGCTCGCCGAGCATGACGCTCGTCTTCGCTGGACCACGCCCGCCGGTAAGACCTATGAGCTGTCGCCGTATCCTCTCGGTGACGAATGGCCGGTTCCGAGCGTGACGGAGCGCCGTTCGACCGGACCGCCGGTCCTGAGCGCTGCCGTCGTGGGCTCGCTCGTCGAAAACCGCTGGCGGAAACGCATCCCGGGCCCGGAACCTCTTCTCAGGACCAGAGCGGGTCTCCTCGACCGCCCCGTCGCGGCGGAGAGCTGACGGTCCGATCACGATCGGATGACCGTGGTCGGCGCTGTACCCGGCTCGGCGTGGCACGGCGATGGCGCCCGGGCGGTCCGGTCCGGTTCCCTAACCGGCCGATCGCCACCCGTCGGCGGTGCGGCCGGCCTCGCGGCGGCCCTGGGCGCGGCCCGCCTGGGCCGAGACCTCCCGGACCGACGGGTCGAGGGGGTTGGGGCCCATCGCGGTGAGGGACGCCTCGTCGGGGTGGATGACCGTGACGGTGGAGCCTCGGCGGCGCAGTTGTTCGACGTTCTCCTCCAGCGTGCCGCCCCAGGGCGGGGCAGGGGTGCCGGCGGACATGGGGGACAGGACCAGGACGCGGTCGTATCCCAGAGCCAGGTCGGCGTTCTCGCTGGAGTGGACACCGCCGTCGACGTACCGGCGGTCTCCGATGGAGACCGGGGGCCAGATCCCGGGTACGGCGCAACTGGCCGTCACCGCGTCCACCAGGCCGACGCCGGACTCGGGGCCGAAGATCCGTCGTTCACCCGTCTCCGCGTCGACGGCGACGATGGCGATCGGGCGCTCCGGCCAGTCGAACGACGGCAGACGTGACGCGACGGCCTCCCGGCGCTTCTTCTCCGGGACCGTGCGAACCTCCCCCGCCCACGTGCCGATACGGCGACGGATCTCCGCCACGTCCTCCGCCCCGGCCAGGATCTCCCCGATCGTCCTGGCGTAGTCGGTCAGGTCCAGATCGGCGGGGATCTCCCGCGCCTGCAGCGCGGGGTCGACCTGCCGCCGGAACAGGTCCTCCAGCGGCAGGCCGCTGCCCAACTGGGCGGTGACGGCCGATCCGGCCGACGTCCCGACGATCAGGTCGGCGCCGAGCACGTCGACGCCCGCGTCGGCCAGGCCCACGAGCACGCCCGTCTCCCAGGCGATCCCCGCCACGCCGCCACCACCGAGGACCAATGCGAACCGTGAAGTCATGTCCTTATCCTGCCGGTTCTGGCTGGCCGTGGGCGTTCGTCGGTTGGTGATCGTCCTCACGAGGCTCGGCGGGAATTAGATCGATCGGCGGCGTGGGGTAGGTTCGAACGCGGTTCGGTTCGTTTCCTGGCCTGGAGCGTAGATGACCTTCAGCTCGCCCGCCGACGTCCGTGAGGGTCTCGCGGCCGTGGACTACCTGGCCGACGACGCGATCGCGACGACGGTCTACCTCGCCGCCGCCCTCGGCAAGCCGCTGCTGGTGGAGGGGCCCGCCGGAGTGGGCAAGACGGAGCTGGCCAAGGCCGTCGCCGCGATCACCGACGCGCGGCTCGTACGGCTCCAGTGCTACGAGGGCCTCGACGAGGCCCGCGCCCTCTACGAGTGGAACTACAAGAAACAGCTCCTGCGCATCCAGGCGGCCGGCGATCAGTCGTGGAGCGCCACCCACGACGACATCTTCAGCGAGGAGTTCCTGCTGGAACGGCCGCTGCTGACCGCGATCCGGCGCACCGATCCGACGGTTCTGCTGATCGACGAGATCGACAAGGCGGACGTCGAGGTCGAGGGGCTGCTCCTGGAGGTGCTGTCGGACTTCCAGGTGACCATCCCCGAGCTGGGCACGATCACGGCGGCGCGCCGGCCGATCGTCGTGCTCACCTCCAACGCGACCCGTGAGCTGTCCGAGGCGCTCAAGCGGCGCTGCCTCTACCTGCACCTGGACTACCCGTCTCCGGAACGCGAGCGCGACATCGTACGGGCGCGGGTGCCCGGCATCGACGAGGCCCTGGCGGCCCGGCTCGCCCAGGTGGTCGCGGTCCTGCGCGAACTGGAGCTGAAGAAGCCGCCGAGCATCGCCGAGAGCGTCGACTGGGCCCGCACCCTGCTGGCGCTCGGCCTCGACCGGCTCGACGGGGAGGAGATCGCCGCCACCCTGGGCGTCGTCCTGAAGCACCACTCCGACCAGGAACGCGCGCGCAAGGAGGTCGTCGTCGGCGATGCCGCTTCTCGATGAGATCCGGGGGACCTGATGGCGCTGCTGGACCGGCATCTCGGCTTCCTCGGGGCGCTGCGGGAGGCGGGCCTGCCCGTGTCGCTCGCCGAAGGGCTCGACGCCGTTCACGCCCTGGCGACGATCGACCTGGCCGAGCGCGAGTCGCTGCGCGCGGCGTACGCGGCCACGCTCGTGAAGCGGCAGGCGCACCGGGAGGCGTTCGACACGCTGTTCGACCTGTGGTTCCCGCCGGTGACCGGCAGCCCAGAGGAGGCCCGGGAACGCCCCGCGTACGGCGATCCCGAGGTGCGGCGGCTGCGCGACGAGCTGAGCCGCCTCCTGCTGGAGGGGGACGACGGCCTCCTGCGCGACTTCGCCCGTAAGGCCGTCGGCGCGTACGGCCGCGGGTCCGGCGGCGGAGGCGGCGGCAGCCCGTGGTTCTCCTACCAGGTGCTGCGGACGCTGTCCCCGGAGACGCTGATGGCCGGGCTGCTGGCCGCCGTGCTGACCGAGCGCGGCGGCCTCGACGAGAAGGTCGCCCGCCGGACGTTCACGCGCCGCATCGAGCGTTTCGAGAGGTTCGTCGCCGAGGACGTGCGGCGGCGGATCGCCGAGGACGCCGGAGCCGAGAAGGTCGCGCGCGGCACCGTGCGGCAGCCGCTCGAACAGGTGGACTTCCTGCGGGCGACGCGCACGGACCTGGCCGCGATCCGGCGGGAGATCCAGCCGCTCGCCCGGCGGCTCGCCGCCCGCCTCGCCCATCGCCGGCGGCACGGCAGGACCGGGCGGCTGGACTTTCGCAGGACCGTACGCGCGTCACTGTCGACGGGCGGCGTCCCCCTGACCACGCACCACCGGCCGCCGCGCCCGCACAAGCCCGAGCTCGTCGTCCTGTGCGACGCCAGCGACTCGGTCTCCTCGTTCGCGCACTTCACGCTGCTCCTGACGTACGCGCTGCGCGAGCAGTTCGCCCGGGTGCGGGCGTTCGCGTTCATCGACGACCTGGATGAGATCACGAAGTTCTTCGCACCCGGCGCGGACGTGGTCGAGGCGATGACCCGCATGACCCGGGAGGCACGCCTGGTCTGGATCAGCGGGCACAGCGACTACGGGCGCGCGTTCGGCGTCTTCGCGGACCGGTACGCCGACGCCATCACCCCGAAGACGTCCCTGCTGATTCTCGGGGACGCCCGGAGCAACTACGGATCGCTCAACCTCGAGACGGTCGAGCGGCTGGCCGGGCGGGCCCGGCACGCGTACTGGCTCAACCCCGAGCCCGTCCGGGACTGGGACACCGGAGACTCGGCGGCCTCGGCGTACGGGGCGGTGGTGCCGATGCGCGAATGCCGCAACCTGGCCCAGCTCGCGGACTTCGTCGAGTCGCTGGCGTGACGTCCCGGCCGCCGGGGAGGTAGGCGGTTCGGGGCGGGTTCTCCGGGTAGCTCCTTCGCCTGTCGGACGAGACAACGCCGCGATCAAGAGGAGCTTTCCGTGAACTCGGTGATCGAGACCGTGAAGGAGAACGAACGCGAGTACAGCCAGGGTGAGCCGCGGCCGCTGAAGTCCTACGCCGGCACGCTCGCCGTCTACGGCGTGGCCGTCGGCGCCACCGCGGTGATCGCCCGCTTGACCGGGCGGCGGGCGCCCCGCCTGGGGGCGCGGGACGTCGCCCTGATGGCCGTCACGACCCACAAGGTGTCCCGCACGCTCGCCAAGGACTCGGTGACGAGCCCGCTACGGGCACCCTTCACCCGGTACAAGGGGACGTCCGGTCCGGCCGAACTCGCCGAGGAGGTACGGGGCAAGGGTGTCAAGCACGCGATCGGCGAGCTGATCACCTGCCCGTTCTGCATGGCGCAGTGGGTGGCGACCGCGTACACGGTCGGGATGACCTTCGCGCCGGACGCGACCCGGCTGGCCGGGGCCACGATGACGGCCGTGGCGGGCGCCGACTGGCTCCAGCTCGCCTACGCGCGGCTGCAGCGGGCCGCGGAGGGCTGAGGCGATCCCTGCACGGAGGCACGCCCGCACGGAGTCGGGCCTGTACGGAGGCGCGTCCGTGGGGGCACGCCGGGCGCTCGCGGGCCGGGCCGTGGCCGACGGCGTGATCGCGGCGAATGGATGCGGCCGGTCACCGCTCGGATACGCGCCGCCATCGCGGGCATCGGAGAGCCCTTCGGCTTCGGCTGGGCGAATCGTGGGTTTGGGACAGCCTCGGCGGGTAGGCGGCCAGCATGGACGTTAGCTTCCTCAAGTCGCTGTACGACAGCCCAGGACCGTTCGCCTCCGTCTATCTGGACATCAGGCGGATCACGGAAGACGCTCCGAAGGCCATTGAACTGCGCCGCAAGGCCCGGCAGCGGGAGCTGGCCGACCAGGGAGCCCCGGCCTCGATGATCGAGGCGATGGTGCGGCTGGTCGACGAGGAGAACACCCGGCGGGAGTCCGGCACCCTCGCGATGTTCGCCGCGGACGGCGAGGTCGTCCATCACGAGGTGCTGCCCGGGGCGCCGCGCGTCGAACTGGCCAAGTACGCGCCGCTGCCCCACGTCAAGCCGCTGCTCGCCCAGCGCGGGGAGCCGATGGCCTACATGTCCGCCACGGTCGACCGGCTCGGCGGCGAGCTGACCTGCGTGTCCCGGGACGGCCATCGCCGTGTCATCACCGTCAAGCCGGAAGAGGACTTCCCGGTGCGCAAGGTCAAGGCCGGGGACATGTTCCGGCAGGACAAGCAGCAGCGGGCCGCCGAGGAGGTCTGGCGGATCAACGCCAAGAAGGTCGCCCATGAGATCGCCGTGGCCGTCGACGACTGCGGCGCCGACATCGTCGTGCTGGCGGGCGACGTCCGCGCCCGCAAGGCCGTGCAAGGGGAGCTGCCCGAAGCGGTGCTGGCGCGCCTGGTCGACGCCGGCGGAGTCGGCCCGTCGCTGGACGAGGAGATCGCCCAGGCCGTCGAGCACAAGCGTGCGGAGCACCTCGCGGCGCTGCTCGGCCAGTTCGACGAGCAGCTCACCAAGGGGGGCCGGGCGGTCGACGGGCTGGAGGCCGTGACGGACGCGCTGCGCAAGGGCCAGGTCGCGACCCTGTTCCTGGAGGACCGGCCGGACTCGCCGGCCACGCTGTGGGCCGGCCCGCACCCGACCGACGTGGGGACCTCCGCCGACCTCCTTCGCGAGCTGGGCGTCGCCGACCCCGTCGAGGACCGCGCCGACGCCGCGCTGATCAGGGCGCTGGCGGGCACGGACGGGGATCTGCAGCTGCTGCCCCCGGAGTCGCTGCGCGCGGACTCCGGGGTCGGGGCGCTGCTGCGGTACGTGGACTGAACGGCCGGGGAGTCACGATCGATGACCGAAGCGGTGATCTTCGATGTCGACGGAACGCTCGTCGACACCAACTACCTGCACGCAGTGACGTGGTGGGAGGCGTTCCGGCAGCACGGCCACGGGGTCGACATGGTCGCCGTGCACCGGGCGATCGGGATGGGGTCCGACAAGCTCCTCGACCAGTTGCTGCCCGAGGATCGTGATCGCGACGGCGACGAGGACATCCGCGCCGGGCACAAGACTCTCTACCGCCTGTTCTGGGAACGGCTGCGCGCCTTCGAGGGCGCGGCCGACCTGCTGCGCGCCTGTGCCGCGCGCGGCCGGAAGGTCGTTCTGGCCAGTTCCGCGGACGGGGACGAGATGAAGGCGCTGCTGGCCGCCCTCGACGCCGACGACGCGATCAGCGCCGTGACCTCCTCTGCCGACGCGGAGCAGAGCAAGCCGGCCCCCGACATCGTGGAGGTCGCCCTGGACCGCGCCGGCGTCCAGGCCGACCAGGCGATCTTCGTCGGTGACACGGTCTGGGACGTCAAGGCGTGCGAGCGCGCCGGCCTGCCGTGCGTCGCGGTGCTGTCCGGAGGCATCGGAGCGGACGAGCTCCGGGAGGCCGGCGCGGTCGCCGTCTACGACGGAACGGCGCACCTGCTGCGGGAGTTCGGCGACAGCCCGCTCGCCGAGTGACCCGGCCCGCCCGGGGCGGCGTCGCCCCCCAAGGTGCCCGGGCGAGAGTGACACCGATCACCTTCGCGCGTCCGGCGCGGGAGGTGAAGCCGTGGAGTAGCGGTCGTTGCTC
>NZ_JBFAUT010000088.1:0-26928 GCF_040679475.1 Actinoallomurus sp. NPDC052274
ATGGAGCTGTTTCCCGCCATGCCGTTGGCCGACTGGCAGGAGACGAAAGCAACGCTTCACCGGTTCGCCCAGGTCGTGGGCAAGATACGACTCGCCGCCGGTCTTCGCCGGGGCGGCGTCCCGCGCTGCGTCGTGGGGAGCGTCGGTCTTCGCCGGGGCGGCGCCCTTCGCGGCGTCGTCCTTGTCGTCCCCGTCGCGGTAGACGGTGCCGTCCACCTGCAGGCCGCGGGAGGCCAGCAGCACGGCCAGCGCGCCGCCGCACACGATCGCCGAGTCGGCCAGGTTGAACGTGGGCCAGTGCGGCAGCTCGATCCAGTCCACGACGTGGCCGCGCAGCGGTCCGGGCGACCGCAGCATCCGATCGGCGAGGTTGCCCAGCGCACCGCCGAGGAGGAGGCCGAGGGTGACGGCCCACGGCAGGCTGCGCAGTCGCCGGGCGTACCGCAGGATCGCCACGACGACCCCGGTGGCGATCACGGTGAAGACGAGCGTCATGCCGTTGCCGATGCTGAAGGCCGCCCCGCTGTTGCGGATCACCCGCAGGGTCAGCAGCCCGCCGGCCAGCCTGATGGGGTCGTGGTCCTGCAGCATCGCCACGACGATGACCTTGCTGACCACGTCGATGGCGAGGGCGACCGCCGCGACGGCGACGAGCACGCCGATGCGCCGTGGCCGTGCCGCGACTTCTTCTTCTGGGTTCATGGCGTCGCTCAGCGACGCTCCTCGCGCTGTTTGCATCTCACACATAGGGTCGCACGCGGAAAGGCCTGCAGGCGCGCCTTGCCGATCGCCTGCCCGCACGACTCGCACACGCCGTAGGTGCCCTGGTCGATCCGGACGATGGCGCGTTCGTTCTGGGCGAGCAGGTCACGGGCGTTGTAGGTGAGCGCCATCGCCTGCTCACGCTCGAACGTCTTCGCCCCGGCGTCGGCCTGGTCGTCGCCGGCGCCCTCGGCGGCGTCGTGGATGCGCTCGGCGATCTGCGACTCGGCCGTCGCGATCTCGGCGGTCAGCTCCCCCATCTCCGTCTGCAACCGGTCACGGACCTCCGACAGCTCGGTGCTGGTCCACAGGTCCTCCCCCTCGCGGACCGGAAGCCGTTGCGCGGTGGCCGTGGAGACCTGCTGAGCCTTGGCCGACCGGCGTCGCGGCGCGGTGCGCGATGTACGGGGTGCCTCGGCTGTGCGATTCTTATCTTCCGCACCAGTGGTACCGTCCATATGGGCCCCCTCGCGCTGATCTTGTTTTCCGGCAGTGCGGGCAGCATAGGTCGCGGTTCGCCGGACGGCAAATGACCAGGGATTGTCACACTCCGCATATCGCCCATTACGCCGCCATCGCGTCGCTCCGCCCTGGCGTGTCATTGCCCGCCCTTGACCCCCCGAGGCCGCCCGAAACCTCCTCGTGCCCGCCTCCGCTCCGTATTCGGGAAGAAGTCACCCGCCCCCGTGCGTTATCGTCGCTATCGGCAAGGCGTTGAAGGGGACACCTGCCGCCGTACGCAACCATGAGCGACCCGGAGACGGTGCGAGTCCGGGGGTGGGCGCGGTGGTCTGATCACCCCGTAGCCGCCGGCAGAACGGCCGTCAGGCCCAGTAGATCCGGCAGCCGACCGCAATGAGCGGGTCGCTCCCCGGTTTCCCGGAGCGGCCAAGGAGGGTGGTACCGCGGGGCTCACCGCCTCGTCCCTCCGGTCCACGTGCTGTGTTGTGACGCCGGAGGTGCACCCGAATGCCCGACGAGCCGCAGGTCACGCCCGAGAGCGGGCGCGGCAGGCTGCGTACCCTTCCCACTCAGGTCGACCTTCCCGCGCTGGAGCGCGAGGTCCTCACCCGGTGGCGGCAGGGCAAGGTCTTCCAGCGGTCCCTGGAGCAGACCGAGGCCGGGCCGCAGTGGGTCTTCTACGAAGGGCCGCCGACCGCGAACGGCATGCCCGGCGTGCACCACGTCGAGGCGCGCGTGTTCAAGGACCTGTTCCCGCGGTTCAAGACGATGAAGGGCTACAGCGTCCGCCGCAAGGCCGGCTGGGACTGCCACGGCCTGCCCGTCGAGGTGGCCGTGGAGAAAGAGCTCGGCATCTCTGGCAAGCGCGACATCGAGTCGTACGGCGTCGCGGAGTTCAACGCCCGCTGCCGTGAGTCCGTGCTGCGCCACGTCGACGCCTTCGAGGCGATGACCGAGCGCATGGGCTACTGGGTCGACCTCGCCCAGGCCTACCGGACGATGGACCCCGAGTACGTCGAGGCGGTCTGGTGGTCCCTCAAGGTCGTCTTCGACAAGGGCCTGCTCGTCCGTGACCACCGCATCAGCCCGTACTGCCCGCGCTGCGGCACCCCGCTGTCCGACCACGAGCTCGGCCAGCCGGGCGGGTACGAGACGGTCACCGACCCGTCGGTGACGGTCCGGTTCCCGATCAGCGAGGGACCGCTCGAGGGCGCCGACCTCCTCATCTGGACGACCACCCCCTGGACGCTGGTGTCCAACACCGCCGTCGCCGTGCATCCGGACGTGACGTACGTCGTCGCCGCCCGGTCCGGCGAACCGGGCCGCGTCGTGGTCGCCGAGCCGCTCTTCGCCCGCGTCCTCGGCGAGGGCTGGCACATCCTGTCCCGCGTCCAGGGCGCCGACATGGTCGGCACGCCGTACCGCCGGCCCTTCGACCTCGTCGAGATCCCCGACGCGCACCGGGTGCTGGGCGCCGAGTTCGTCACGACCGAGGACGGCACCGGCCTGGTGCACCTGGCCCCCGCCTTCGGCGCCGACGACTTCGCGACCTGCCGGGCGGCCGGCATGCCCGTCGTCAACCCCGTCAACCCGGACGGCCGGTTCGAACCGTCGGTGCCGCTCGTGGGCGGGACCTTCTTCAAGGACGCCGACGCGCGGCTCGTCGAGAACCTGCGCGAACGCAACCTGCTCTTCCGCGTCGAACGGTACGAGCACAGCTACCCGCACTGCTGGCGGTGCCACACGCCGCTGCTCTACTACGCGCTGCCCGCCTGGTACATCAGGACCACCGCCATCAAGGACCGGCTCCTGGCGGAGAACGAGGGCACCAACTGGTTCCCGGCCACGATCAAGGAGGGCCGGTACGGCGAGTGGCTGCGGAACAACGTCGACTGGTCGCTGTCGCGCAGCCGCTACTGGGGCACCCCGCTGCCGATCTGGCTGTGTGAGGACGACCACGCCACGTGCGTCGGTTCTCTCAAGGAGCTGGGTGAGCTGGCCGGGCAGGACCTGAGCGCGCTCGACCCGCACCGCCCGTACGTCGACGACGTCGCCTTCGCCTGCCCGGAGTGCGGCAAGGAGGCCCGCCGCGTCCCGGACGTGATCGACGCCTGGTACGACTCCGGCTCCATGCCGTTCGCCCAGTGGGGCGCGCCGCACCGGCGGCAGGAGGTCTTCGAGGCGTCCTACCCGGCGCAGTACATCTGCGAGGCCATCGACCAGACCCGCGGCTGGTTCTACTCGCTGATGGCCGTCGGCACGCTGGTCTTCGACCGCTCGTCGTACGAGAACGTCGTCTGCCTCGGCCACATCCTCGCCGAGGACGGCCGGAAGATGAGCAAGCACCTCGGCAACGTCCTCGAGCCGATCCCGCTCATGGACAAGCACGGCGCCGACGCCCTGCGCTGGTACATGGCCGCGGGCGGTCAGCCGTGGGCGGCCCGCCGGGTCGGCGACGCCTCGCTCGAGGAGATCGTCCGCAAGATCCTCCTCACCTACTGGAACACCGCGTCGTTCTTCGCGCTGTACGCCAACGCCGCGGACTGGACGCCGGGTGCGCCCGCCCCCGCGTACGCCGACCGGCCGCTGCTGGACCGGTGGGTGCTGGCCGAGCTGCACCGCACGATCCGCGAGGTGGACACCGCCCTCGAAAGCTTCGACACGGCCGCCGCCGGGCGTCGTCTCGCCGACTTCATCGACGACCTGTCGAACTGGTACGTCCGCCGCTCCCGGCGCCGCTTCTGGGAGGGACCGGAGCAGGACGGAGCCGGTGAGAACGCCGCGGCGTTCGCCACCCTGTACGAGTGCCTGGAGACGCTGACGCGACTGATGGCGCCGATCTCGCCGTTCGTCACCGACTACGTGTGGGACGTCCTGCGGCGCGACGGAGACGCGGACTCGGTGCACCTGGCCACCTGGCCGGAGGTGGACGAGACGCTCCTCGACCCGGAGCTGTCCGCCCGGATGGCGCTCGTCCGGCGTCTCGTGGAGCTCGGCCGGTCCGCCCGTGCCGCGTCGGGCGTCCGCACCCGCCAGCCGCTCGGCCGCGCGCTGGTCGGCGCCGCGGGCTGGGCGTCGCTCCCGGACGAGCTGCGCGCCCAGATCGCCGACGAGCTCAACGTCCAGGGCTTCGACACGCTGGCCTCGATCGGCGGCGAGCTCGTCGAGTACCAGGTCAAGCCGAACTTCCGCGAGCTCGGCAAGCGCTTCGGCAAGCAGACGCCGAAGGTCGCGGCGGCCGTCACCTCGGCCGACCCGGCCGGCCTCGTCCACGGCCTGCGCGACTCCGGCACGGTGACCGTCGACGCGGGCGAGGTCGGGAAGGTGGACCTGACGCCCGACGAGGTGATCGTCACCGAGCGGCCGCGCAGCGGGTGGGCGGTGGAGAGCGCCGCCGGGGAGACGGTCGCGCTCGACCTGACCGTCACGCCGGAGCTGCGCCGCGCCGGGCTCGCCCGCGAGGTCATCCGGCTCGTCCAGGAGGCCCGCAAGAACAGCGGCCTGGACATCTCCGACCGGATCGACCTGTGGTGGCGGACGAGCGACGCCGAACTCGCCGCCACGCTGCGCGAGCACGGCGACGAGGTGGCCGGCGAGGTGCTCGCCAACACCTGGCAGGACAGCGAGCCCGACTCGGACCTGCCGGCCTTCCGGGACGAGGAACTGCGGCTGACCTTCTGGCTGCGCCGATCCGCCTGACCGGCTCCCCGGTCGTCGCTCCGGGACCGCCGCCCCGCCCACCACGGAACGGACGGCGGTCCCGAACGCGCCGGGACCTCCAAGCCGACACAGGCGACCACTCACCACCCCTGCCCAAGCCAACGCGGCCGACCTCCTCCAAGCCGGCACAGGCGACCACTCACCACCCCGTCTCAAGCCGGCGCGAACGAGCGCGTCTAAGCCCCCCGCCCGAGCGGGTAGGGCCACCACCGGTTCGACCCCGCTCCCCCGGCCCGAGCCACCGCGTCGGGCCGTGCCGCCGCCACGACTCCGGAACCGGTGCCGGCGAGGACGTTCTCTTGAGCGGGGGCCTCGGCGGGCCGAAGCCGACATGCTCGTCGTTATCCGCAGAGCCAACGCGGCCGGCCTCGTCCAGACCCATACGGGCGACGACCGTTCATCTCCGTCCGCGCCGGTACGGGCGGCCACGTCTGGCCTCCGCCGGGCCGGTGCGGAATGATGCTGGCGTGGACGTACCCGACAAGCCCGTTGAGGTGGACCCGAGCCTGATGCGCGCCTCGGACGCCGACCGTGACCGGATCGCGGACCGGCTGCGCGAGGCCCTCGCCGAGGGTCGGCTCACCGCGGAGGAGCACGCCGAGCGCCTCGACGTCGTCTATCAGGCGAAGACGTACGCCGAACTGGCACCGATCGTCGCCGATCTCCCGGGGGCCGGCGGCCCCATGCCCGCGACCCCTCAGGTGGTGCGCGACGACCTGCCGGCGCCGCAGGCGGGCTCGCCGAACCTGGTCGCCATCCTGGGCGGCGCCGAGCGCAAGGGCCGCTGGCTGGTCGAGCCGCACACCAACGTGGTGGCCGTGCTCGGCGGCGTCGAGCTCGACCTCCGCCAGGCCGTGCTCGCCCAGCGCGAGGTCACCATCAACATCACGACCATCATGGGCGGCGTGTCCATCACCGTGCCGCCCGGTGTTCGCGTGGTGAACTCCGTGACCTCCGTGATGGGCGGCTGCTCACTGCCGTCCGATGACACGGTGGGCCCGGACGCTCCGGTGATCCGGCTCACGGGCATGGCGTTGCTCGGCGGGATCGACGTCAAACGGCTGAACGTCGGCGAGGGCGCCGAGCCCACGACGGTCGAGGGCGGTGACTTCCACGCACGGCAGCGGAGCCTGCACCGGGAGTTCCGGGAGAAGCAGCGCGCGGTGCACCGGGAGTTCCGGGAGCAGCAACGGGAGCTGCGCCGGCACCGGCGAGCCCGCTGAGCCGCGCCATGATCATTGGCGTCTACCGCGTTCCAGTGCCAGCGTCCGCCAGTGATCTCGATAGACGAGGTTGCCGCTTTCGCCGTTGACGGGCCGATGACCGATCGGGCCGTTCGAGACCAAGAGGGGCAGGGCCCTGAAACCGACGGCTCGGCCTCGCTCTCGAAGGCACAAGGCTCGGCGAAGCACCGAACTGTCGGCGCTTCGTCCCGATACGAGACCCGCTTCCGGCGGCTTCACCGAGCATTTGGTCCGCTCGCCGGAGACCACACCGAGGTCGGGTCCGAGCTCCAGGTGAGCGTCTTGCATCTCCAGCGGCTGGAGGTCGCAGACTCTAAGCCGTGGACGGCACGCACGCAGCTGTCTCGCTGCTGACCATCGGTGACCTCGCCCGCCGGACCGGACTGCCAGTACGGACCATCCAGTACTGGTCGGAGACCGGGGTCGTTCCCGAGGCCACCGCGCCGCGCGGGCGGCCACCGACTCTATGACCCGGCCGGCCTGGCCCGGCTGGAGTTGGTGGCCACCCTGCGCGAGGCGGCCACCGGGTGCGGGACGCTGGAACTGTCCGAGATGATGCAGGATCCGGAGTTCCAGCAGGTGGCGCGCCGCGCCGCAGAGCACCGGCGGTCGCGTGACGACCGGCGGCGCCGGGCAGAGTTCACAGCCGGACAGGCACCGTCTGTTCGCCCAGAACCTCGACCGCACCATCGGCGCGGCGGTGCGCGAAGGCGTCGAGCCGGGCTCACCCCGAGCAGCCGAGGTCGTCGATCGCCTGCTCGGCGATCCCCGCCCCGAGCGCCGAACAGCCGTCCGTGACCGCCTCAGGGCCCGCCTGGACGCGGGCATCGACGAGCGCCTGGAGCACTACCGTCGACTGCTGGCGATGATGCAGGGCCGGCAGCCATCGTTCCCTCGCGCCGCTCTGTACGCCTGGCTGGCCGACGCACTCGACGCGGGCGCCGACCCGCGACCTGCCAGGCAACACTGACCGACGTCCATCGCCGCCCCTGAGGGCGTCAGCGTGTCCCCTCCGTTGGCAACCCCGCCGACTCGCCCAACCGCACCCCGGCGCTGTCGCGCGACAGGACCTCCGTGAGCAGCAGCGGGAGCTGCGCCCGCGCCGGCGAGCCCGCTGAGCCGCCGTCCTGGATCCTGCACCGTGTCGGCCGACCGAGTCGGCCTCCGCGATGTGATCACAGGCGTCCACTGCGTTCTAGCAGCAGCATCCGCCAGTGATCACCGCGGACTAGGCCGCCACCGTGCGGCTGCGGGGATCAGTCGTCGTCCGGCTGGCAGACCAGGCAGGGGGTGCAGCCGCGCTCCCGGGCCGCCGCCCGTGACAGGCTCTCCAGGTCGTCGGCGTCGTCGGCGATGTCCTCGATCAGCGCGCAGTCCGACCGGTGGTACCGCTTGGTTCCGCTCAGGATGCGCACGGTCGGGCTGCTCGCGGCTCCGGCGTCGTCGGAGTCCTCCGAGTCCTCCGAGCCGTCCGCGGGCGTGGCCTTCGCCGTCTCGTCGCTCGTCGCGGTCTTCTCGGCTTCGTCACGCTTGTCGGCCTCGTCGGCGTCGGCGGACTCGTCGGTCTGCGCGGTCTCGGCGGCGGGCTCCGGCGACTGCTCGGCGTCCTCGGCGGCGTCGGGCTCGACGTCCTCGGCCTCGGCGGGCTCCGGCGGAGCCGGGTCGGCCGCGGCCTCCTCGCTCGCGGCCTCCTCGGCTGCGGGCTCCTCCGCGGCGGGCTCCTCGGCCTGCTCGCCGTGCTCATCGGACGGGGCGGACTCGGACTCCTGGGTCTCGGCCGTGGGCTCGGGCGTCGTGGCGTCGTCCGTCCCGGTGTCCGGGTGAGCGGAGTCCTGGAGGTCCGTGGCCTCGGCCGCGGTGGCCTCTTCGCCGGCCTCCGGCTCTGTGGCCTCGTCCGCTGCGCTCTCGGGCTCTGCGCTCTCGGGCTCTGCGGTGTTGCGGTCCGCGGTCTCGGGAAGGGCCGCTTCCCGCGTCGTCGCCGCCTCCGCGGTCTCGGCGGTCTCGTCCTGGGGCTCAGCGGTCTCGGGCTCGTCCGCGGAGCGGGCCGTCGTGGGCTCGTCGTCGCGGTGCCCGGCGTCCGGTGCGCCGGTGTCGGTCTTCGCGGCTGCCGCGGCGGCGTCGGCCGTCTCGTCGGCGTCGGCGTCGGCGTCCGTACGGTCCAGGGGCTCGAACAGCGACCGGCCGTGCCGCCTCGAGCGCTCGGCGAGTGACTCCTCGGGAGCGTCGGCGGTCGTGTGCTCGGCGTCGGCCGGCTCGGCCGTGGTGGACTCCGTGTCGCGGACGTCCGTCTCAGGCTGCTGTGTCGCCTCGGTTCCGCCGGTGGTGGCCGGGCCGCCCGTGAGGGCGTCGCGCTCCTTGGACGGCCGCTTGGCGACGGGGAGGTCTCGGGTGACCGGAATGTCGGTCCGGGTGACCTCAATGGGCTCCAGAGCCGCGCTCTGCGGCCTGGTGTCGGCGACCGTGCCGGTGTCGGCCGGTCGCTCCTCGACCGTCTCGGTGAGGGCGGCACGCGCGGCGAGCGCCGTGTCGGGCAGGCAGGCGGTGCAGGGCGTGAAGCCCTCCTCCCGCGCCTCGACGAAGGTGAGCTCCTCCTTGTCGCGGCCCGCGAGCTGACGGCAGGTCTCCAGGTGGTAGCGCTTACGGCCCGGGACCACGTAGACGGTGGTCTCGGCGGGCACATCGGTCGCGGAGGCCGACGTCGCCGGAACGATCGCCGCGTCATCTCCCGCTCCGACCCGTGCCTTGGCCTTGACCGGCCTGGCGGTCGTCCGGCCGGCGGACGCCTTGGCGTTCGCCGGGGCCACGGTGGTGCCGAAGAGTTCCTTGCGCCGGAGGAACACCCCGACGGCGAGGAAGAGGGCGGAAACGATGCTGACGCCGATCGACACGTAGATCAGCTTCAGCCCGTCAAGACCGAGAATCTCATGCCCGGTGTTGCCCGTGACGATGCCCGTCACAAGAAGAGCGATCGCCAGGACGACGAGCACGCCACTCAGGATGATCACACAGGTCTCCCTCTACCAACCGTCGTACCGGAGGTGCGCAGCAACGCTAGCGCAACTTCGGTCGGTTCGGCCGCCTCCAACCCGCTACCACTTGGTTTCGGACATGACCGTCGGTCCGGAACCGCGTGGCCGTGCTCAGCGCCGGTCGTGCGGGTTGTCGGCGGTGTGGAAGCTCCCGGTGGCACCGTGCTGAGCGTGCTGCGGCTCGGCCTGCGGCGGCTGCGGGAAGGGGTTCGCTCCGGTGTTGCCCGGGCCGATGCCCGGCTGGCCGTTGCGCGGCGCCTCGACGTGCGGCGGCGGCGGGGCGACGGCGGGCTGAGCCGGCTGGGGACCCGTGTTGCCCGGTCCGCCGAACGGCCCGGCGTGGCTGCCGGCCTCCAGCTCGCGCAGCTGACCCTCGAGGTAGGCCTTGAGGCGGCTGCGGTACTCGCGCTCGAAGAGGTTCAGGTCCTCGACCATGCGCTCGAGCTCCTCGCGCTGCTGGACGAGGGAGCCCATGGCCTGGCGGTGCCGCTCCTGCGCGTCCCGCTCGAGCGACTCGGCGCGGGCGCGGGCCTCGCTGACGATCTGCTCGGACTGCCGGCGGGCCTTGCCGAGGATCTCCTCGGCCTCACGCCGGGCACGCCCCAGCGTCTCGTCGGCCTCGCGGCGGGCGTCGGCGATCGCCTGGTCGGCGGTCTGCTGGGCCAGGGCGAGCACCCGGGCGGCCGTGTCCATGTTGTCCTCGCCGGGCGTGGCCATCGGCGGCGGCGGAGGTGGAGGCGCCTGCGGGGCGGGAGGCAGTCCGAGACCGCCCATCATCGGGTCGTGCTCGGGCTTCGGCTCCGGCGGCTTGGGCGGCTCGGGCAGATGCGTGATCTCCGGTTTGGGTTCGACGATCGGAGCGGCCATCGCCGGCACCTTGCCACGAAGGCACTCGGCCAGCTTGGCGCGCAGCTCCTCGTTCTCCTGGATGAGCCGGTCGAGCTCTGCCTCGACCTCATCGAGGAACGCGTCGACCTCCTCTTCGTCGTAGCCCGGCCGGAGCCGGGTTGTACTGAACTGCTTGTTCCGCACATCCGCGGGTGTCAGCGGCATCTGGTCTCCTTGGCGCGCTTGGAGTCTGTCCCCGAACGGACGGTACCCGATCAGAGCGGCTGGACAATGATGATCAAGAACCAGACCACGAAGAAGAGAACCGTGAAGCTCAGGTCGAGTGCAACGTTACCCAGCCGGACGGACGGGATGAAACGGCGTAGGAGCTTGAGAGGTGGGTCGGTGACGGTGTATGTGGCCTCCGCCAGCACCAGCACCACCCCTCGGGGCCGCCACGACCGGGCGAACGCCTGAAGCGTCTCGAAGACCATCCTGCCGATGAGGAAGAGCAGGAAGAGGTACAGCGGGATGCTCAGGTAATTTCCAAGATTCACGAACACTCTCGCTTGTGGCTGTCAGCTCTGATTGAAGAACCCTCGTTCTGCCATACGGGCCTTGTCCTCGGCGGTCACCTCGACGTTGGCTGGGGACAACAGGAACACCTTGTTCGTAACACGCTCGATGCTTCCGTGCAGGCCGAATATGAGACCAGCCGCGAAGTCGACGAGACGCTTCGCGTCGCTGTCGACCATCTCGGTGAGGTTCATGATCACCGGGGTGCCCTCCCGGAAGTGCTCTCCGATCGTGCGGGCCTCGTTGTAGGTCCTGGGGTGAAGCGTAGTGATACGAGCGAGGTCGGACACCGCTGACTCCCCAACTGGGGGGCGCCGCTCCGGCCCGAACGGCTTCTGCTCCTCCTCGGCGGGCGCCTGGACTCCGGTAGGCTGCCCGGCGGATTCGTCGGAACCGCGCTCGAGCCGACGCCGCTCGACGGCCTCGTCGTCGTAGACGTCGTAATCATCGTAATCGTCGTCGTAGCGGTCGTCCTCCACGAGGCCGAGGTAGACCGCCATCTTGCGCATCGCGCTGGCCATACGCCCCCTCCGTCGTCCGCCGACAGGAGAATCCCTGCGGGAAGCTTCCGCTCGCCGATCGTTACGTTTAAGCGCGGACGCCAAGGTCCACGGTGGGGACATTACCTGACGATTGCCCGTCGTCCTCCGAGCAACGCCGTACCGACTCGGACGTGTGTCGCACCACACGCGACCGCTTCTTCCAGATCCCCGCTCATTCCGGCAGAAATCATGGTCGCGCCGGGGTGAGCGGCGCGTAGCGCGGCGGCGACCTCCGCCAGCCGGCCGAAGGCCGCGGCGGGATCGCCGCCCAGGGGCGCGACCGCCATGACGCCTCCGAGCGTGAGGCCGGGCGCGGCGGCGATCGCGTCGGCCAGCGCCGGCACTCCGCCGGGCCGGACGCCGCCCCGGCCCTCGGCGTCGTCGAGCGCCACCTGGACGAGACAGCGCAGGGACCGCTCCGCCTGGGTGGCCGCGCGCGACAGTGCCGTCACGAGGCGCTCCCGGTCGACCGAGTGCACGACGTCGGAGTAGGAGGCCACCGAGCGAACCTTGTTGGTCTGCAACTGCCCGACGAAGTGCCACCGCAGCGGCAGGTCGCGGCACTCGGCGGCCTTGACGGACGCCTCCTGGTCGCGGTTCTCCGCGACGTCGGTGACGCCGAGCCCCGCCAGCAGGCGCACGTCCGAGGCGGGGAAGGTCTTCGTCACCGCGATCACGGTGACCTCGTCGGCGGAGCGGCCGGCCGCGGCGCACGCCTTGGCGACACGCTCACGGACGGCCGCGAGGTTCGCGGTCAGTTGTTCTTCGCGGCTGGACATCACTGGTCGTGCTTCACCGGCTGAGCATCGTTACTTGAGGAAGTCCGGGACGTCCAGGTCGTCGTCCTCGTCGAAGACGACGGGGCGGCGGCGGACCGGGTCGGTGCCGAGGCGCGCCGCGGTCGGCTCGGAGGCCGGCCGCGGCACCTTAGGGCGGACCGCTGTCTCGCCGGAGGCCGGACGCGGCGGCGTCGCTCCGCCGTCCGTCGTGCTCTCCGCCGGCTTCTCGGCCACCGGCTCGGGCTTGGTGTCGGCGTGCTTGGGCGGGTCGGCCTTCGGCGGGTCGTGCTTCGCCTCCGCCGGCTTGGCCACTCCGGCCGCCGAGGACGGGCCCGGCTCCCGGTGCTGCGCGGGAGCGGGCGCCGGCGGCGGGACGGCGGCGACCCGCGGCGGCGCGGGCGGCGGCGCCGCGGGCGGGGTCACCGGGCGGGGCGGCGTCACGGGCGGGGTCGCCACGGCCGGGCGGGGCGGTGTCAGCCGCTTCGGCTCCGCCTGCGGCGCCGGGGCGTTCTGCGGCCGGATCTCGTCGAAGCCCGCGGCGATCACGGTCACCCGGACCTCGTCGCCCAGCGCGTCGTCGATGACCGCGCCGAAGATGATGTTCGCGTCGGGCGCGGCCGCGTTGGACACGAGCTGCGCCGCCTCGTTGATCTCGAAGAGGCCGAGGTCGGAGCCGCCGGAGATCGACAGCAGGACGCCGTGGGCGCCGTCGATGCTGGCCTCCAGCAGCGGGCTGGAGATCGCCATCTCGGCGGCGGCGACCGACCGGTCGTCGCCGCGGGCGGAGCCGATGCCCATGAGCGCGGAGCCGGCCCCGGACATCACCGACTTGACGTCGGCGAAGTCGAGGTTGATCAGACCCGGCGTGGTGATCAGGTCCGTGATGCCCTGAACACCGGAGAGGAGCACCTGGTCGGCCGCCTTGAACGCGTCCAGCACGCTCACCTGGCGGTCGGAGATCGACAGCAGCCGATCGTTCGGGATGACGATGAGCGTGTCGACCTCGTCGCGGAGCGTCTCTATGCCGGCCTCGGCCTGCATCGCGCGCCGCTTGCCCTCGAAGCTGAAGGGGCGGGTGACCACGCCGATCGTCAGGGCGCCCAGGGAACGGGCGATGTTGGCCACCACCGGAGCGCCGCCGGTGCCGGTGCCGCCGCCCTCTCCGGCCGTGACGAAGACCATGTCGGCCCCCTTGAGGACCTCCTCGATCTCCTCACGGTGGTCCTCGGCCGCCTTGCGCCCGACATCGGGATTGGCGCCCGCGCCCAGACCACGGGTCAGTTCACGGCCGACGTCGAGCTTGACGTCGGCGTCGCTCATCAGCAGCGCCTGGGCATCCGTGTTGATCGCGATGAACTCGACACCCTTGAGCCCCTCTTCGATCATCCGGTTGACGGCGTTGACGCCGCCGCCGCCGATGCCGACGACCTTGATGACCGCCAGGTAATTCTGCGGTGCTGCCACGACGAGGGGCCCTTCCGCTCGCTCTATCGAACCGGCCGGCGTGCCGCCGCTCCGGTGTTTCTTACTGAATTCACGTACTTTGTTGGGCCGGAACCCTCACCCTCAAGTTGAGACTTACAGTTATGTCAACCTAGGGCTGATACGGACAGTAGGGGCGCCCCACTGCAGGGTCAACTAACCCGGCCCTGAGCACACCGGCGTGTCGCGCGACACCCCAGTCATCCCAATTCATCCGATCCGGTGCGCGCCGTTCCCACCCGCCGCGCGAGGACAAGTGTCCCGCGACCGAGGATCGTTCGCTACTCGAAGGCGCCGGTGGGGGCCGGCGGCGCCCATTCAGCCCATCCGGCCCGGGCGAATCCGCGTCTCCGGAGCGACCGCCTCGGCCGGTCCGATGGACGGCCCGGTGGACGGCCCCGTCCCGGCGGAGGCCGATCCCGGATGCGCGCGATCCATCGTTACGGCTACCTGGTGGTGACGACCTCCGGGGAGCTGACGTCGATCGTCCTGACCCCGCGCGGCGACCGGTCCAGCAGACCGTGCAGCAGCCGGAGCTTCTCCGGTCCGCGCTCCGCGGCGCCCCACACGACGGTGACGCCGTCCGCCAGCCGCAGGCTCACCGCCTCGGTTGACGGGACGTCCACGCCGACCACCTGACGGCCCAGCCACGAGGGCAGGGCACGGACGACGGACAGCCCGCTCCGCAGCGCGGGATCGCTCTGCGTGGGGTTCGCCACATCCAGCACCGGGAGCCCGCGCGGCCGGGCGGCGGACGCGACGACGGTCACGCCGAACCGGTCGATCTGGAGGTACCGGTTGTCGTGCTGGGCGACGACGATCGGCGTGCGCTCCCGTACGACGATGCGGACCGTGGTCGGCCACCGGCGTTCGACGCGGGCGGTCTCCACCGCCTGCACCGCCTCCACCCGGTCGCGGACGACGCCGGTGTCGAGCCGGGCCAGGGGCTCCCCGAGGTGCACCCGCGCCGCGGCGAGCACCTCCTCGCGGGAGACGAGCCGCTCCCCCGTGACGTCGATCCGCCGGACGACGAGCAGCCGCGATCCCAGGAGGACCCACGTGGCCGTGCCGAGCACGCCCGCCACGAAGAGCCCGACGAACAGGACCTTCCATCGGTTGGGACGACGGCGGGCGGGCCGCTGCGGCCGGTCCGGCGCGTCCTCGCCCGGTCCCGGCGTGTCGAAACCCGTGCCCACGGCCCCCGGAACGTCCTCCGCGTCCATCGTCACGCCTCCTCACTCGCTCCGCGGCGCCCGCGCCATCGAGCGGGAGTAGACCCGGATGAGCCGGCCGCTCAGCCGCCGAGCAGCCGGAGGATCTCCGGGCCGAGCCTGGTCACGTCGCCGGCGCCCATCGTGATGATGACGTCCCCGGGGACGGCCATGGCCGCGACACGCCCGGCCACCGCGCTTTCGTCGGGCTCGTACGTCACCCGGCCGTGCGGGACCGCCTTGGCGACCAGCTCGCCCGTCACGCCGGGAATCGGGTCCTCACGCGCCGGGTAGACGTCGAGGACGACCGCCTCGTCGGCGAGCCCCAGCGCGGCGCCGAACTCGGCGGCGAAGAACCTGGTGCGGCTGAACAGGTGCGGCTGGAAGACCGCGACGATGCGGCCGCCGCCGAGCTCCTCGACGTAGTCGCGGGTGGCCCGCAGGTCGGCGGCGAGCTCGGTCGGGTGGTGGGCGTAGCTGTCGAACACCTTGACGCCGCCGACCTCGCCCTTCGGCTCGAGCCGGCGCCGGGCTCCGCCGAACCCGGCCAGGCCCTCGGCGACCGCGGCGGCGTCGACGCCCAGCTCGACGGCCACGGCGTACGCGGCGGCGGCGTTCTGCGCGTTGTGCCGGCCGGGAACGGCCAGCGTGAGCTCCCGGCCCGCCACGGTGAACCGCGAGCCCAGCCCGCGCGGCGTGAAGCCCTCGATGCGGTAGTCGGCCTCGGGCTCCTCACCGTACGTGCGGACGGTGAGCCCGCGCCGCGTGCCCGCCTCGCCCAGCGCCCGCGCTCCCGGGTCGTCGGCGCAGACGATCAGCAGACCGCCCGCCTCGATCCGTCCGACGAAGTCGGCGAAGGTCTCCTTGACCTTCTCGAAGCCGCCGTAGTTGTCCAGGTGATCGGCCTCGACGTTGGTGACGATCGCGGCGTGCGGCGTGAACATCAGGAACGACCCGTCGCTCTCGTCCGCCTCCGCGACGAACAGGTCGCCGGACCCCTCACCGGCGCCCAGGCCGGTGGTGACGAGCTGGCCGCCGATGCAGTAGGACGGGTCGGCCCCGGCGTGCTGCAGGGCCACGGTCAGCATCGAGGTGGTCGTGGTCTTGCCGTGCGTGCCGGCCACGGCGACGGCGCGGCGGCCCGCCATCAGCGACGCCAGCGCCGCCGCGCGGTGCAGGACCCGCAGGCCGCGCTCGCGGGCGGCGGCCAGCTCCGGGTTGGTCTCGCGGATCGCGGTGGAGACGACGACCGTCGCGGCGTCGCCGACGTGCTCCGCGGCGTGCCCGACGTGCGTCGTCGCGCCGAGCTCACGCAGCTCGCGCAGCAGGTCGGAGTCCTTGGCGTCGCTGCCGGAGACCGGGATGCCGCGCCCGAGCATGATGCGCGCGATCCCGGACATGCCCGCTCCGCCGACTCCGACGAAGTGCACCTTGCCCAGCCGGTCGGCGGGCACGATCTCAACCGGTGTGACGAGGCTCATGCTGTGTATCCCGTTCGCCTCCGGGGCGCCCTCAGACGCCGTCTTCCCTCGTCGCTCTGGTCGCCGTGCCCGATTGCGCTCGCTGCCGCGAGCGCGGTTCGCGGGCGCGGGGCGCGCCGTCTTCCCTCGTCGCTCCGGTCGCTGCGCTCCCTGCGCTCCTCAGTCCAGACGACGCGCGCCCGCTCACGCTCCCGCCGCTCCTCAGTCCAGACGGCGTCGCGCCCCTTCGGCTCACTCACGCTGCGGGTCCTTGGGCGACGACGCGGGCGACGAGGCGGGCCAGGGCGAGGTCGGCGTCCCGGCGGCCCATGCGCGCGGCGGCCTCGGACATGATCGCGACCCGCTCGGCGTCGCCGAGGATGGGGAGGACGTTCGCCCGGATCCAGTCGGCGGTGAGCTCGCCGTCCTCGATGAGGAGGCCGCCGCCGCCCCGGACGATCGGCTCGGCGTTGAGCCGTTGCTCGCCGTTGCCGATGGGCAGCGGGACGTACGCCGCGGGCAGCCCGACGGCGGTCAGCTCGGCGCACGTGATGGCGCCGGCCCGGCACATGGCGAAGTCGGCCGCGGCGTACGCGAGGTCCATCCGGTCGCAGTACGGCAGCATGATGTACGCCGGATCGTCGGGGGTGAACTCCGGCTCGGCGAGGTTCTTCGGGCCGACGATGTGCAGGATCTGGATGCCGGCCTGCCGCAGCTGCGGGACGGCCTCGCCGACCGCGCGGTTCAGCGAGCGGGCGCCCTGCGAGCCGCCGAACACCAGCAGCGTCGGCAGGTCCGAGCGCAGGCCGAAGTGGGCCCGCGCCTTGTCGCCCATGCCGAGCCGGTCCAGGGTGGAGATCTCGCGGCGCAGCGGGATGCCGACGACCTCGGCGTGCGGCAGCGGGGTGTCGGGCGCCGCCACCGCGACGTTGTCGGTGAAGCGGGCGCCGAGGCGGTTGGCCAGGCCCGGCCGCGGGTTCGCCTCGTGCACGACGATGGGGATCTTGCGGCGGCGCGCGGCGAGGTAACCGGGGGTGGCGACGTAGCCGCCGAAGCCGACGAGCACGTCGGCCTGCGTGCGGTCCAGGATGGCCGCCGCGGCGTTGATCGCGCCCGCGAGCCGGCCGGGCACGGTCAGCAGCCGGGGCGTCAGCGTCCGCGGCAGCGGGACCGGCGGGATCATGGCGAGCTCGTAGCCTCGCTGGGGCACGATGCGGGACTCCAGGCCCCGCTCGGTGCCCAGACAGGTCACCTGTACGCCGGGGTCCTCCCGGCGCAACGCGTCGGCGAGGGCCAGGGCGGGTTCGATATGTCCGGCTGTGCCGCCACCGGCCAGGACAACCCTCATGCTCGCGCTCCTGCTCAAATCGACTCGCTCCGTCACCGGCTCAACACCCTCAGCGCTTTGCCAGGCCCAGCCAGCTTAGAGCCATCAGGGCCGGTCCCGGACCACGTGCGGCGAGGGCCTGCCGGGCGCCGGGCTCGCGTTTGGCGAACGACAGCAGCATGCCCAGCACGAACAAGGTCGGGATGAGGGCGGACCCACCGTACGACACCAGCGGCAGCGGGATGCCCGTAATGGGCAGGACGCCGATCACCGCGCCGATGTTGATGATGGCCTGACCGATCAGCCAGGCGGTCGCTCCGGACGCGGCGAGCCGCATGAACGGGTCCTTGACGCGCCGGGCGACCCGCAGGCCGGCGTACGCGAGCACGCCGAACAGTCCGAGCACGACGAGCGTGCCGATCAGGCCGAGCTCCTCGCCGATGATGGCGAAGATGAAGTCGGTCTCGGGGTGGGGCAGGTAGTTCCACTTCGCCCGGCCCTCGCCGAGCCCCGTGCCGAGCACGCCGCCCGAGGCGATGGCGTACAGCCCCTGGAGCCCCTGGTAGTTGGTGGTCATCTGGTTGCCGGACTGGTCGAGGAAGCCGGTGAGCCGCGCGAGGCGGTACGGCTCGACGAGGATGAGGATGGCGACCAGGACGCTCGTCACGCCCGCCATGCCGACGAAGAGGCGACCCGGGGCGCCGACGACCCACAGCAGGGACAGGAAGATGATGAGCAGCACGATGGTCGTCCCGAGGTCGCTGCCCATCATGATGAGCAGCACGATGACGCCCGTGCCCGGCAGCAGCGGGATCAGGAGCTGCCGCCAGTCGGTGAGCTGGCGCAGCTTCTCCTTGCGGGCCAGCAGGTCGGCGCCCCACAGCACGAGGGCCAGCTTGGCCGGCTCGGAGGGCTGGAGCTGGAACGGTCCGCCGAAGCTGATCCAGCGCTGCGCGCCGTTGGCGCTCTGTCCGAGGCCGGGGGTGAGCGCGACGATGAGGGCCAGCGCCGACAGCAGCATCAGCGGGTAGGCCGCCGTGCGGAACGTCTTGGGCGGGAGCCTGGCGGCGATCCACATCAGCGGCAGCCCGATGCCGACCCACAGCGCCTGCTTCTCGAAGAGGGTGAACGCCGACCCGGTGTTCTGGTACTGGCGGATGCTCGAGGCCGACAGGACCATGACCATGCCGAGGGCCAGCAGCAGCAGCGAGCTGCCGAGCACCAGGTAGTAGGAGGTGAGCGGCCGGTCGAGCAGGCCGGCGACCCCGGACGCCCAGGCCCGCGGCCCCGACCGCGGCTCCTCCTCGTCGGCGTAGGCCACGCTCACGGTCGGCTCCTCCCCTTCACACGGCGCCCGCGGACGCGGGGCTCACTCGGCGAGCCGGCCCACGGCCGCCGCGAACGCCTCTCCTCGCGCCGGATACCCGGTGAACATGTCCATGGAGGCCCCCACGGGGGCCAGCAGCACGGTGTCCCCGGGCCGGGCCAGCCGGGCCGCCTCGGTCACGACGCGGTCCATGGCACCAGTGTCGGTGTCGGCGACGTCCACGACCGGGACATCCGGGGCGTGTCGCGCAAGTGCCTCGGCGATCCGCGCCCGGTCCGCGCCCATCAGGACGACTCCGCGCAGCCGGTCGGCGCAGGAGCGCACGAGCTCCTCCACGTCGGCGCCCTTGAGGAGCCCACCGGCGATCCAGACGATCGAGCGGAAGGCCGCCAGGGAGGCGGCCGCCGCGTGCGGGTTGGTGGCCTTGGAATCGTTGACGTAGTCCACGTCGGCGACCGTGGCGACGTGCTCGATCCGGTGCGGGTCGGGCCGGAACCGGTGCAGGCCCTCCCGTACCGCCTCCGGCGGCACGTCGAACGCGCGGGCCAGCGCGGCGGCGGCGAGTGCGTTGGCGACGTTGTGCGGCGCGAACGGCCGGACGTCCGTCAGCTCGGCCAGCTCGACCGCCTCGCGCACCGGGTCGCCGGTGAACGCCCGGTCGACGAGGAGCTCCTCGACGACGCCGAGCCTGCCGGGGCTGGGCACGCCGAGCGTGAAGCCGACGGATCGCTCGGCGCCCTCCGCGAGGCGTACGGACCACTCGTCGTCGGCGTTGACCACCGCGAGCGTGCCGGGCGCGAAGATCTTGCCCTTGGCCGCGGCGTACTCCTCGAAGGAGCCGTGCCAGTCGATGTGGTCGGGCGCGACGTTGAGGACGGTCGCGGCGAGCGGCCGGATCGAGCTGGACCAGTGCAGCTGGAAGCTGGACAGCTCGACGGCCAGCACGTCGTACGGCTCGGGGGCCGCGCCGTCGCCGCCGGCGACCACCTCGACGATCGGAGTGCCGACGTTGCCGACCGCGACCGTCCTGTGTCCGGCCGCCTCGAGCATCCGGGCCAGCATCCGCACGACCGTGGTCTTGCCGTCGGTGCCGGTGATGGCCAGCCACGGGGGCGCGTCCGGCCCGCGCAGCCGCCAGGCGAGCTCGACCTCGCCGATGACCTCGACGCCGGCCTCGGCGGCGGCCCGCGGCAGCGGAGCGGTGGGGCGCCAGCCGGGCGAGGTGACGACCAGCTCGGTGCCCGGCGGCAGGCTCTCGCCGTCGCCGAGGCGCACGGTGACGCCGGGCACGGCGACCTTGGCCCGCAGCGACTCGTCGTCCCGCGCGTCGACGAGCGTGACGTCGGCGCCGCGGGCGGCCAGGACGCGGGCGGCGGCGCGGCCGGACAGGCCGGCACCCGCCACGCACACCCGCAGGCCCTTCCAGGCGGTCATCAGCTCGGCACCCATTCAATGTAGAACAGCGACAGGCCCGCCGCCACGCACAGCAGGGAGATCAGCCAGAAGCGCACCACGATCGTCGTCTCGGCCCAGCCGGACAGCTCGAAGTGGTGCTGCAGCGGCGCCATCTTGAAGACCCGTTTTCGGGTGAGCTTGAACGACCCGACCTGGATGATCACCGACAGGGTGATCAGGACCGGCAGCCCGCCGAGGATGATGAACAGCAGCTCGGTGCGGGTCATCACGGCCAGGCCGACGATCACGCCGCCGAGGCCGAGCGAGCCGGTGTCGCCCATGAAGATGCGGGCCGGTGGGGCGTTCCACCACAGGAAGCCGACGAGGGCGCCCAGGACGGCCGCCGCGACGACGGCCAGGTCGAGCGGATCTCGGACCGTGTAACAGGTCGGGCCCAGGCCGACGTAGAAGCAGCTGTTGCGCAGCTGCCAGTTGCCGATGAGGACGTACGCCCCGAGCACCGTGCCGACCGCACCGCCCGCGAGGCCGTCGAGGCCGTCGGTGAGGTTCACCGCGTTGGACGTGCCCGCGATCATCAGCAGCGCCCAGATCACGAAGAGGTACGGGCCGATCGGCGGGCCGAAGTCGCGCAGGAACGACAGGTGCACCGTGGCCGGCCTGGCGCCGTAGGCGTTCGGGAAGCGCAGGGACAGCAGGGCGAAGACCACGCCGACGATGATGATTCCGATCATCTTGGCGCCGCTGCGCAGGCCCAGGCTGCGCTGCTTGAAGACCTTGATGTAGTCGTCGACGAACCCGACCATGCCCAGACCGGTCATCAGGAACAGCACCAGCGCCCCGGACACCGTCGGCTGCGTGCCCGTCACCACGTGGGCGATGAAGTACGCGATCAGCGACCCGATGATGAACACGGTGCCGCCCATCGTCGGCGTGCCCCGCTTGCTGAGGTGCGCCTCGGGCCCCTCCTCGCGGATCATCTGGCCGTACCCGAGACGGCGGACGACACGGATCCACACCGGCGTGCCGAGCAGCCCGATGATCAGGGAGAGGGCCGACGCGACCAGAATGGTCCTCACGCCTCGTGCCCCCCTTCGGACATCTCCAGCACTGCCTGGGCGACCTTCTCCAGCCCGGCGACGCGTGAGCCCTTCACGAGCACGACGTCACCCGGCCGCAGTCTCTCGCCCAGCGCGGCCACCGCCGCGTCGGCATCCTCGACCCGCACGCCTTCTCCCGTCCATGACCCGACTTGTCCAGCACCCTTCAGCACGGACGCGGCGGTCTCGCCGACGGCGATCAGACCCGTCAGGCCGCCCCGCGCCGCGTGGGTACCGATCCTCTCGTGTTCACTCACCGTCGTCGCACCCAGCTCCGCCATTTCGCCGAGCACGGCGAAGGCCCGCCGGCCACGGGCCATGTGGACCAGGGTGTCGAGCGCCGAGCGTACCGACTCGGGGTTGGCGTTGTACGCGTCGTTGATCACGGTCACGCCGTCGGGGCGTTCGGTGACCTCCATCCTCCAGCGGCTGGCCGGCGTCGCCTCCGACAGCACCTCGGCGATGTCGGCGGCCGGCATCCCGAGCTCGTGGGCGACCGCCGCCGCGGCGAGCGCGTTGCTCACCGTGTGCGCGCCGTACAGCCGGAGCGCGACCGCGGCCGACCCCGTCGGGGTGACCAGGGTGAAGCGCGGCCGGCCGGCGTCGTCGAGGGACTCGTCCTCGGCCCGCACGTCCGCCTCCGGCGCCCGCCCGAACAGCGTGATCCGTGCCGGGGTGCGGGCCGCCATCGCCCGTACGAGGGGGTCGTCGGCGTTGAGCACGGCCACGCCGTGCGGGGGCACCGCCTCCACCAGCTCGCCCTTGGCCTTCGCGACGACCTCTCGGCTGCCGAACTCCCCGATGTGGGCGCTGCCGACGTTCAGCACGACGCCGATGTCGGGGCGCGCGACGCGTGCGAGGTGGGCGATGTGCCCGAGTCCGCGGGCGCCCATCTCCAGCACGAGGTAGCGCGTGCCCTCGTCGGCGCGCAGCACCGTGAGCGGGTGGCCGATCTCGTTGTTGAACGACCCGGGCGGGGCCACGGCCGGTCCGAGCCGGCCCGTGAGCCGCGCGAGGAGGTCCTTGGTCGAGGTCTTGCCCGCCGACCCGGTGACGCCGATCACGGTCGTCTCGGGCAGCCGGTCGACCACCGCGCGGGCGAGCGCGCCGAGGGCGGTCAGGACGTCGTCGACGACGATCGCGGGAACGCCGACCGGCCGCTCGGCGAGCACCGCCGCCGCGCCGGCCTCGACCGCCTGGGCGGCGAAGTCGTGCCCGTCCGCGTGCTCGCCGCGGAACGCGACGAACAGCGCGCCGAGCCCGGCCTGCCGCGAGTCGATGACGACGGGTCCGCTCACGACCGTCTCAGGGGACGCACCGTCCATCCTGCCCCGGGTGATCTCCGCGATCCTCGCGAGCGAGAGTGGGATCAAGTCTGCTCCTTGCCGGAAGTCCGAATGGTCGGTCGGTGCGACGGCACGCCGCGTGCCACGCGTTCACCGGTCATCGCGTCGCTCCCGGCGTTCGCGCAGGACGCGCCGCATGACCTCGCGGTCGTCGAAGGGGAGGACCGCACCGCCGACATACTGCCCCTGTTCATGACCTTTGCCGGCGACGACGACGACGTCGCCGCGCCGTGCCCGGCCGGCCGCCAGAGCGATCGCCGCGGCCCGGTCGGGCTCCACGATCACGTGCGCGCGCTCGCTCTCCGGCACGGTGAGTATCCCCTCGACCATAGCGGTGAGGACGGCCCAGGGGTCCTCGGAGCGCGGGTTGTCGTTGGTGAAGACCGCCACGTCGGCCAGGCGCGCGGCGAGTTCTCCCATGACAGGACGTTTGCCGGTGTCGCGGTCGCCGCCGCAGCCGAGCACGATGATCAGGCGTCCGTCGTCGGCGACGAGCGGCCTGAGGGTCTCCAGGACGGCCTGGACGGCGCCGGGCTTGTGCGCGTAGTCGACGAGCGCGGCGAACTCCTGGCCCTCGTCGACGCGCTCCAGCCGTCCGGGCACCCCCGGCAGGTCACCGACGCCGCGCACCGCGGTCTGCAGGGAGATCCCCGACTCGACCAGCGCCACGATCGCGCCGAGCGCGTTGGCGACGTTGAACGGGCCGGGCAGCGGCACCCGCGCGTCGGCCTCCACCCCGCCCGGGCCCACCACCCGGAAGTCGCTGCCGTCCGGACGCAGGCGTACGTCGGCCGCCCGCCAGTCCGCGTCGGCGTCGCCGGCCGCGGAGAACGTCGTGATGGGGATGCCCGCGGTCCGGGTCAGCCGCCGGCCCCAGTCGTCGTCCACGTTGACGACGCCGATCCGGCTGTACTCGGGGGTGAACAGCCGCGCCTTCGCGGCGAAGTAGTCCTCCATCGTCGGGTGATGATCGAGGTGGTCCTGCGACAGGTTCGTGAACACGGCGACCTCGTACCAGGCGCCGCCCACCCGGCCGAAGTCCAGCGCGTGGCTGGAGACCTCCATGGCCGCCGCGGTCACGCCGCGCTCGCGCATCAGCGCGAACAGGCCGTGCAGGTCGGTGGCCTCCGGGGTGGTCAGCGCGCTCGGCAGCACCTCGCCGCCGACGCGGATCTCGATCCCGCCGACCAGGCCCGTCTCGTGCCCGGCGGCCCGCAGGCCCGCCTCCAGCAGGAACGTCGTGGTGGACTTGCCGCTGGTGCCGGTGACGCCCAGCAGGGTCAGGTCGCGCGCCGGGTCGCCGTACACCCAGGACGCCACCCGGCCGAGCACGGCGCGCGGGTCGTCCACGACGAGCACCGGCAGCCCCGACTTCTCGGCCCGGATGCGACCCTCCCGGTCCGTGAGGATCCCGGTGGCGCCCGCGTCGGCGGCCTGCGCCGCGAACACGGCGCCGTGGAAGCGGCTGCCCGGCAGCGCGGCGTACAGGTCCCCCGGGCGAACCTTCCGGGAGTCGTGCGTCACACCGGTGACCATCCCCGGCACCGGCTCACCCCCGTCGGTCAGGCCGAGGAGTGAGACCAGCCCGGACAGCGGGCGGGCGGGGACGGTCTTGGGTCGCATGAGATCGGGATCGGGTCTGTTGGACACGGCGGAGAGGGTACCGCCGGTCACCGCTGGTCTGGGGAGATACGGATCTTCTGTGACCGGCCCGAGCTCGGCGGGACGCGCCGGCTCTGCAGCGCGAAGCTCATCACGTCCTTGAAGACCGGGGCGGCCACCTCACCACCGTAGTAGCCGTTCTGCGGCTTCTGCAGCACGACCTCGACGACGAGCTGCGGGTTCTCGGCGGGGGCGAAGCCGACGAACGTCGCGGTGTAGCCTCCGTTCTCGTAGTTCCCGGTCCTGGGGTTGACGCGCTGCGCGGTGCCGGTCTTGCCCGCGACGCGGTAGCCGGGGATCTGTGCGGCGGGCGCGGTGCCGTCCTTGGAGATGACCCCTTCGAGCATCTTGGTGAGCTCGGCGGCGGTGGTGCTGGTGATCACGCGGCGCTGGGCCGGCTTGGCCGCCGGAGTGAGGTTGCCGTGGTCGTCGGTGGTGCCGGCGATCAGGCTGGGGGTCACGCGGACCCCGTGATTGGCGATCGTGGCGTAGACGCTGGCGACCTGCAGCGCGTTGACCGAGACCGACTGTCCGAACGCGAGGGGGTAACGGTCGGTTCCCCACCACTGGTTCGGCGGCTTGAGCGAGCCGGCGTCCTCCCCCGGCAGGCCGACGCCGGTCTCCTGGCCGTATCCGAAGGCCCGCATGTACTGGTAGAGCTGCGCGTCCGTCAGCTTGTCGCTGGCCATGATGGTGCCGACGTTGCTCGACTTGGCGAGCACGCCCGCGAAGGTGAGGGGCTCGGTCGGGTGCGTCTCGGAGTCGTGGAACGTCCGGTCGTACTTCGTGATGTGGTCCGGCACGTCGAACACCGTGTCCGGCGTGACGTGACCGGCCTCCAGCGCCGCCGCGGCGGTGACCACCTTGCTGGTGCTGCCGGGTTCGAAGTCGTCCTGGACCACCCGGTTGCCCCAGTCGCTCTCGGGGTACTTGCCGTAGTTCGCCGGGTCGAAGGTCGGCGCCGTCGCCATCGCCAGGACCTGGCCCGAGCGGGGATCCATGACGATGACGCTGCCGCTCTGCGCCTTGGTCGCCTTGACCTGCTTGGCGATCGCGTCCTGCGCCTTCCACTGGATGTCCTGGTCGAGGGTCAGCCGCAGCCCCTTGCCGGGGATCGGCTTGAGCTGCTGGTCCTCCCCCATGGGGATCCGCTGGCCCTTCTCGCTGACCTCGACCTTCTGCCAGCCACTGCGGCCCTTGAGCAGCTTGTTCGTGCTGGACTCCAGGCCCGCGGCCCCGTCGCCCGCGGCGTTGACGAAACCCACGACGTTCGCGGCCAGGGAGCCGCCGGGGTAGATCCTGCGGTACTCCTGCTGCGTGCCGATGCCGGTGAAGTTCATCGCGGTCACCATGCGGGCGCGGTCCGGCTCCACGTGGTGGATCAGCTCCCGGTAGCGGTCCATCTTCGACCGGGGGGTCAGCTTCTTCAGCAGCGTCGCCGGGTCGAGCCCGAACATCGACGCGAGCGTCGTCGCGATCTTGTTCCGGATGTTCGTGTGGTTCTTCTGCTCGTACTGCTGGATCAGCGAGGGGTCGGCGTAGATCACCCGGGCGTCGACGGTCATGGCGAGGGGCTGGCCCTGCGCGAACGTGATCGCGCCGCGGACGGCGGGCAGGGGGATCCGGTTGAGCCGCTGGCGGATCGCCGCCTCGGCGTACCCCTTGGACTCCAGGCCCTGGAGCTGGACGAGGCGCCCGGCGAACAGCGACAGCACGAACGCCACCAGCAGCAGGCCGACGTTCAGGCGTTTGATCGGGTCGCGCCGGACGATGCGACGCCGCAGCAGCGCCCGTGGCCGTCGCCGCGGCGCGGTGGACGGGCGGGTGTCCCGGCCGCGCCGGGCGGCCCGCTCGGCGCCGCCGGCCCCCCGGACGCCCGAACGCGCGGCAGAGCCCTGACCGCGACCGCTCTGGCCCCGGCCGGTCTGGCCACGGGTGCTCTGGCCGCGACCGGCCTGCCCCGGACCACTCGTGCGGCGCGGGCCGCCGGGCGGGGAGGGGGCGGCCGGCCCGCGACCACGCCGGGAGGTCACCGCGTGCCGCCTCCCTGCCGCGGAGCGGCCTTCTGGGTGTTCGGCGTGTTCGGCGCGGTCTGCTTGGTCTGGGTGTTCTGCTGGTTCTTGCCCTGCGCGTTCTGGCGCGGCGCCGGGTCGTCCGCCGGTGGCACGAGCACGCCGGGCGCGCCGGTGACGGCCCCGGCCGCGGCGGCGGCCACGGCCTCGTCGGACACGCCCTGCGGCGGGGCGCCGACCTCGGTCACCCGTCCCGTGTGCGCGTCGATGAAGGCGGCGCCGCGCGGGTCGACCATGCCGAGGCTGCGGGCCTTCTGGTGCAGCACCGCCGGGTCGTTCTCCCGGGCGATGTCGGCCTGCAGCGCCTGCTTGCGCTCGGCCAGTTGCCGGTTGTCGCGCTGCAGCTCGCTGAGCGTGAAGGCGTCCTGGGCGAGGACGGTGTTGAGCAGCAGGAGGCTGACGAGCGCGCCGCCGAGCAGCCCGACGACGAGCAGGACGAAGGGCGCGCGGGCGCGCGGCGGCGCGGGCCGCCGGGGTGCCCGCGTCGCGGTCCCGGTCCGGGTCGGCGTCGTCCGGGTCGGCGCGGTGCGCGTCCGCGTCGCGGTCCCGGACGCCGGCGTCCGGGTCGTCGTCGCGCCCGTCCGCT
>NZ_JBFAUT010000089.1:0-26818 GCF_040679475.1 Actinoallomurus sp. NPDC052274
GGTCCTCGACCCGGTCGGTGCCCTGGTCGACGACGAAGATCTCGTCGACGACCTCGAGCACGTCGCTCGCCTCGCCCATCGCGGCCAGCGGAGTGCGGCCGCCGGTGGGCAGCGTCTCGAGGCGGCGCGCCCCGGCCTCGACGGAGGAGGTCGGCGGCAGCGCCAGCTCGGCGGACGTGCCGCGGAAGGTGATCAGACCGACCTTGTCGCGGCGCTGGTAGGCGTCGAGGAGGAGGCTGAGCACGGCGCCCTTGACGGCGCGCATCCGCTGCCGGGCGGCCATCGAGCCGCTCGCGTCCACGACGAACAGCACCAGGTTGCCCTCCCGGCCCTCCCGGACCCGCTCGCGCAGGTCGCCGGAGCGGACGACGAGCCCGGGACCGGAGCGGCCGCGGGCGCGCTGGTGCGGGGCCGCCGCGAGGAGGGTCGCGGTCAGGTGGACCGAGCGCGTGCCCGGCCGCGCGCCGGTCGTCCGGCCGTACGGCGTCCGGGCCCGCGAGCGGCGGCCCGGCGCGCCCTCGCCGAGGCCGGGCACGGTGAAGACCCGCGTCCGGTACACCGCGTCGGCGGGCGCCGGCTCCGGGGAGTCCCCCCGGGCGCGCTTCCCCGAGCCCTCGCCGGACTCCTCGCCGGAAAGGGCCTGCTCGATGTCGACCGGCGCCCCGTCTCCCGGCCCGGCCGGGTCGCCGGAACCGTCCGGTCCGCCGCCGGGACCGTCGTCCGGTCCGGGGTCGTCGGGGTCGGGGTCCTCCGGGTCCGTCCCCGAGTCCGGCTTCGCGTCCGTCTCCGGGGCCGGTTTCGGGTCCGGCCCGGTGCTCTGCTCGGGGACGAGGTCGGGCGCCGTGTCCTCGCCGAATCCGGGGTCCGGCGGCTCCGGAGAGTCGTAGCCGCCGGTGTTCTCCAGGACTTCGTCGAGCCTGTCCTCGTCGAGGCCGGGCGCGTCGAAGGGGTCGCGGCGCCGCCGGTGCGGCAGGGCGAGACGGGCGGCGACGCGCACGTCGTCCGCGGTGACGACCGTACGGTCGTGCCAGGCGGCGAGGGCCATCGCGGCGCGCGCCATCACGATGTCGGCCCGCAGCCCGTCCACCTCGAACGCCGCGCACACGGCCGTGATCTGCCGCAGCGCGCCGTCGGGCAGGACGACCTCGGGCAGCCGGACGCGGGCCTGCTCGATCCGCCAGGCCAGCTCGGTCTCGGCGCGCACCCAGTCGGCCGCGAACGCCGCCGGGTCGGCCTCGTACGCCAGGCGGCGGCGCACGACCTCGGCCCGCTCCTCCGGGTCGCGGGTGGCGGCCACCTCCACCGTCAGGCCGAACCGGTCGAGCAGCTGCGGCCGCAGCTCGCCCTCTTCGGGGTTCATCGTGCCGACGAGCAGGAACCGTGAGGCGTGCCGGACGGAGACGCCCTCACGCTCGACGTAGGAGTGGCCCATCGCGGCCGCGTCGAGGAGCAGGTCGACGAGGTGGTCGTGCAGCAGGTTGACCTCGTCGACGTACAGCACGCCGCGGTGCGCGGCGGCCAGCAGGCCGGGCTGGTAGGCCTGGACGCCCTCGGTGAGGGCGCGTTCGAGGTCGAGCGAGCCGGTCAGGCGGTCCTCGGCGGCACCGATCGGCAGCTCCACGAGCCGCGCGGGCCGCACCTGCCCGCCCGCCCCGTCGCCGTGGGGCCCGTCGGGGCATCGCGGGTCGGGCGCGGCGGGGTCGCAGGAGAACCGGCAGTCCGTCACCACCGCGACCTCCGGCAGCAGCGCGGCGAGCGCCCGCACGATGGTGGACTTCGCGGTGCCCTTCTCGCCCCGGACCAGCACTCCGCCGACGGCCGGGGAGACCGCGTTGATCAGGAGGGCGAGCTTGAGGTCCGCCATCCCGGTGACGGCGGAGAACGGATAGGTGTTCACCCGGTGGTCGTCCTTTCCTCGGGTTAACGCGCCCGTAGGTGGCCTGGCAAGCGGCGGCCGGAGTCTCCTGGCTCCCGGATCGCCGCCCGCCCTCGGCCTTCCGGCTCACGCCGTGGCCAACACCCGAGGAAGGACTTCCCGGTCACAGTTGCGCGACAGCCCCGGACTCGCACCGGGTTCCTCCGCGTATCGCCGGAGGACAGCATGACATATCGGGCCTGACACACGACACCGCAGGTACGGCCGCCGTCCGTGATCCGGCGCACGGGATGACAGGGCCACCGCGACCGGGCGTACGGCGGGTGCACGCTATCGCGGGGCGGCCGGCCGCTGCCGGGAGAGCGGCGATCTGCTTCAATAGAACCTGTTCTACTTTCTGGCCGGGAGGGGTGCGGATGAGGCTCGGCATCAACGTCGGCTACTGGCAACGGGTTCCGGAGGACGCCACCGAGACGGTGCTGGCCGCCGAGCGGCTCGGCTACGAGTTCGTCTACACCGCCGAGGCGTACGGCTCGGACGCCTTCACCACGCTCACCTGGTACGCCGCGCGGACCTCGCGCATCAAGCTGGGCACCGCGGTGGCCCAGATGTCCGCCCGCACGCCCGCCGCCACCGCCATGCACGCCCTGACGCTCGACGCGCTGTCCGGCGGCCGGCTCACCCTCGGCATCGGCGCGTCCGGCCCGCAGGTCGTGGAGGGCTGGTACGGCGCGCCGTTCGCCCGGCCGCTGGAGCGCACCCGCGAGTACGTCCGGATCCTGCGGGACGTGTGGCGGCGCGCCGAGCCGGTCACCTCCGCCGGCCCGCACTACCCGTTGCCGCTGCCGGCCTCCGCGTACGCGCCGGGCCGCGTGACCGGCCTCGGCAAGCCGCTCAAGTCGATCGTCCACCCGGTGCGCCCGGACATCCCGGTCTATCTCGGCGCGGAGGGCCCCAAGAACATCGCCCTCGCCACCGAGATCGCCAACGGCTGGCTGCCCCTCTTCGTCGACCCTGCGCAGATCGAGGCGGTCTTCGGCGCCTCGCTGGCCGGCCGCCGCGAAGGCTTCGACATCGCCGCCACCGTGACGACGATCGTGACCGACGACCTGGCCGCCGCGTTGGAGTTCGCCAAGATCCCGCTGGCCTTCTACATCGGCGGCATGGGGGCCAGGGACCGCAACTTCCACCTGGACCTGATCGGCCGCCTCGGGTACGCCGAGGAGGCCGCGCGGGTGCAGGAGCTGTTCCTGGCGGGCCGGCGCGACGAGGCGGTCAAGGCGGTGCCGGACGAGCTGGCCGACTCGATCTCCCTCCTCGGCCCGATCGGGCGCATCAGGGAGCGGCTCCGGCTCTGGCAGGACTCCCCCGTGACCACGCTCCTCATCGCCGGCGTCAAGGACGAGCCGACCCTCAAGGCGATCCGCGACCTCGTACAGCCCTGACCGACCACCGGCCCGCCCGGCGGCTGCCGACGGGCGGCCCCTCGGGTCGACCGGCGGCGCACAGGCCCGCCGGCGCCACCCGGCGGCCCGCCGGGCCGAGCCGGGCGCGGGAGTCCGTCAGCTCCAGGCGCGGGACAGCATCCACGTGCCGGTCGCCTGGTCGTGGCGCAGTTCGTACACCCCGACCGTCCGGTCCGGGGTCGCCTCGACGCGCCAGAACTCGCGCTCGCCGCCTTCCGGGGCCTCGGGGTGGCGTTCGTGCCACCAGTCGCGGGTGGTGACCCAGCGGTCCAGCACCCGCAGCACCGTGTAGAGCCGGCCGCGCCAGACGAAGCGGGAGGGCCTGCCGTCGGTGAGCCAGACCTCGACGGGGTCGCCGTACACCCGGCTCATCGCCCGCGGCCCGGCGCGTCCGTACGCCTCTCGGGTCCATCGCTCGCTCCGCCCACGCGGGCCGCCCACCTCTCGGATCGGTGACAAGGAGTGAGCCTGGGGGAAGGCAGGCGATAGATTCGAACACATGTTCGACTCGACAGTCAAGGCCCGGCGGCGTCCGCGCGGCGGCGTCAGCGGCGTCAGCGGCCGAGGGTCCGCGCGATCAGCTCGGCGGCGCGGGCGGGGTCGTCGGCGTCGGCCTGGCCGCCGCCGGCCCACAGGAAGGACCACCGGATCCGGGACATCGGCATGGCGACCACCAGCAGTGCGCGCCCACCGGACGGGTCCACCACGCGCAGCATCAGGTCCTCGGTCAGGAGCCCTTGCAGGCCGCGCGCCTCGACTTCGCGGGCGAGCGCCTCCAGGTGGCGGCGCCGCGGCCCGGCCCCGGGTCCCGAAGTGGCGGCCATGGGATGCCACCCCTCTCGCGCTCTGGACGATACGGCAGGAAGGGGTACGCCCTAGGGCGTTAACCAGGTAAGGTGCCTATCCGGTGGCAAAAGGTGCCCAGATGGCAACGGTGAGTGACCTTCCCTGTCAGGATGTCCTGCCCCCGTTTTACGTGCAAGTATTTTCGGACCAATAGATCAGACGGATTCGGCATCACCCGTGCACAGTTCAACGGCCCCGGCGCGGCCCGGGCGAGGGTTTCGGCCCCAGCCACCGCCGCCCACCACCGGTCCCCATTCTCCTCGCAATACGCGCAGGACGCTCGCCATGGAGGTGCCCCATGACCGATGGCCGTAGCCCCACCGTCCGCCGCCGCCGGCTGGGCATGGAACTGCGCAGGCTCCGGGAGGCCGCGGGCCTCATGATCGAAGACGTCGCGAAGCACCTGGAGTGCTCCATGTCGCGCGTCAGCCGCATCGAGACCGGCAAGTCCGTGGCCCGCATCCGCGACGTACGCGACATGCTGGACCTGTACGGCCTGCCCGAGGGCTCGCAGCGCGACCAGCTCCTCGGCCTGGCCAAGGACGCCCAGCAGCGCGGCTGGTGGACCGAGTACGAGGCGGTCCTGTCCGCGTCGGCGGGCCTGGACACCTACATCGGCCTGGAGGCCTCGGCGGCGTCGATTCGAACGTTCCAGACCCATCTGGTGCCCGGTCTGCTGCAGACCGAGGAGTACGCCCGCGCGTTGATCAAGGCGGGCCGGCCCGGTGAGACGCCGGAGAACGTCGACCGGCGCATCGCCCTGCGCACCCGCCGCCAGGCCATGCTGCGCGAGTCCGGCTCGCTGGAGCTGTGGGCCGTGCTCGACGAGGCGGTGCTGCGGCGGCCGATCGGCGGGGTGCCCGTGATGCGGTCCCAGCTGATGCGGCTGCTCGAGGTCGGCGAACTGCCGGGCGTCACCATCCAGGTGCTGCCCTTCGCCCGTGGCGCCCACCCCGGCGTCGACGGCGCCTTCACGATCATCGGCTTCCCGGACCCCACCGACCTGGACGTCGTCTACATCGACTGCCCCGCCGGGAACATCTTCCTCGAAAAGGAGAAAGACGTCCGCCGTCACACGACCTGGTTCGACCATCTGCGGGCCGCCGCGTTGCCACCCGACGAGTCAGCCGAGTTCATCACGGCGGCGGCGGACGAGTTCAAGAATGCGTCCCCGTACCCGCGGGGGTGATTCACGCACCAGGAAGGAGACCAGGGGATGAGTGGCCACCCCGATCTCATAGACGTCGGCTGGCGGAAGAGCAGCCGTAGCTCCAACAACGCCGACTGCGTCGAGGTCGCCGTACTCGGCGACGCCTCCGACGACTGAGCCGGCACGATCCGAAGACGGCCGCGGGAGTCCCGCTCCCGCGGCCCCGCGGCCCGGCGAGGGCCGACGGCGGTCGGCGGACGTCGAGGCGACGGGGTTAGGGTCGCACCATCCGTGTCGCGCAAAGGAGCCCGCATGCTGCCCTGGTCGGCCGACCTCGCCGGACGCATCGACGAGCACGAGTTCACCAGCGAACTGCTGAACGACAACCCCCTCGGCGACCCGCACCGGCGGCCGCTGTGGGTGTACGTCCCGCCGGGGTACGACGACGAGCCCGACCGCCGCTACCCCTCCGTCTACGTGATCCAGGGCTACACCGGGTACCTGCCGATGTGGCGCAACCGCACGCCCTGGCGACAGCCCTTCCCCGAGCTGGCCGACCAGGTCTTCGCCCGCGGCGAGGCCCCGCCCGTCATCGTGGTCTACGTCGACGCCTGGACGGCGCTGGGCGGCAGCCAGTACCTCGACTCCCCCGCCACCGGGCGGTACCACTCCTACCTGTGCGACGAGATCGTGCCGTGGGTGGACGCGCACTACCGGACGCTGCCCGACCGCGACCACCGCGGGATCAGCGGCAAGTCCAGCGGCGGCTACGGCGCGATGATCACACCGATGCTGCGGCCCGACCTGTTCGGCGCGCTCGCCACCCACGCCGGCGACGCGCTCTTCGAGGTCTGCTACCGCCCGGCCTTCCCCACGCTCGCCCGCCTGCTGCGCGACTCCTTCGACGGCTCGATCGAGAAGTTCCTCGCCGACTTCCGCGGCCATCTCGCGGGCACCAAGGAGACCGACTTCCCGCTCATCGAGATCTACGGCTACTCGTCGGCGTACTCCGCCGACGAGGACGGTACCGTCCACCTGCCGTTCGACGACACCGGCGCCGTCGTCCCCGAGGTCTGGGAGCGCTGGCTGGAGCGCGACCCGGTCCTGATGCCGCGGCGTCCGGAGTACGCCGAGGCGCTGCGCTCGATGCGGGCCGTCTGGATCGACGCGGGCACCAAGGACGAGTACCACCTCGACCTGGGCGCCCAGGCCTTCCGCCGCGCCGTCGAGACCGCCGGTGTGAAGGACGACGCCGTGCACTTCGAGCTGTTCGAGGCGGGCCACGGCGCGATCGAGTACCGCTACCCCCTGTCCCTGGCCTGGCTCGCCGAGCGCCTCACCCCCTGACGCCTGTCACCCAGCCGCCCCGGCGAAGATGTCGGCGGCGGTGACGGCGAGGATGTCGGGAGTCGTATGGGTGATGGACTCGCGAGCACAGATCGCATAGCGCAGATCGTCGCGGTCGGTGGTGAGGGACGCGGCCTTCTCGAAGAGCCGGGCCCGGAGCCGCGCCGCGTTCGCCGTCTTCGCCCATTTGGACTCCCCCACGAGCACCGGGATCCGGGTACGCTGCGGCTCCGCCAGGGCTACGGCGTCGATCTGGTCCTGACCGCCGGTTCGCCACCACGGGCCGACGGCGACGATGTTCGGGCCGAGGGATCCTGCTCGAGCCAACCGCCGGAGATGTTCCCGGAATGCCTCCTCGTAGGCCGCACCCATGAGGTCGTCGAGCCCGTTGACCAGGGCGGGCAGGATCGACTCTCCGAGGTCGAGTTCGATCTCGCCGCGGTACCGCATCAGGGGGCCGAGGTAGAAGGCCAGGAAGTTGTCGCAGATCCGGTAGATCCGGCGCCGCGAACGCTCATCGTCCGTCACGGGCATCACACGCTCGACGAGCCGAAGCTCGATCAGCCTGTCGAGCACCCGCGTCGGGTTGATGCCCACCGCGTCCTGAATCTCACTGAACTTCGTTCTGCCCTTGGCGATCGCGCGGAGCACGGCGGCGGAATGCTCTCCCTCGCCGACCTCGGTGGCGAGGATCAGCCTGCCCTCGGACAGCAGACGTGCTCCCGGCTGACAGGCGAGTTCCAGAAGATTCTCTCCGATGGGGCGGTGCTGGTCCCACCAGGACAGATAGAGCGGCATCCCGCCGAGTAGGCCATAGACGAAGGCGCGTTCGGTGGCGGGCAGGTCGCGCAGCATCACGGCGGCCTCGTGAGGACGGAATGAATGGACCGGCAGCACGAGGTCGAAGCGGCCGTACAGCGGAGCTCTCGTCTCCTGAATCGAGAACATCGTCCGGACCGCTGAGCCGCACAGCAGGATTCGGAGCTTCGTCCGGCCCTGAGCGTGGTCCCAGAAGGCCCGGAGAATGCCGGGCAGAGCTGGAGATCCGATGATCAGCTCTGGGAATTCGTCGAGTACGAGCAGCACCGGTTCGTCTTGGGCCAACCGGGCGAGATGGTCGAGGGCGTCATGCCAGTCGACATAGGGGTTCGAGCGGAGGTCTCGGAGGTCATCCGGGAATGCCTCCGCCACCCGACGAGACATCCCGGCCAACTCCTCCTGCGGGGACTCCCCGCCTCCCGTGTGGAACACGACGCGCCGGTCGTGGGCGAACCGCCGAAGGAGAGCGGTCTTGCCGACCCTCCGTCGACCCCAGACCAAGGCGAAACGCTCGGATCGAGCCCACCAGCTCTCCAGTCGGGCCAGCTCACGCTCACGATTGACGAAGTGCACACAGCTAACGTACATGAGACGTAACATGCAGGCGACGTATGTTACGTCTTGTGCACGTAGGCATCTCCATCGCCGGAGCACCTCATGGGTTACGGGACGCGGTACCGGGGCGGCGATGGCGCCATTCATCCACGGTCGCCCGAAGAGGGTGCCGTCGCGCCGCGCTCGGCCGGGACGGCCTCCTACATGAGGCCCTTCGCTCTGCGACGGTCACCCCTGTCGGAGACTCATCGGCTCGCTCAGGATCCATTCTCGCGGGCGCGGACCCGGCCTGTCACCGGTCTCGAGGATGATCTTCGCGGTGGTCGGCAGGTCGTAGCGTTCCATGCGACATCCGCTTTCAATAGGAAGGATGAGCATGCGGGACGGCGACACGGCCGCCGAGGACCGAGAGTCCACGACCTCGCCGGTGGACCCGGCGCTGGCGGCGGATCTCATCGCGATGACCGATGAGGACCGGCGACTGCAGGGAGACGCGAGCGCCGGTGGACCGGCGTACGAGGAATGGGCGAAGGACGTCACCGCTCAGCTGGCGTACCGCCGGGTCACCACGCGGAACGCCGACCGCCTCGACCAGATCATGGACGAGCACGGATGGCCGACCATCGGCCTGGTCGGCGCGGAGGCGGCACGGCGCGCGTGGCTGATCGCCCAGCACGCGGACCGGCGACTGGGCGTGCAGCGGCGCGCCGTCCGCCTCATGGCGAACGCCGCGGCGATCGGCGAGGCGGACGCGGCGATGCTGGCCATGCTCCGCGACCGGGTGCTGGTGAACGAGGGACGCGAGCAGATCTACGGCACCCAGGTCGCCGGCGTCGTGGACGGCGCTCCCGTCCTGTGGCCCTGCGCGGACCCGGCCAGCGTGAACGAGCGGCGGGCCGAGGTGGGTCTGGACCCGCTGGCGGCCCCGGTCCTCGGGGTCCGCGAATAGGACGCCGATGCGGCGCGGCCGTCAGGTCTCGGGGAGGCTCGCGCGGAACAGGGTGCCGGATCCGGTGACCTCGATCGGGCCGCCGCGGTGCTCGGCGAACGCGGCCCGTCCCCGGGTCAGCTCCGTCGCGTCGCCGTCGCGGCGGAGTTCGACCCGGCCCTCGATGCACAGCAGGAGCTGCGGACCGCCGGCGGGCAGCACGGCGCCGGCCGCGGCGTCGACGCGGGACAGCCGGAACTCCGGCGCGGGCGTCGGGTAGACCTCCTCGCCCGCCGCGCGGACGGGGTCCAGGACGTCCGGCCGTCCGGGGTCGAACGAGGCGACGTCCAGCAGCTCCGGCACGTCGACGTGCTTGGGCGTCAGACCCGCCCGCAGCACGTTGTCCGAGGCCGCCATGAGCTCCACGGCCGTCCCGGACAGGTAGGCGTGCGGCACGCGCGGCGGGACGTACATCGCCTGCCCCGGCGCGAGCCGCACCTCGTTCAGCAGCATCGCGAGGACGACCCCCGTGTCCCCGGGGTAGCGCTCGGCGAGCGAGGCGTACGGCTCGCCGGCGACGGCGGCCGCCTCGGGCACGACCCGGTCCGCGTCCGGCCGGGTGAGCACCGCGCGCACGGCCGCGCGCACGTCCCCGGCCGCGAGCAGGTCGGCGACGGGGCGCAGCGCCGGGACCTTGCCGAGCAGTTCGGCGCTCTCGACCGGGTCGCGCAGCCCGCACAGGGCGTGCACGTCGGTCAGCGCGCACAGCAGCTCCGGCTTGGGCCAGTCGTCCTTGTAGTTGCGCGCCGGGTCGCCGGGCGGGGTCCGCTCGGCGGCGTACCCGCGTTCGGCCTGCTCCCGGTCCGGGTGGACCTGCAGGGACAGCGGCGCGGCGATCGCCAGGACCTTCAGCAGGAACGGCAGCCGCGGCCCGAAGCGGGCGAGCGCGGCGGGCCCGAGCGCGCCCTCCGGGTCGGCGGCGATGTACTCCTCCAGGGAGGCGCCGGCCGGCAGGCGCGACGGCGCGGCGGGATGCGCCCCGATCCACAGCTCGGCCTGCGGCCGCTCGGTGGGCGACGGCCGGCCGAGCAGGTCGGCGAGGACGGTGTGCGACCCCCAGGCGTACTCCTGGACGGGGTTCTCCAGCACGTGCATCGTCAGACCAGCTCCGGGTCGTGGGCGAGGGCGGCGGCGCCGAGCAGCCCGGCCTCCCCGCCGAGTTCGGAGGGGACGACGGTGACACGGCGGACGAAGGCGAGACCGGCGTAGTCGTGCAGCGCGCGGACGAGCGGTGGTTCCAGGACGTCCCAGGATCGGGAGACACCGCCGCCGATGACGACGCGGTCGAGGTCGCACAACGCGGCGGCGGACGCGATCCCGGCGGCCAGCCCACGGCACGCGCGCTCGAACGCCGCCAGCGCGACCGGGTCACCGGCGCGGGCGTCGGCCGCGAGGGCGGCGCCGTCGGGAGCCGGATGGGTCCAGCCGTTGCCGAGCGCCCAGCGCACCATCGCGGGACCGGAGGTCAGCGTCTCGACGCAGCCCCGGGACCCGCACGGGCACGGCTCGCCGCCGAGGTCGACCACGGTGTGCCCGATGTGCCCCGCGTTGCCGGTCGGCCCGGCGTACACCCGCCCGTCGAGGACCAGCCCGCCGCCGACGCCGGTCGAGACGACCATCCCCAGCATGGCCCGGCTGCCGCGGCCGGCGCCGTGCCGGTACTCCGCGACCGCGCCGGCCACCGCGTCGTTCGCCAGCGTGACGGGCGGGCCGCCGAGCAGGGCGGCGAGCCGGTCGCGCACGGGGAAGCCCCGCCACGACGGGATGTTCACCGGGCTGACCGTGCCCGCGACGGCGTCCAGCGGCCCGGCGCAGCCGATCCCCGCCGCGGTGACGGTCGCACCGCCCATGGCCTCGCCGACGACGGCGGCCAGGGCGGCCCAGATCGTCTCGGTGTCCCCGGCCGGGGTCGGGCGGATGGCGCGCCCGCGCAGCCGGCCGTCCGGCTCGACGAGCGCGGCGGCGAGCTTGGTGCCGCCGATGTCGACGGCGAGGACGGCGGGCACGGGCGGTCCGCCCGGGACCGCCCCTGTCGTGTCCGCGGCGGTCGCGGGAACGACGCCGGTCAATTTCGCAGCTCCAGCACGCGCACACCATACGGCCCCAGCGTGATCTCTTCATCTCCGGCACCGCCGTTGTCGCCCGTGAGCGGACGCACGGCGAGTTCGGTGGCCGCCTGGCCGACCAGGACGGCGAACCGCGTCCCGTCGGCGCGGACCAGGACGTCGGCCGACACGCGCGGGTCCTCGACCCGCACGGGCCGGCGCACGCCGGCCAGCTCCGCCAGCGCGTCGTAGATCCGGTACGTCGGCTCGGGGTTCACCCGGGGCGTGACGGCCGCCATGTGCTCCAGCGGGTAGACGCACAGCACGATCCACCCGTCGCCGCAGCGCCGGCGCAGCAGCGCGGGCCGGCCGTGGCCGTCGACCGCGACGACCTCCGCCGTCGTCGGCCGGACCGGCAGGTAGGCGCGGCTGTGCTCGGTCCCCCCGGCGCGGAACGCCAGGGTGGCGCCCTCCTTGAGCGGGCCCAGGCCGGCGGTGAGGGTGAGCTCGACGACGTCGTCCTCGATCGGGTCGGTCAGCCCGTAGGTCAGCCGGTGCTCCACGCCGAACATGGCGTTCAGGTGGGAGTACCACGGCCCACGCTGGCGGCCGTGCGGTCCCGCCGAGTAGGAGACGTACACGACGGCGCCGCCGCGCGCCAGCTCCTCGAGGCGGCGCCAGCCGGGCGCGGTGAGCTGCTTGGCCGACGGCACGAGGTAGAGCCGGGCGTCGCCGGCGATGCCGTCGGACTCTCGGGTGAGGCCGGGCGCCAGGTCGGCCGCGCGGGCGGCGACGTACGCCTGCCGGAGGGTGTCGAAGACGTACGTCCGGTCGTCGGGCTCGGTGAACGGGAAGGCGCCCTCCAGCACCTCCGGCACCACCAGGGCGGTGTCGGTGTCCGCCCGCGCGCAGGACGCCAGGTCGAGCCTGGTGAGCGTGGCGGCGAAGTCCCGCATCTCCCGCAGGACCGGCTTCGGCGTGCCGTCGGCGGTCGTCAGGCCGAAGTGCAGCTCGAACGGGTGGTGCCGGTACGGCGGCTGGTCGGGCAGGTCGAAGTCGGTGTTGTTCCAGGCGATCCAGCCGGTCGCCCCGGCCAGCAGGCTGTTGTACAGGAGCTGCCGGTAGTAGTGCGCGGCGTTGTCGTCGGCGACGAAGTCGGACGAGCAGCCGAACTCCTCCAGCACGACCGGCCGCCCGAACGACCCCGCCAGCTCGCAGACGAACGCCGCGCCGTAGTGCTGCCGGACCAGGTCGTCCTCCATCCGGTAGACGTGCGGGCCCACGAAGTCGGTGAGCGCGGCGAGCGCGCGGACGGAGAACCCGTTGTCGACGCCGGTGACCTCGACGCCCCAGGCGCCGTCGCCGATGGAGACCGGTTCCCGCGCCCCGGCGGCGCGGACGGCCTGCACCATGAGCTGCGCCCAGCTCGTCACCCGGTCGGCCGGTGCGGTCCCGCCGTAGATGGGCATCTCGTTGGTGATCAGCCAGCCGGCGATCGCGGGATGGCCGGTGAACCGCCGGGTGAGCCGTTCGGCGAACCAGGCCTGCCGGGCCACCATCCACACGTCCGCGTACAGGTCCCGGCCCTGCCGCCAGGCGGGGTCCCAGTTCTCCCCCGACATGTGGCCGACGATGAAGGTCGGGATCGTCCGCATCCCCCGCTCGGCGTGCGCCTCGAGGAAGTCGGCGTACCGCTCGACGAGGGTCGCGTCGACGCGGTCCGGCTCGGGCATGAAGTCGGGCCAGTAGAAGAACGACCGGGTGACGTTCAGGCCGTGTTCGGACAGGACGCGCAGCTCGTCGCGGACGATCCCGGGGTCGTACGACCGCCACATCAGCGGGCCGCCGGTCCGGGACCAGTAGTTCGCGCCGAGCCACGCCGGGCCGGGCAGCTTGCGGAAGTCGCGTCGCATTGAGGACCTTTCCGGCTCGAGGCCTTTCGGTGGTCAGGACTTGACGGCGCCCGCGGTGAGCCCGTGGACGAGGAAGCGCTGCAGGGCGAGGAACCCGACCACCACGGGCAGGCTGATGACCAGCGAGGCGGCCATCACCTGGTTCCAGTAGACGTTCGCCTGGGTGGCGTAGCCGCGCAGGCCGACGGCCAGCGTCCGGGTGGAGTCGTCGGTCAGCACCGAGGCGAACAGCACCTCCCCCCAGGCCGTCATGAACGCGTAGATCGCCACCGCGACCACGCCGGGCGCGGCCACCGGCAGCACCACCCGCAGCAGCGTCCGCAGCGGACCGGCGCCGTCGACGCGCGCCGCCTCGTCGAGCTCGCGCGGGATGGTGTCGAAGTACCCCGCGATCAGCCAGATGGAGAACGGCAGCGCGAACGTCAGGTACGTGACGGTCAGGCCGGTCCGGCTGCCGTACAGCCGGACGCCGGTGTACTTCTCGACGTTGACGAAGATCAGGAAGAGCGGCAGCAGGAACAGGATGCCGGGGAACATCTGGGTCGACAGCACGGCGGTCAGGAAGGTGCCGCGCCCGGCGAAGCGGTACCGGCTGACGGCGTACCCGGCGAGGATCGCGATCGCCACCGAGAGCACGGTCGCCGAGATCGAGACGATGAGGCTGTTCACGAAGTAGCGGCCGAGCGGCACCGTGCGCCACATGTCGACGAACGGCCGGACCGTCACGTGCGACGGCAGCCAGGTGAACCGGCCCTGCACGTCCTTCAGCGGCTTGATCGACGAGACCGCCATGACGTACAGCGGCAGCACGGTGAACAGCGCCAGCAGGCCGAGGGCGACCGGCCGCGCCCAGCGCAGCGTACGGGACTCACGCATGGCGGCTCCTCAGCCGTCCGACTCCGAGGTATCCGAGCGTGACCACCATCAGGAACAGCAGGAGCAGCACGGACATCGCCGAGCCGAGCCCGAAGTTCCAGGTGATGAAGGACGCGTTGTAGATGTGGATCGAGATCATGTCGGCGGCCGACGGCGGCTGGTCGAACAGGATGTAGGCGACGTTGAAATCGTTGAACGTCCACAGGAACAGCACGAGGAGCAGGACCCGGTTGACCGGTCGCAGCAGCGGCAGCGTCACCCGCCGGAAGACGCGCAGCGAGCCGGCGCCGTCGATGGCCGCCGCCTCGTACAGTTCGCCGGGGATGCCCTGCAGTCCCGCCGTGACGGTGAGGAACGCGAACGGCCACATCCGCCAGACCGCGATGACCACCACGGCGGCGAAGCTGCGGTCGCCGAGCAGCCAGAACGGGTGGCCGTGCGCGAGCCTCAGCTCGTCGGACAGCAGGGCGTTCACCATGCCGGTGTCCCGCTGGAACATGAACCGCCAGGTGATGACCGCGGTGAAGACCGGCAGCGCGTACGGGACGAGGAACAGCGTCCGCAGCGCCGCCCGCCCTCGGAAGGGACGCTGCAGCAGCACGGCGGCGACGATCCCGAACAGCCACGAGAAGCCGACGACCACGGCCGTGATCGCCACGGTGACGAGGAACGACTGCAGCAGGTCCTTGCCCACGGGCCCGCGCGCGTTCACCGCGATCCGGTAGTTGGCCAGCCCGCCGTACGGCGCCTGCGTCCAGTTGCGGATGAAGAACTGGGTGAGGTGCAGCAGGCTCATCCACGCCCCGACCAGCATCGGGACGATGTGGATGACCAGTTCGGCGAGGAGGGCGGGCAGCAGCAGGAGGTACGGCAGCACCTTGACGCGGCGCCGGGGACGGGGCGAGGGCCGCCCGGAGGCGCGGGCGGGCGCGCTCCCGGGGGCCGAAACTGTCCGGGCCACCCGTCAGCCGCCCGCCTGCATCTTCTTGTCGGCGTCGGCGAGCTTGGCCCGGATCGTCGCGTCGTCCACGGGGCGGCCCGCGGCGGCGTCGGCGATCAGGCCCTTGACGGCGTTGCCGACGAGGGTCTCGAACTGGGCCTCCTGCGGGATCATCGGGAGGGTCTCGGCGGAGTTCGCCAGCACGGCGCGGAACGTGCGGGTCGCGGGCGTCTGGAACCTCGGATCGTCGTACGCCTGCGGGACCACCGGCAGGCTCCCCCACGCCGCGTTGAGGATCTTCTGCTCCTCCGGGCTGGTCAGGAACTCGACGAACCTGAGCGCGCCGTCCTTGTTCCCGGAGTTCTTGAACACGCCGACGTTGATGCCCGCGACGTGGCTGGTGACCCGGCGGCCGCCCTGCGGCAGCGGATCGGGCAGCGGGATCGGCGTGACGCCGTAGTCGGACTGTTTCATGCCGTTCTCGGCGACCCCGGCGGTGGCGAAGCTCTGGATCATCATCATGCCGAACCGGCCGGCCACGAAGTCCTTGAGGACCTGGTCGTCGTTGAGGTACTCCGCGTCGGCCGGGTCGACCACCTTGTCGGTGCCCAGCAGGTCCAGGTACTGCCGGACGCCGGCCACCATCGCCGGGGAGGCGAATCCCGGCTGCCCGCCCTGGAAGAGCCGGGCGCCGTACTGCGCGCCGAACATGAAGGCGAAGTGCGCGGCCTCGGTGTAGCTCGCGCCCTCGATGCCGACGCCGTACCGCTTCTTCGCCGGGTCGGTGAGCTTCTTCGCGTCGGTGACGAGCTCCTGCCAGGTCCGCGGCGGCTGCTTGAGCCCCGCGTCCGCGAAGAGCTTCTTGTTGTAGAACAGGCCGTACGCCAGGCCGTACAGCGGGACGAACGCCGGTGGCCTCCCGGCGGCCCCCGTCGACGTGAGCGTGGAGGGGATGAAGCGGCCCCGGCCGCCGACCTTGGCGATGGTCGCGTCGTCGAACGCCTGGAACGCCCCGGTGGCCTGCAGCGAGGCGGACCAGGTGTTGCCGACGTTCAGGACGTCGGGGCCCTTCCCGCTGGAGGTCGCGGCGAGGATGCGGTTGAGCAGGTCGGGCCAGCCGATCACCTCCAGCTTGACCTTGATCCCGGTCCGCTGCTCGAACTTCTTCAGCTCCGGGCCGAGCACCCGCTGGTCCTGCTGGATGGAGCGGCCCTGGTTGCTGGCCCAGTAGGTCAGCGTCTTCGGGGAGGACTTGTCACCGCCGCCGCCTCCACAACCGGCGCCGGCCATGACCATGAGGGCGCCCGTGACGAGCGCCGTGATTCGGCGTGCCTTCACTTGTGAACTCCCATCGGCCGTCAGGAGTGGCATCCGGTCGAGCGCAGACCGGCCGAAGACCGGGTACGGCCCGGCCCCGGTGTTTCTCCGGCGACTTTGGAAATCCGTTCCACTGATAGGAAAACTAAACCGGTTTTGCGTCAACCGTCCCCGAGGGGGCGGGCCCGGTGCTGCCCCGCGGGGTCAGGACCGGCATGGCGTGGCGGCCGCTTTCGACCGGCCGCCCGGCGACCAGGTCGAGCAGGCGGCGCGCCACCTCCGCGCCGTAGGAGGAGATGTCGAGCCCGACCGCGGTCAGCGGCGGGTGGACCAGCCGGCAGAGCACCGAGTCGTCCCAGGCGACGACGGACAGCCGGCCGGGCACCGGCACCCCCATCTCGGCGGCGACGGCCAGTCCGGCCAGGGCCATCACGTCGTTGTCGTACACGATGGCGGTCGGCGGGGCGGGCGCGGCGAGCAGCCGGCGCGTGGCGCGCGCCCCCTCCTCGCCGGTGTAGTCGGTGGCCGCCTCGGTCGTCGTCACGCCCAGCGCGCCGGCCGCGGCCGCGAACGCGGCGCCGCGCGCGGCGGTGTGCCGCAGCTCCGGCGGCCCGGCGACCCGGGCGATCCGCCGGTGGCCGAGCGCCGCGAGGTACTCCACCACGGACCGTACGGCCTCGGCCTCGTCGTTCCAGACGCCGGGAAGGGCGCCGCACCCCTCCGGTCCCCCGATGACGACCGCGGGCAGCCCCAGCTCGGCCAGCAGCCCGACCCGCTCGTCCTCCAGCCGCAGGTCGACGAGGAACACCCCGTCCACGCGGCGCTCGGCCCACCACCGGCGGTAGGTCGCCGGCTGGGCCCCGCGGTCCTCGACCATCTGCAGCAGGAGCGCGACGTCACGCGCGGCCAGCTCGCTCTCGATGCCGGCGATGAGCTGCACGAAGAACGGCTCGATCCCCAGCGTCCGCGCCGGCCGGTCCACCACCAGGCCGAGCACGCCCGCCCGGCCGCCGGACAGGGCGCGGGCCGCGCGGCTCGGCTGCCATCCCATCTCCCGGGCGATGGCCAGGATGCGGTCGCGCGTCGCCGCGGACACACCGGGCCGGTCGTTCAGCGCGAACGAGACAGTGCTCTTGGTGACGCCCGCCCGGCGTGCGATATCGGCGATCGTCGGACGCTTCATCCTCACCTCTTGCCAAACCGGTTTTGTACGCCACTCGAGATTATCCGAAAGGCCGTTGACATGACTTTGACCGACGACTTAACGTGCTGTCGCCGATGGCATCCGGTCGAGCGCAGACCGTCCTCCTCCGCCACCGTCCCGCACCGGGCCGTGACCGGCGCGGTCGTTCGCCCGGCACGGGCGCCGGCGTCGGATGACGTCCCAGACCCGGGCCGGCACCCTTCAGTGATCACGTTTTACCAGGTCAGAGCGCTTTTTCATCTTCCCTGGCCTCAATCTGGAGGCGTAGTATCCAGGTCATGCGGATGAGCGAAGGTGTCGAGTGGGCACTCCACTGCTGCCTGACCCTGGGGTGGCTCGGAAGCGACCGGCCGGTGCCGACGGCGAAGCTCGCCGCGACCTTCGAACTGCCGCCGGCCTATCTGAACAAGCACCTGCAGGCGCTGACCCGCGCGGGCGTCCTGGCCTCGAGCCCGGGGGCCCGCGGCGGGTTCCGGCTGGCCCGGCCCGCCGAAAAGATCACTCTCCTCGACGTCGTCACGGCGATCGAGGGGCGCGACGGCGCGTTCCGCTGCACCGAGATCCGGCGGCGGGGAGCCGGCGCCGGCAGAGATCCGCAGGAGTTCGCGCGGCAGTGTGTGATCACCACCGGGATACGCAGGGCGGAGATGGCATGGCGGCGGGAGCTGGCCGCTCAGACGCTCGCCGACATGATGGCCAGAGCCCCCGCCGCGGCGGTCGAGAGAACCCGGACCTGGTATGCGAGGGCTGAGACCGCCGCGACGCCGAGACGCCGGCGGACGCCGAGCAGAACAACCTGAATGTCACCTTCCTCCCGTCCCCACGACCCGACATCTCCGGCCGTCCCTCGTCGAAGTCGAGCAGGTGCATCAGTGCTGAATCGCAACGTTCCTCAACCGAGCCGCCGAGACAGGATGATCGTGGCATTCGCGGCCGCCTTCGTCGTGACGCTTCTCGGTGTGGACCTGGCCTCGCCGAGCCATATCCGGCTGAGCGACATGCTCTTCGTGGAGCCCATCGTCGTGGCCTGGTTCTGCGGGCCGCTGACCACCGGGATCAACTGGATCCTGGCCACAGGGGCCTTCGCCATGATCATGTTGGCCAAGGGCGTGCTGAGTCATCTGACGGAGCTGGCCGCACTGCTCATGGTGGCCGCCTTCACCACGGCCATGTGCTACCTGCGGGACCGCCGTCTCCAGGAGCTGCGTCAGGTCGGGACGGTCGCCGAGGTCGCGCAGCAGGCCGTGCTCCGCCCTCTGCCGCAGCAGGCGGGCCCGTTGCGGCTGTCCGCGCTCTATCTCGCCGCGGAGGACGAGGCACAGATCGGCGGTGATCTGTACGCGGTCACGCGAACGCAGGACAGGACGCGCCTCATCATCGGGGACGTCCGGGGGAAGGGACTGGCCGCCGTCAACGACGCCGCAGCGCTCATCGGCGCCTTCCGCGGGGCCGCCGCACAGCGGGGAGACCTCTCCGAACTCGCGGACTTCCTGGAGGGCAGCGTTCGTTCGCAGATCGCCGACCCGGCGCAACCGAAGATGTCCGGGGAGTCCTTCATCACCGCGATGCTCATCGAGATCCCCGACGAGGAGCCCGTTCTCCGGTTGGTCGACTTCGGGCATCCCCCGCCGCTGCGCCTGCACGAGAAGGCGTTCGCGGCGCTCGAAGTCGATGAGCCCGCGCCTCCGCTGGGCCTGAGCGGACTGGCGGAGTCCTCCCATGAGGTCGAGACGTTCGCCTTCGACGTCGGCGACATCCTCCTGCTCCACACCGACGGTGTCATCGAGGCCCGCGATTCCTCGGGGCGCTTCTTCCCCCTCGCCGAACGGCTCGACGACTGGATCGAGGATCGTCCCGGCACGCTCGTCCGCCACCTCCACGCGGAGCTTCTCGCCTACGTCGGCGGGCGTCTCCGCGACGACGCGGCCATCCTCACCGTCGAACGCGCCGGCCGGTGAGACCGCCGGACGGCCGCCTCCGGGGATCCGGGCCGTGGCACCCTGGGGACATGCGTGTGCGGTGCGTCGGAGCGATCGTCCATGACGCCGAGGGGCGGCTCCTGCTCATCCGCCGCGGGCACCCGCCCGGCGAGGGCATGTGGTCGCTCCCGGGCGGCCGGGCCGAGGCGGGCGAGAGCGACGCCGACGCCGTCGTCCGCGAGGTCGCCGAGGAGACCGGGCTGCGGGTCGTCCCGGGACCGCTGGTCGGCTCGGTCGACCGCGCCGGCCCCGGCGGCGTCACCTACGACATCCGCGACTACCGGGCCACCGTCGACGGCGGCGTCCTGCGCGCCGGTGACGACGCCCGCGACGCCCGCTGGGTGGACGCCGAGGAACTGGCCGCCCTGCCGACCACCGCCGGTCTGATCGAGACCCTCGCCGCCTGGGACTCCCTCCCCCGCCCCGCCCGAGCCTGACCCCCGAATCGACGCGCGCCGGCACTTTCGGTCAGGCGGGTGAGCGTTCGGGGCGCAGCACCACCGGGAGCGTGCGATGGCCGTTGGAGATGAACGACGGCAGGTGTTCCAACTCGCTCGGGTCGACCGCCAAAGCGAGGTCGGGGAAGCGGTCGAAGAGGGCCGGGATGGCGATCTCGGCCTCCATCCGGGCGAGCGGGGCGCCGAGGCAGTAGTGCGCGCCGTGGCCGAAGGAGAGGTGCTCCTTGTCGGGACGGGTCACGTCGAACCGTTCGGGGTCCGCGGGGTGCGTACCGGGGTCCCGGCCGGCGGCGGCGTACGAGGCGAGGATCGCGTCGCCACGGACGATCGTGACGTCACCGACCTGGATGTCCTCCACGGCGTAGCGCAGCGGCAGGTTCGCGACCGGCGCCTGCCAGCGCAGCGCCTCATCGATGACGTCCGCCCAGGCGACGTCTCCCTTGCGGGCGAGGGCGAGTTGGCCGGGATGGGTCAGCAGCGCGGTGACGGCGTGGTCGAGGAGGTTGACGGTGGTCTCGTGCCCGGCGGAGATCATCAACATGAGCGTGCCGACGAGCTCGTCCTCGGTCAGCCGCGAGCCGTCCTCGTCCCGGGTGGTGATGAGGGCGCTGGTGAGGTCGTCGCCGGGGGCCCGGCGCTTGGCGGCGACGAGCTCGGCGAGCACGGCCCAGATGTCCTGGTGGGCGGCCTGGGCCTGTTCCGCGGTCGCGGACGTGGTGAAGATGACGTCGACGTCGCCCCGGATGCGCGCCCGCGGTTCGTCGGGGACGCCCATGAGCCGGCAGATCACCTCGATGGGCAGCGGGTAGGCGAACGCCTCGCGCAGGTCGGCCCGGCCGTCGGGAAGGGCGGCGAGCCGGTCGAGGATGTCCGCGGTGATCTCCTCGACGCTCGGCCTGAGCGCGGCGGTACGGCGCGGGGTGAACGCGTGGGAGATGATGCCGCGCAGCCTCCGGTGGTCGGCGCCGTAGGCGGTGAACATGTTCTCCACCGCGACCCAGATGTAGAGCGGCCAGTCAGGCGTGATCTCGCCGTTCTTCCAGCGTGTCCAGTGCCGGCGCGGGTCCTTGGAGACGCGCGGGTCGGCCAGCAGTCGTTTGAGGGCGTCGTGGCCGGTCACCGCCCACGCCACCACCCCGCCGGGCAGCTCGACGGGCGTCACCGCGCCGCGTTGCCGCAGCCGCGCGGCCTCGGCGTGAAGGTCCGTGCCGGCGGGATCGAGGACGTACGGGCACGAGCGGTCTTCCATCGCGTGGCTCCTGACGATGCGGTCGGATCGGCGCCGGCCACGACTATAAGTCAGGAACGCGGTAAATGCGGCCCTGTTTCGGCATCGCCCCGTCCTGCGGCTACGGAGGAGAGTCACCCCCTCCGGAGGGCCGGCGGCGTTCGCGGTGGAGCGCGACGCCCGTGATGACCAGCGCGACACCGGCGGCATCCGCCGGCGACGGGACCTGGCGCAGCACCAGCAACCCGATGACGGTGGCCGTCGCGGGCAGCAGCGCGACGAGCAGGGCGTACGTCGCCCGCGTCATCCGCGCCATGGCGAGCTGGTCGCAGACGTACGGAATCACCGAGGAGCTGATCCCGACCCCGATCCCCGCGCCGAGCGCGACCGGATCGGCGAACGCCGGGCCGGCCTGCCACGCGCCGAGCGGCAGGACGCACGCGGCGGCGACGAGCATCGCCGCCGCCAGACCGTCGATGCCGCTCGGGAAGCGCCACGCCGCCCGATGCGCGATCACGATGTAGCCCGCGAAGAGCGCCGCGTTGGCGAACGCGAAGAGGAAGCCCAGTGGCTGGCCGGACAGCCGTACGTCGGTGAGCACGTACACCCCGCCGACGGCGGCGGCCAGGGCGGCGAGGTTTCGCGCGGTCCGCGCGCCGAGTGCGGCCAGCGCGATGACGGGGAGGAATTCGATCGCCGCGACCGTGCCCAGCGGCAGCCGGGCGATGGCCAGGTAGAAACAGGCGTTCATCACCGCGAGGACGAGACCCCACGCGAGGAGCAGACGGCGCCCCGCTCGTTCCAGGACACGCCAGGGCCGGCGCCAGACCGCGAACACGAGCGCGGCGCTCCAGATCCGCAGCCCCGCGACGCCGAGCGGCCCGACCCGCGCGAACAGCAGCACCGCGAACGATGGCCCGAGGTAGTGGAAGACCGCGCTCCCGGCGAAGTACGACCAGGCCGGGACCGCGGCGCGGTGCCCGCCGCGTACGGAGCCGGGAGAAGAGGCCGTGTCACCGGCCGGGCCGGAGTCGAGGGACATGGTCGTATCGTCGGCCGACTCGTACGCTGGCGGGATGGCGAACCGGAGGCCCCGGCCCGAGCGGGCCTATGAAGCCAAGGAGCTTGATCGGACCGACCTTCGAATCCTCACCGAGCTCCAGGCCGACGGCCGGTTGAGCATCGCCGAGCTGGGCCGCAGGGTCAGCCTCTCGGCGCCCGCGGTGGCCGACCGGGTGCAGCGGCTGGAGGCGACCGGGGCGATCACCGGCTACCGTGCCGAAGTCGACCCGCGCGCCCTCGGCTTCCCCGTCACGGTCATGGTCCGGATCAACCCGGCCGTCCGGGAGCTGCCGCGGATCGCCAAGATAGCCGAGGAGATCCCGGAGATCGTCGAGTGCCACCGGATCACCGGCGACGACTGCTTCTACTTCACCGCGCACCTGCGCTCCGTCGAGCACCTCGAGCCGATCCTCGACCGGTTCGCGCCGTACGGGCGGACCACGACGTCTCTCGTCCACGCCGCCGTCGTCCCCCGGCGCGCGCTTCCGCTGGACCCCGCCGCCACGCCGGAACCGGCCGGCGACGGCTGACCGGTGGGCGGTCAGGTATGGCCGATCACCCGATGGGGCCGGTAGGCCGCCTCCAGCCGTGCCGTCTCCTTCTCGCTCAGCGTCACGTCGACGGCCGCCACCGCGTCGTCGACGTGACCGGCCCTGGTCGCGCCGACGATCGGAGCGGTCACGCCGGGCCTGCCGAGCAGCCAGGCGAGCGCCACCGTCGCCGGCGGCAGGCCGCGCTCGGCCGCGACCTCCCGCACGGCGTCGACCACGTCGAAGTCGCCGTCCTCGTAGTTGGCCTCGGCGAGCGGGTCGTTCCCGGCGCGGACGGTCCGCCGGGCGCCGTCCCGGTCCCGGCCACCGGCGAGCAGGCCGCGGGCGAGGGGACTGTACGGCAGCACGGCCACGCCCTGATCGCGGCAGAGCGGGATCATCTCCCGCTCCTCCTCCCGGTAGACCAGGTTGTAGTGGTTCTGCATCGACACGAAGCGCCTGGGTGCGACGTGCTGCGCCTTGGCGAACCGCCACGCGTACATGCTGGAGGCGCCGATGTACCGCGCCTTTCCCGCGCGTACGACGTCGTCCAGCGCCGCCATGGTCTCCTCGATCGGCGTCTCGTCGTCCCACCGGTGGATCTGGTAGAGGTCGACGTGGTCGGTGCCCAGCCTCGCCAGCGACGCGTCGATGGCGGCCATGATGTGGGCCCGCGACAGGCCGCCGTCGTTCGGTCCGGGCCCCATCGGGAAGTACACCTTGGTGGCGAGCACGTAGTCCGTACGGCGTGGAAAGAGCCGGGCGAGCAGCCGCCCGGTCACCACCTCGCTCGCACCCCGGTCGTACATGTCCGCGGTGTCGAAGAACGTCACCCCCGCCTCGACCGCCCGCCGCACGATCGGCTCGGCGCCCTCCTCGTCCAGGTGCCACCGGCGCCGGGAGCGATCCCCGAAGCTCATCATGCCGAGGCAGATCCGCGACACCTTCAACCCGCAGGAGCCCAACCGCACGTACTCCACAGCGCACCTCGCATCCGACCGGCCCCACGCCGGCGACGAGAAGATCGTCCGCGTATGCGGACGCCTACCGGAATGCCGAAACCCAGGCCGGCCGCGCTCGGCACCTGCGATTCGACGGCACTCGCCGGACGCCGCCGGATGACCAGCGCGTCCGCACGCGGCGGACCCGCGATCCGCGCCCACGAGCGGAGAGCTTCGTGGCGGGCGGGCACAGGGCTCGGTGAACGCATCGGATCCCGACCGTTTCGGGGTGTTCGGTCCGCTGCCGGTGTGCGCTTCACCGAGCTTTTCGCACGCCGCAGCGCGGGCGGCGGCGAGCGGAGGTCACACCTCCCGGCACTCGACGACCTTGGCGAACATCGGCGTCTCCATGACGCGCGGCCGGACCCAGAGGCCGATCCCCACCAGCACGAGGCTGAACAGGAACGGGATGCGCCAGCCCCAGTTCTTGAACGCGTCCCCGCTCGCGGTGGCCAGCGAGGACATCGCGACCGTGCCGAGGATGAGGCCGATCGGCACGCCGATCTGCGGCCGGCTCGCCATCGGGCCGCGTCGGCGCTGGTCGCCCCATTCCATCGAGAGCAGCACCGAGCCGCTCCATGTTCTCAGTTACGCGGGACGGCTGCCCGGCCGCCGGACGACCGGAAACCGGCTATATGTAGCGAAAACCACTGAGCGCCGCGAGAGGCCCAGAGGGCTCCTCGCGGCGCTCGGCGCGGACGCGGGCCGGTTCAGATGTGCATCGCGGCGCCCTCGACCTTGCGCCCCGCCCGGACGAGGAGGCTCAGCAGGGCGGCGACGAACGCCATCACCGCGCTGACGATGAAGGCCAGGTGCATGCCGTCGATGAACGACAGGTGGCTGGCCTTGACGATCAGCTCGGCGATCTGCGGCTGGGTGTTCTTCGGGACCGGCGCGACGCCTTGGGAGATGGCGCCCTTCATCAGGTCGACCTGGGCCGGGGTCGGCGCCGGCAGCCCCGCGTCCTTCATGTGGCCCGGCAGGACCCCGGCCACCTTGGCGGTCAGGACGGCGCCCAGCACGGAGGTGCCGAGCGCGCCGCCGACCTGCATGGCGACCTGCTGCAGGCCGCCCGCGACACCCGACAGGGCGACGGGGGCGTTGCCGACGATGATGTCGGTGGCCGCGACCATCACCGGGCTCAGGCCGACGCCGATCAGCGCGAACCAGGGCGCCATGGCCATGAAGCTCGCGTCCACCCCGAGGCGCGACATGCCGATGAACGCCACGGCGGTGAACACCATGCCGGCGACCAGGGGCGCGCGCGGCCCCACCTTGGAGATCACCCCGCCGGCGATCGGGGAGGCCAGCATCATGGCGAGCATCATGGGCAGGAGCCGTACGCCGGTGGACACGGGCGTCAGGCCGTGCACGCTCTGCAGGTAGAAGGTCAGGAAGAACATCGCGCCGAACATGGCGAACGCCATGAGCGTCATCAGGACGACGCCCACCGACAGCGACACGGAGCGGAACAGCGTGAGCGGGAGCAACGGCTCCCGGGCCAGGTGCTCGCGCACCACGAAGAGGACCAGCAGGACCACCGCGGCGCCGAAGAACGCCAGCGTCTTCAAATCGGTCCAGCCGTAGGTCGGCGCCTTGATGACGGCCCAGATCAGGGCGAACAGCATCCCGGACAGCAGGAGGATGCCGGTGATGTCGAAGCCGCCGGACTTGGCCTCGCCGCGGGCGTTCAGCAGGAACAGACCGCCGACGATCAGGGCCACGACGCCGACCGGGACGTTGATGAAGAAGACCGACTCCCAGTTGACGTGCTGGACCAGCAGGCCGCCCACGATCGGGCCGGACGCCGTGGACGCCGCGATGCAGGCGCCCCACAGGCCGATCGCCATGTTGAGGCGCTCGGCCGGGAACGCCGCGCGCAGCAGGCCGAGCGCGGTCGGCTGGAGCATCGCGCCGAACAGGCCCTGGAGGACCCGCAGGGCGATCACCATCCCGATCGTCTTGGAGAAGCCGATCCCCGCGGAGGACAGCGCGAAGCCGGCGACGCCGATCAGGAAGACCGGCTTGTGGCCGAACCGGTCACCGAGCTTGCCGGCGGTGATCAGCGAGACGGCGAGGGCGAGGAGGTAACCGTTGGTCACCCACTGCAGGTCCGCCAGTGACGCCCCGAGGTCCTTGGAGATCGCCGGGTTGGCGATCGCGACCACCGTGCCGTCGAGGGTCACCATGATGACGCCGAGCGCCACCGCGACGAGCGTCAGCCAGGGATTTCCCACTCCCCGGCGCTGAGGACCCGCTCCCGCGGGCAGGCGTTCCTGGACCGCCGGCTGCGACATCTCACTCCCCCTTGTACAAGTGGCCGATGGCACCCCAAAGTTATGGCAGCTACTGACAGATGACAAATCATTTTAAGAGTCACACGCTGTCTTATGGCACACTCTGAAACAAGACGTGAGCTGGAGGTGACATGGTGGAAACTTCGGGTGTGGACACCACCGGCTTGCGGGAGCGCAAGAAACAGCGGACACGCTGGGCGTTGACCGACGCGGCGCTGGACCTGTTCCTTGCCAAGGGATACGAGGCGACGACGATCGACGAGATCGTCGCGGCGGTCGATGTGTCGCAACGCACATTCTTCCGATACTTCGCCGGCAAGGAGGACGTCGCTCTGTCGATCCTCCGGGAGTACGACCAGGTCTTCCTCGCGACCCTGAACGACCGGCCCGGCGACGAGCCGCCGATCACGGCGCTGGCCGCCGCGATCCACCACGTCCTCGGCTCCGTGCGGTCCGCCGACGAGGAGCACACGGACCGGTTCGCCAAGATCCGCGACCTGGTCGAGCGCAGTCCCGCGCTCGCGGTGGCGCAGTTGCGCTACTTCAGCGAGATGGAGCAGCAGCTCGCCGCGATCCTCGCCCGGCGGATGGACGTGGACGTCGCGACCGACCTGCGCCCGACGCTGATCGCCGCGACCTTTCTCACCGTCATCCGGATCGGGTTCGACGGATGCGCGCGCGACGGGCTGTTCCAGCCGGACGAGGTCGCCACGCGCATCGAGGAGGTCTTCGCCGTCGCCGCCGAGACGCTCCCCCACGCCTGGTCCGCCGGCTGACCGCGCCGCGATGGACGGCCGCCCGCCCCGCCGGCTGACCGCGCCCGCGATGAGCGGCCGTCCGCGATGAGCGGCCGTCCGCGATGAGCGGCCCGGCGCGGCACCACCCAGGACACGATGCTGCGCGCCTTCGAGAAGACCCTGC
>NZ_JBFAUT010000090.1:0-26237 GCF_040679475.1 Actinoallomurus sp. NPDC052274
TACCGGCTGCCGCCCGGGACGCCCCTCGGCCGGCATCGGGTACGGGCCCGGCGCGGCGGGCGGGAGGAGGTCGCGCCGCTGCTCGTCGCGCCGTCGCGGGCGCCGGACCCCGGTGCGCGCGGCTGGGGCCTGATGGCCCAGCTGTACTCCGTGCGGTCGAGTCGCTCGTGGGGCATGGGGGACCTCGCCGACCTGCGGGAGCTGGCGGTCTGGAGCGGCCGCGAGCTGGACGCGGGCTTCGTCCTGGTGAACCCGCTGCACGCGGGCGAGCCGGCGCCGCCGGTGCGCCCGTCGCCGTACCTGCCGATGAGCCGCCGCTACACCAGCCCGCTGTACCTGCGGCCGGAGGACGTCCCGGAGTACGCCGCCGCCGGGCCGGAGACACGGCGCCGGATCGAGGAGCTCGCCGCGCCGCAGCGGGCCCGGTCGCGGACGGCCGACGAGATCGACCGCGACGCGGCCTGGACGGCCAAGCGGGCGGCACTGGAGCTCCTGGCCGAGGTGCCGCTCGCCCCGGACCGCGCGGCGGCGTACGCCGCGTTCCGGGCGCGCGAGGGCGAGGCGCTGACCGCGTTCGCGACCTGGTCCGCGCTGGCGGAGGAGCACGGATCCCACTGGCCGTCCTGGCCGGCCGAGCTGCACGACCCCGGCTCCCCGGCGGTCGCCGCCGAGCGCGAGCGGCGCGCCGACCGCGTGGAGTTCCACCGTCGGCTGCAGTGGTGGCTCGACGAGCAGCTCGGCGCCGTCCAGGACGCCGCGCGCGAGGCCGGCATGGACCTCGGGATCGTGCACGACCTGGCGGTCGGGGTGGACCCCGGCGGGGCGGACGCGTGGGCGTACCAGGACCTGTTCGCGTCGGGGATGAGCGTGGGCGCGCCGCCGGACGAGTTCAACCAGCGCGGCCAGGACTGGGGCCAGCCGCCCTGGCACCCGCAGCGGCTCGCGGCGGCGGGCTACGCGCCGTACCGCGAGATGCTCCGGCACGTCCTGCGGCACGCGGGCGGGCTCCGGCTCGACCACGCCATGCAGGTCTTCCGGCTGTGGTGGGTGCCGCGGGGCGCCTCGCCCGCCGAGGGGACGTACGTCTCCTACCCCTACGGCGACCTGCTCGGTGAGCTGCTGTACGAGGCGCACGAGGCCGGCGCGGTGGTCATCGGCGAGGACCTGGGCACCGTGGCGGAGTACATGAGGGACGTGTTCGCCGAGCGCGGGGTCTTCGGCACGTCGATGGCGTGGTTCGAACGCGACGAGAAGGGCGCGCCGCTGCCGCCGGAGCGGTGGCGGGAACTGTGCCTGGCCACCGTGGGCACCCACGACATGCCGCCCATCGAGGGCTACCTGAACGGCGACCACATCGCGCTGCGGGAACGCCTCGGCCTGCTCACCCGTCCGGCGGCCGAGGAGTACGGCGAGCTCGCCCGGTTCCTGGGCGAGTGGAAGGAACTGCTGACCGCGCTCGGCCTGGACACCGCGGACATGACGGCGGCGCTGCACGCGTTCCTCGCGCGTACGCCGGCGCGGCTGATCGGCGTGTCACTGGCGGACGCGGTCGGCGAGCGCCGCACGCAGAACCAGCCGGGCACGACGGATGAGTACCCGAACTGGCGGATCCCCCTCGCGGACGCGACCGGCGCCCCGGTGCTCCTCGACGACCTGCCCCGTCATCCCCGGCTGCCGGCCACGATCGTTCCCGTCTGCCAGGGAGAGGGCGGATCGCGCTCCAAGGCCGGGACCACGGACGAGGGGCCGCGCGAGAGGTACTAGCGGTCGAGGACGTCGACGATGCGGGCGGCGACGTCGTGCAGCAGGGTGTCGGGCAGGATCGGGCACCCGGCCGCCGCCGAGAACAACTCGGGCAGACCGGGCAGGCAGTAGACGGTGCTGGGCTCGGCGACCGCGCGGCCGAGCGGCTGCTTGCCGACCGACCGCCGGGTGCGCCCCCACGCCTCCTCGACCTCCTCCGGGCTCGGCACCCCGAAACCGTGCCCGACCGGCGCCGCGTGGCGCAGGCGCACGAGCGCGCCGTCGGAGAACTCGCCGGCCAGCCGGCAGCGTGCGGTCAGGGACTCCAGCACGTCGGGGGACAGGCGCGTGATCACGTCGCAGGGGGTGCGGCAGGACGCCGCGCAGCGGCCGAGGGCGGAGGCGAGCGTGCTGTGCTGGCGGTCGAGATACGCGCGCCAGCCGGGGCCGGGCTCACCGGCCACCCGCAGCGCGCGCTCGGCGGCGGACTGCTCGGGGCGCGTCAGGTCGCACTCGCGGGGCCGGCCCGGCTGCGGCATGACGCCGAACCTGCTGCCCGTGCCGCCGACCGCCGCGGGCAGCAGCGCCGGGTCGCCGGCGTGGCCGAGGACCGGCTCCCAGGCCAGCAGCGGGAGGTATTCGGCGGAGATGTGCAGGGCGGCGACCAGGGCCGCCATCTCCCGCCGCCGCCACCGCGCCTCGATCACCTCGAGCAGCAGGCCGTACGCCGGGCGCAGGGTCCGCAGCGCGCCGCGCGTGCGCTCCTTGGCGGACTGCGGCATCCTGCTGGCCCGGGCGCGGGCGAGCAGGTGGTCGGGGACCTTGTGGGCGTCGACGACCGGGTCGCCGGTGACCTCCGGCACGCCGAAGTCCTCCGCGTCCAGGTCGATCAGCCGCTGCCCGAACGAGCACAGCAGCCGGACCTCGGCGGCGGTGTCCGATCGCAGCCCCGCGGCCCCGGCCTCGCACAGAGCGGCGAGATCCCCGAAGGCGTAGCGCCTGGCGAGTGTCCTGAGTACTTCCCGTGCCGTCTCCACCCGTTAACTTTGCCATGCCGTGGGGCCTGGCCGGCCGCCCGTAGCGGCCGATCTCACGCGCCAGAGCGACGAACCCGGTGAATCGGGCATGCCGTGGCAACGTTGGGGACCCAGTTACAAATCCGTATTCCATTTGATGGATCTTGGTTCGCTCACGGTGGGATCATGTCGGCTGACACGGCGATCGTCCGGTTTCCGTGCCACCGCAGCGATCAAGTGGCCCGGCCTGCCGCGACGGCGGTCAGGGTGACGAGCCGGGTGGCGCGCATGAGACGCCGGGCGACGCGCCGGCGGACGCCGGACGACGTACCGGCACACAAAAAGGCAGGAAGAGGAGATTTGCAAGTGACGCCGCAGCGGGCCGTATCGACCGGCACTTCCGACTGGCTGCCCTGGTTCGCCGCAGCCATGGCCCCGGAAGCGGACGCCGTCTCCTCGCGTCTCCACCCCGGCGCCCGTTCCAGTGAAAGCGGGTACTGAAAATGCAGATGGGAACCCAGCTCTCCGTCAAGGTGCTGGTCGCCGGCGGATTCGGGGCGGGCAAGACCACCATGGTCAACACCGTCAGTGAGATCCAGACGCTGCGCACCGAGGAGATGCTCACCTCCCAGAGCGTCGGTGTCGACGACACCTCCGGCGTGGAGCAGAAGACCACCACGACCGTCGCGATGGACTTCGGCCGTATCACGCTCGGCGACGGACTGGTCCTGTACGTGTTCGGAACGCCGGGCCAGAAGCGGTTCTGGTTCATGTGGGACGAACTGGCCGTGGGCGCGATCGGCGCGGTCGTCCTCGCCGACACCCGGCGGCTGGCCGACTGCTTCTCCTCGATCGACTTCTTCGAGCGCCGCGGCATGCCGTTCATCGTCGGGCTCAACCGTTTCGAGGGCGCGGCCGAGCCCGACATCGAGGCGGTCCGTCACGCGCTCGACCTCGAACCGCACATCCCGGTGATCACCTGTGACGCTCGGGAGCGGGAGTCGGTCAAGCAGGTGCTCATCACCCTGGTCGAGCATGTCCTCGGCACCCGGCAGCGCCAGCGGTCGGCCGCCTTCCACGGCTGACCGAGGAGGAACGCCCCCCACCGCGGCCTGAGGAGGCGCGGCCCACCCACGGCCGCCCGAGGAGGCGCGGCCCACCCACGGCCGCCCGAGGAGGCGCGGCCCACCACGCACCAAGGAAAAGCCCCGGCCGGATCGGCCGGGGCTTTCCTCGTGCCTCAGGCGCTCTGGCGGTCCTTCTCCCGCGCCCGCAGCGCGCGGGCGACGCCGTCGCGTCCCTCGACGAGGAGGCGGCGCAGGGCCGACGGCGGGTTCTCCGCCTCGATGTACGCCGTGGTGCGGTCGATCGTGGCCGGCGAGATCACCAGGAACGGGTAGGCGCTCTCGGCGAACGTGCTGGCCATGTCGCTGGACCAGGACGACCAGGTACGGCCGACCTCGGCGAAGTACTTCTCGACGTACGGCTCCAGCAGCGAGACGTCGTCGGTGTCGACGAGACCGCCGAGCGTGGCGCGGAACAGCGCGTTGGGCAGCTCCCCGCCGATGATGCGCTCCCACGCCGCGGCCTTGGCCTCGGCGGTCGGGACCGCGGCGCGGCCGGCGGCCGCGTGCCGCTCGCCCGCGGCGGTCGGGTCGCGGCGCAGCTCCGCCTCGACCTCCTCCTCGCCCGCCGCGCCGCGCACGACGAGACGGCGCAGCAGCGACCAGCGCAGGTCCGTGTCGACGACCAGGCCGTTCAGGGTCGTGGAGCCGTCGAGGAGGCCGCGGACGTACGCGATGTGCTCGTCGGAGGCGGCGACCGAGACGAACGCCTGGGTGTAGGAGAGCTGCCAGTCCGAGCCGGGCTCGGCCTCGGTCAGCAGCGTGTGCAGCTCGTCGGCCAGCAGGCGGTAGCCGGTGTCCCGCCACGCCGGGTCGGCGTACTGCGAGGTCGCCAGCCGGGCCTGCCGCAGCAGGGTCTGGGCCACCGAGACGTCGGTGACGCCGCGGATGCCGGACAGCACCAGCCGGACGTAGTCGCGCGCGGCGAGCTCGGCGTCCCGGCACATGTCCCAGGCCGCCGACCAGCACAGCGCGCGCGGCAGGCCCTCGGTGATCTCGCCGATCCCGGAGACGAGCGTGCGCAGCGAGTGCTCGTCGAGGCGGACCTTGGCGTAGGTCAGGTCGTCGTCGTTGACCAGCACCAGGTCCGGGCGGCTCTCGCCGACCAGCTCGGCGACCTCCGTGCGGGCGCCCACGACGTCGAGCTCGACCCGCCGGCGGCGCACGATGCCCTTGTCGGTCCGGTCGTACAGGCCGATCGCGACGCGGTGCGAGCGCAGCGTCGGGTGGTTCTCCGGCGCCTCCTGCAGCACCGCGAACGACGTGAAGCGGCCCTCGTCGTCGATCTCGTACGACGGGCGCAGCGTGTTGACGCCGGCCGTCTCCAGCCACTCCTTGGACCAGGAGGTGAGGTCGCGGCCCGAGGTCTCCTCGAGGGCGTCGAGCAGGTCGGACAGCGAGGTGTTGCCCCACGCGTGCCGGTCGAAGTAGGCGCGGACCCCGCTGATGAAGTTGTCGCGCCCGACGTAGGCGACGAGCTGCTTCAGGACGCTGGCGCCCTTGGCGTACGTGATGCCGTCGAAGTTGACCTCGACCGCCCGGATGTCGGGGATGTCGGCGGAGATCGGGTGGGTGGACGGGAGCTGGTCCTGCCGGTACGCCCAGGCCTTCCAGAGGTTGGCGAAGGTCGTCCAGGCGCCCTTCCACCGGGTGGCCTCGGACTGGCAGAGCACGCTCATGTACGTCGCGAACGACTCGTTCAGCCACAGGTCGTCCCACCAGCGCATGGTGACCAGGTCGCCGAACCACATGTGCGCCATCTCGTGCAGGATCGTCTCGGCGCGGCGCTCGTAGGCGGCGTCGGTGACCCGCGAGCGGAAGACGTAGTCCTCCAGGAACGTGACGCAGCCGGCGTTCTCCATCGCGCCCGCGTTGAACTCCGGCACGAACAGCTGGTCGTACTTGTCGAAGGGGTACGGCCGGGCGAAGACGTCGCGGAAGAAGTCGAAGCCCTGCTTGGTGACCTCGAAGATCGCGTCGGCGTCGAAGTGCTCGGCGAGGCTGGCCCGGCAGTAGGCGCCCAGCGGGATGCGCTGGCCGTCGGCGACGTACTCGTCGCGCTCCACGTGGTACGGGCCGGCCACCAGGGCGGTGATGTAGGTGGAGATCCCGGGCGTCGCCGGGAAGTGCCAGCGGCCGCCCTCGGCCCGGTCGGGCGCGTTGTTGGTGATGACCTGCCAGTGCTCGGGCGCGGTCACGCTCAGCTCGAACCGCGCCTTCAGGTCCGGCTGGTCGAAGCAGGCGTACATGCGGTGGGCGTCGCAGGTCTCGAACTGCGTGTAGAGGTACGCCTCCTGGTCGACCGGGTCGACGAAGCGGTGCAGTCCCTCACCGGTGCGGGAGTAGGCGTTGTCGGAGACCACCCGCAGCTCGTTCTCGGCGGCCAGCCCGGGCAACGGAACGCGGCCCTTCTCCGGGTCGTACGATCCGGGGTCCAGCGCCTTGCCGTTGAGGGTGATCTCGCGGACCGTCGCGTCGTGGAGGTCGACGAAACTGGACGCGCCGGGCTCGGCACAGCCGAACCTGATGGTGGTGTCCGAGACGAACGTCTCCGCTCCCGTCGTGAGGTCGAGATCGACCTCGTACGACTCGACGGTCAGCAGCCGGGCGCGCTCCCGCGCCTCATCGCGCGTCAGATTGCCAGCCAAGTGAACTCCTCGCCTCGTTTCACGACGTCGTGGTGTTTCCAACGGTACGGCTCGAGGGGTGGCCGCACGAACGGCGGGCCGCCCCAGCACCCATCTAACCTTGACATGGCGATCACGCCCCCGGATCTGGGCGAACTCTTCGCGGAATGCCGACCGGAACGCGTCGGTTGCCGGTTACGGGCCTTGGTGTCGCTGCGACGCCGGAGCCCGGCAGACGGGGCCGGCGATCTCGGCGTGAGATCGTCGGCGATTCGACGGCGGTCCGGCAGGACGCGCCGATGCATTCTGGAGGTTGCGGTGACCGACACCGAGCGCACGCCGGTGGATTTCTGGTTCGACCCGAGGTGCCCGTGGGCCTGGATGACCTCGCGGTGGATTCTCGAGGTCGAGCGGCTGCGGCCCATCGACGTCCGGTGGCACGTCATGAGCCTGGCCGTGCTCAACGAGGGCCGGGACCTGCCGGAGCAGTACGTCGAGTTCATGAAGACGGCGTGGGGGCCGGTCCGCGTGTGCATCGCGGCGGAGAAGAAGTACGGCGCCGAGGTGCTGGGCTCCCTCTACACCGAGCTCGGCACCCGCTTCCACAACGAGCAGCGGAAGGACGTCCGCCAGGTCATCGAGGACGCCCTCGAGGCGGCCGGCCTCGACCGTGCCCTGGCGGCCGCCGCCGACACCGACGAGTACGACGAGGCGCTGCGCGCCTCGCACACCGACGGCATGGACCGGGTCGGCTACGACGTCGGCACGCCCGTGATCTCGGTGGAGGGCGCGTCCTTCTTCGGCCCCGTCGTGTCGCCGATCCCGCGCGGCGAGGCCGCGGCCAGGCTCTGGGACGGCGTCCGCCTCGTCGCGGGCACCGACGGCTTCTTCGAGCTCAAGCGCAGCCGCACCCGCGACCCGATCTTCGACTGAGCGGCGTCCCGATGGTCGTCCACTCCGGCCGGCGGGGCCGGGTGGACGATCCCTGGGCGGCGTCCGGCCGGGTCGGCGAGCGCTGGGCTCAGCCGGTGAGCGGCATGGTCATCGTGGGGTTCACCGGGCGCACGTCGGGTTGGAACCGGCTGACGGCGGTGCCCATGCAGAAGAACTCCACCGCGTGCTCGCCCCAGATCCAGTCGTCCTCCGATACCGAGACGCCGACGACGCCGTCCGCTCCCACCTGCTGGCACTCGTACTGCAACCGGGCCATGGCGATCTCCCGGGCGTCGTACACCGCCTGCGTGTAGGTGTCGAGCTCGGTGTTCTGCCCGGCGTTCTGGAGGACCTGGCGGAACGACAGGTGGGCGACGTGGTAGACGCACGTGCCCAGCACCATCGCGCGCGGCGCCCAGCCGTGCTGGATCAGCGTCCAGAAGTCCTGCCCGGACAGGTGTGACGTGAAGGGCCGGCCCGCGGGCGTGCGCAGCGCGGGGTTGCCCCGGATGGCCGTGCCCACCGCCACGAACTCCATGACTTCGGAGGACAACGCGTACTGCCGGGCCCGGATCTCGACGCCGATCACGCCGTCGGCGCCGAGCGCGTCCGCCTCCGACTCCATGCGGGCCATGGCCAGCTCGCGCGCGTTGTACATGGCCTGGGTCAGGACCGAGAGCTCCTGGCTCACCTTCCACCGGGCCGGCTGCGTGCCGATGTGGTAGATGCACGTCCCCATCACCAGGCCGAGCGGCTCGAACCCGGCCTGCGTGGTGAGCACGAACTCGTTCACCGACAGGTCGGAGGTGAAGCACGGCCGGCCCTGTGACGCGGCGGCGAGGCGGGACCTGGCGCTGTCGGGAAGCGGCTGGGGCTGTTGCGACTCCGGCATACTCACGCGCCGAGCGTAGACCCGCTCAGGCGTCGGAGTCCTGGAGGGCGGCCGACCAGCGCTGCTCGATCCGGCCGAACTTCCACACCGCCAGCGCCCCTACCCAGATGACCAGGAGGAGGCCGGTGATCACGAATCCGGCCGTGTTGAGGTCCAGGTCGGCGATCCAGTCCCAGAAGCCTCCGTGCAGCCCGAACCGGTCCTGGGCGACCTGCAGCAGCTCGGTGCCGCCGATCACGATGGCGAACGCCACCGAGATGCCGGTCAGGACGATGTTGTAGAAGATCTTGCGGACCGGGTTGGAGAACGCCCAGCCGTACGCGAAGTTCATGAACGTGCCGTCGATGCTGTCCCACAGCGACATGCCGGCCGCGAAGATGATCGGCAGGCACAGCGCGGCGTACCAGGGGAGGGAGCTCGCGGCGGCGGCCGAGCCGGCGAGGGCCAGCAGGCCGACCTCCGTGGCGGTGTCGAAGCCCAGCCCGAACAGGAAGCCGAGCGGGTACATCTGCCACGGCTTGGTGATCGCCCTGGTGAAGCGGCCCAGGATGCGGTTCATGAAGCCGCGGTTGTTGAGCTGCTCCTCCAGTGCCGCCTCGTCGTAGGCGCCCGCGCGCATCTCGCGGAACACCTTGATGATGCCCATGAGGATCACGAGGTTGATGATCGCGATGATGGCGAGGAAGGTGCCGGACACGGTCGGGCCGATCGTGCCGGTGATCTGGTGCAGTCCGGAGCTCTCGTCGGAGATGCCGTTGGACAGCGCCTTGATGCCGAAACCGAGCAGCACGCAGGCGGTGAACACCACCGAGGAGTGCCCGAGCGAGAACCAGAACCCGACCGAGACGGGGCGCTGGCCGTCGGACATCAGCTTGCGGGTGGTGTTGTCGATCGCGGCGAGGTGGTCCGCGTCGAACGCGTGCCGCATGCCGAGGGTGTACGCCGTCAGCGCGATCCCGACGCCGAACAGCTTGCCGTTGCCGAGGTGGTAGTGCCCGGGCACCACGAGGAGCAGCAGGATCCCCCAGCCGACGACGTGCAACAGGGCCACGAAGCCGGCCATCCCGGCGAGGCGTCCCCACTCCGCCCGCCCCAGCCGGGTACGTGTCGTGGACCGCACCGTCGTCATCCATCCTCCTCGTGCCGATCGTGAGCGCGCGGCAGCCGCCCCCTTTGTGCCATTCAATCCCTATTGCAAAACACTTGCAACAGCTGTTCGTATGCCGGCCGGCCCGCCGCGACCCGCCGGCCGGGCCCTGGACGGGCTCCGGGCGGGGACCCATATCCCTCACCTGGACGGTTGGTCGGCGCTCGGCCACCGGGGGAAGGATGAAGGACATGCGCGATGTGATCTATGTGGGCGGGGCGTGGGCGGACTCGACGGCCACGGCGACGATCGACGTCATCAACCCCGCGAATGAGCAGGTCATCGACCGGATACCGGCGGGCACGACGGCGGACGTCGACCGGGCGGTGGCCCAGGCGCGCCGGGCTCAGGCGGACTGGGAGACGACGCCGCCGGAGGACCGCGCCGCGTACCTCCGGGCGATCCTGGCCGGTCTGGAGGCCCGCCAGGACGACCTCGCGAGGATCATCGCGACCGACCTGGGCGCGCCGTACGCGCTGGCGCGGAAGGTGCACGTCGGCACGCCGATCGCGGTGCTGGCCGACATCGTGGACCTCGTGGAGGCGTACGACTTCGCGGGGGAGCGCTGCGGCAACTCGGTGATCGTCCGCGAGCCGGTCGGCGTCGTGGGCGCGATGACGCCGTGGAACTACCCGCTGCACCAGGTGGTCGCCAAGGTCGGCCCCGCCCTCGCGGCCGGCTGCACGGTCGTCCTGAAGCCCAGCGAGGTCGCGCCGCTCGCCGCGTACGCGCTCGCCGACATCATCGACGAGGCCGGTCTGCCGTCCGGCGTCTTCAACCTCGTCGCGGGCACCGGCCCGGTCGTCGGCGAGGCCATCGCGGCCCACGAGGACGTCGACATGGTGTCCTTCACCGGCTCCACACGGGCCGGGCGGCGCGTCGCCGAACTGGCCGCCGCGTCCGTCAAGCGCGTCGCGCTCGAGCTGGGCGGCAAGTCGCCGAACCTCATCCTGCCGGACGCGGACCTTCCCCTGGCCGTCAAAGTGGGCGTGGCCAAGGCGTTCGTCAACTCCGGGCAGACGTGCAACGCCCTCACCCGCATGCTGGTGCCCCGCGCCCTGTACGACGAGGCGGTGGCGCTCGCGGCCAAGGCGGCGGAGCGTCACACACCCGGCGACCCGTTCGACGAGGGCACCCGGCTCGGCCCGCTCGCCTCCCGTGCCCAGCTCGACCGCGTCCGCGGCTACATCGAGAAGGGCGTGGAAGAGGGCGCGCGCCTGGTGACCGGCGGCGCGGAGACCTCGCTCCGCCCCGGCTACCACGTGCCCCCCACCGTCTTCGCGGACGTCACGCCGTCGATGACGATCGCCCGCGAGGAGATCTTCGGGCCCGTCCTGTCGATCCTCGCCTACGACTCCGAGGACGACGCCGTCCGCATCGCCAACGACACCCCGTACGGCCTCGCGGCGGCGGTCTGGTCGGCGGACCGCGACCACGCCGTCGCGGTCGCGCGCCGGATCAAGGCGGGCCAGATCGAGATCAACGGAGGCCGTTTCAACCCCTCGGCGCCGTTCGGCGGTTACAAGCGATCCGGCCTCGGGCGCGAGCTCGGCCGCTACGGGCTGGAGGAGTTCCTGGAGGTCAAGTCGCTGCAATTCTGAAGGGTCTTCCGGCGGATTCCCCGGCGGGTTAGTGTCCCGCCATGCGATCTCGGGTGATCGGGGCGGTCATCGGCGGCGTCGGCGCGATCCTCGTGGTCGCCGTCCTCGTGGGCAACCAGTGGGTCGTCGACGCCATCCTCCGGAACGACGGCTTCACGAACGAGAAGATCGGGCCCGTCGTGCGGTTCCTGACGTTCCCGAGCTGGCGCGTCAGCCCGCTCCGGGCCTCCACCCTCCTGCCGGCCGACCTGGGCACGCTCGTCCTCGTGGTGGTCACCGCGCTGCTGATCGTTCCGGCGGTCCGCTCCTTCGCCCCGCGCGTCGGCGGGCCGGGGCGGGCCTCCGTCCCGGCGGGCGCCGGCGAGGAGATCCGGGGCGGCGCGTTCGGGGCGATCGTCTGCGGCTGGTGGGCGACGATCGTCGCCGGCGCACTGGCCGGCCTGATCCGCGGCGTGCTGTTCAACGCCTCCGAGCCGCTGCCCGGCACCGTGGCCTGGCAGTTCACCTGGTCGAACCTGACCGCCGGCCTCGGTTACGGGCTCTTCCTCGGCTGGCTCACCGGCCTGGGCGTCCTCATCGGCGTGAATCTGGGCCGGCGCACGGCCCCGGCGCCCGCGCCGCCCGGGGGCCCGTCCGCTCCGTACGCCCCGCCGCAGCCGGGCCGGGGCGCGTTCCCGCCGCCCGCGCCCTACCCGGGGTTCGGCGAGGTCCCGGCCACCCCGCTCCCCACGGTGCGCCCGTTCCCGCCGGGCGCCGCCCCGGCCCAGACCCCTCCTCCGCCCCCGTACGCCCCGGGGCGACCTCCGGGACAGGACCCCTGGTGGACGACGGCCGACCCGCCCGCGTCGCCGGAGCCCGGCCCTTCCACGGACCCGTCCGCGACCCCGGGCCGACCGGCGGACCCGTCCGCGTCAACGGAGCAGGGAAGGGGTGTCGAACCGCCCGAGCGACCCGTGCCGGGCAGGTCGGAGGACCGCACCCTCGACCCGGAGCCGTGGCGGCGCGAGGCCGATTCCGACCCGTCCTGACGTCTCGGGTCCTCCGTACGGCCCCGCGTCGAGCCCCCGGACGTACGGCGGAAGGCGGCGACCTGACAGACTTTGCCGCATGCGCGTCTATCTCGGTTCCGACCACGCGGGCTACGAACTCAAGCAGCACTTGATCGGATGGCTCACCGAGCAGGGGCACGAGCCGGTCGACTGCGGCCCCAAGGAGTACGACTCCCAGGACGACTATCCGCCGTTCGTCATGGACGCGGCCGCCCGTACCGCCGCGGAGCCCGGATCGCTCGGTGTCGTCATCGGCGGCTCCGGCAACGGCGAGGCGATCGCCGCCAACAAGGTCCCCGGCGTACGCGCCGCACTGGCCTGGAGCGAGGAGACCGCACGCCTCGGCCGCGAGCACAACGACGCGAACATCATCAGCGTCGGTGCGCGCATGCACACCCTGGACGAGGCCACCCGGTTCGTTGAGATCTTCCTTGACACGCCGTTCTCCGGCGAGCAGCGCCACGTACGGCGCATCGCCATGCTGACGGCCTACGAGGAGACGGGCGAGCTTCCCCGCCTGCCGGTCTGACTCCGGCGGCGGGCCCGGGGCGCCACCCGGGACGGCCGCGGATCAGAGTTGCGTGGCGGCGCGGCGCTTCGCCAGGCGCCGCTTCTCTCCCCGGCGGGGCTTGGCGGGCTGCGGGGGAGCGGCTGAGGGTTTCGGCGCCTCGTCCTCCGAACGGTCGCGTGAGACGTCGCGGGCCCGCATCGCCGCGCCGACCGTGACACGCATGGCCTGTCCCATCAGCCACCTCCGAAAGATCCGATGATCCGTTAGGTCTCCCCTCGATGGGCCGCCGGAAAACACGCATGCGGCGGCACACCCGTTCTCCGGCGGCCGAGGCGGCGCGCCGGTCGCCTGATCCACCGGCGTTTCGGACGGCCGAGAGGCAAATCCAGTCCACCGTGCCTCAGCACGGATCATGCGATGCTCGATACAGTGCCCGCATCATGCTTAGCCGCCTGGTCCAGCTCCTGCCGCCGAGGGTCCGCGCGTTCCTGCGCCGGATCCCGGTCCTCGTGCGGCTGTACCAGTGGCTCCAGCGCGGCCAGCTCACGCAGGATCGCAACGCGCTGGCCGCGCTCGTCACCGTCACCGTCGTGATCGGGATCTCCGCGCCGGCCTCGCAGACCTGGTTCTCGCCCAGCGCCGTCGTCCTGACCGTGCTCGCCGGCGGCCTTCTCCTGCGCGTCCGAAGCCTCGGGGTGCTTCTCGGCGTGGTCGCCGCGGCACTGCTGTACGACGCGATCGCCATGGGATTCTCCCGGGTCGGCCCCGGCGTCGTCGGGACCATCCTCGTCACGGCGGTCCTCGCGACGACGCTCGCCCGCAGCAGGGAGCAGATCGGGGTCAAGGGCCTGCGCGGCGAGCTCATGCTGCTGGAGCTGCGCGACCGGCTGCGCCGCCACGGCGAGATGCCCGCACTGCCGAGCGGCTGGGACTCCAAGGTCGTCCTGCTCCAGGCCGGCGGCTCGTCCTTCGGCGGCGACTTCTTCGTCTCGGTCTGCCGCGACGACACGCTCGAGGTCGCCCTGGTCGACGTGTCCGGTAAGGGCGTCGACGCCGGCACGCGCGCGTTGATGCTCTCCGGCGCGTTCGGCGGGCTGCTCGGATCCATCGAGCCCGACCGCTTCCTGTCCGCCTGCAACGCCTACCTGCACCGGCAGCGGTGGGACGAGGGGTTCGTCACCGCGGTGCACCTCACCATCGACCTGCGGACCGGCGAGTACGTCGTCGAGTCGGCGGGCCACCCGCCCGCCGTGCAGTTCGACGCGGGCAGTGGCACCTGGCGGGTCAGCTCGGCCAAGGGCATCGTGCTCGGTGTCGTCCCCGAGATGAGCGCCGAGCCGGAGCGCGGCCGGCTCCGCCCGGGCGACGCGCTGCTCCTGTACACCGACGGCCTGGTGGAGGCGCCCGGCCGTGATCTCGACGCCGGCATCGACCGGCTGCTCGGGGCGGTCGAGCGCCTGGTCCCCAGCGGGTTCCGCGAGGGTGCGACCGAGCTCGTCACCGAGATGGCCGCCGCCCGCGACGACGACTGCGCGCTGGTCCTCATCTGGCGGAAGTGACGGCAGTACGGTCCCGGCGCCGGCGGAAGTGCGCCTTACCGGACGGGGCGTCGGCGGAAGTGACGTCTCCCGGGCCGTGCCTCCACGCCACCGTCGCGCCGACCTGGCAGTCTGCGGATATGAGCACTGTCACACTGCAACCGGTCGACGACAACCTGTCGCCGAGGTTGCTCGAGCTCGCGGTCGCCGACGCCGACCCGCACGAGGTCATGCCCGGTGAACCCGGAGCGCCCGGGTGGACCGACGCGCGCCGCGCCGCCTTCGCCGAGTTCCAGCAGCCGGCGGGCGGGGCGGCCTACGCGGTGCTCGTGGACGGCCGGCTCGTCGGCGGCGCGCGCTTCACGCGCGCCGAGGCGCCGCGCGCGGTCCAGGCGCACGTCTGGCTCGCCCGCTCGGCCCGCGGGAAGGGCTACAGCACGGAGGCGTTCTGCCTGCTGATCGACGAGGCCCGCGCGCACGGGGTCAGCGCGATCATCGCCGAGACGCACGTCTCGAACACGGCCGCCGTCTCCATGCTGCGTTCCCTCGGCACCATGCTGTGGGAGGACCGTGACACCGGATCGGTGCACGGCACACTCCGCGTCGGCGAGAGCGACTGACCCGGCGCGCACGGCACCGCCCACGCCGCATGGCGCCGTCGTGCTGTCCGCGTCCTGTGGGGCTGTTCGCGCCGTACGGGCCGCCGGTCCGGATCGCCTTCCGTCGCGGGGGACCGCCGACCGGTCACGGCCCGGTCCGCACCGGCGGGGTGCGCGTGTCGATCCGGGCCGCGAGGCGATCCCGGAGCCGCGTCAGGCGGGCGATCTCGTCGTCGAGGGCGGTGAGCCGCCGATCCGCGACGCCGCTGGGCCGCGCGCACGCTCCCGGCCCTCCGTACGGCGGAAGCGCGTCGTCGTCCAGCAGGTCCAGCCGGTCCCGGCATTCGCGCAGGTCCGCGACGGTCAACCCCAGTGCCAGCAGGCCACGGATGACGCGAACCCGCGCGACCTCCCGCTCGGTGTACTCGCGCTGCCCCGTGGCCGTCCGCCGAGGCGGCGGCAGCAGGCCGTTCTGCTCGTAGAAGCGCAAGGCGCGGGGTGTCGTCCCGGCCGCTGCCGCCGCGTCGCCGATCCGCATTCGTCCTCTGGGGTCACAAGGCCACCACGACGGTGCCGAGGTGCCGTCCGATCATCAACTCGTGCAACGCCCTGGGCGCCTCATCGATGCCGTCGACGCGGACGTACGGGAAGCCGACGGCACCGGACCGTGCCCAACCGGCGAACCGGTCGATCCACTCGGCCTGGACGTCCGGATCGCCTCCGGCGCTGTACCCGAGCATCGTGATCTGCTTGAGTACGAGCTGGTAGGAGTCGAGCTCCACCGGTGCCGTGGCGCCGGTGCCGTCCGCGGCCAGTTGCCCCGACAGCGCGCCGACCAGGACGAACCGCGCTCCCGCCCGCGCCGTCGCCACGGCGGCCCGCAGGTCCTCGCCGCCGACGTTGTCGAAGAGGACGTCGATGCCGTCGGGCGCCGCGGCGGCCAGTTGCGCGGCGAGGGGACCCTTCCCGCGCACGACCACCGCGTCGTAGCCCAGTTCGGCGACCATCCGCTTCGCCTTGTCCGGCGATCCGGTGCTGCCGATCACCCGTTCGGCGCCCAGCAGCCGGGCGATCGGCCCGGCCAGGGAGCCGACGGCCCCGGCGCCGCCGGAGACGAAGACGGTGTCACCCGGTGCCAGCCTCGCACCGCGCGTCAGCGCCCCGTACACGGTCCGGCCCTGCGACAGGTGCATGACCGGATCGGGCAGCGTACCGCCGAGGGGCGAGCAGTCGGCCACGGGCACGACCGCGTACTCGCGCCAGCCCCACCAGTGGGAGACCAGGTCACCGACGCGCAGTTCGCCGGAGTCCGGCGCGGTGACCACCTCACCGATCGCCGGGCCGAACAGAGCGTCCCCGGGGCGGACCGGGGGGAACGGCGCTCCCTCCACACCGCCTCCGAGCAGCGTGCGCAGGGACGCGAACACGGTGAAGAACCGGTTCCGCAGCACGACCTCGCCGGGGCCGGGGGCCGGCAGTGGCGTCTCCACGACGGCGAGGTCCTTGGGCCGCGGCAACCCGGAGGGGACGGCCACGAGACGCACTTCACGGGAAACGGACGGCAGGTCGGACATCGAACGCTCCTCTGACGGATTCGAGCGGATGACAGGGCGCCGAGACGCTAACCCCTGACCCATGCGTCAGAGGCAAGCCCCCTTGCCCGCGTCCACGCGTGCGCCCCGGCCCCGTCTCCTGGCCGCAGGGGAATGCCGAACGCTGAGTGAATGCAAGTAGAAATTCGGGCGAACTGCCTGACTCCGGGCTTCCCGTGTTATCCGAGCACTTCGCTCGCGGTGAACCGGCCACCGCCTTTTCGGAGTGCCTGAGCGGCTTCGACGACTACGTCGTCATGCTGCAGCGCTTCCTGTGAGCCTCTCCGCGCGGCCCCGCCTCTTGGTGAGCCGCGCGGCGGTCACATAACGGACAGGTCGCTTCGTCGATAAGGACAGGCCGAAACGTATATGGGATCGACCTGTCGCTGTCCGAGCTTCCTGTATTACATGATCATTTTTGAGGCGTCGATCCGCTCTGACATGCACGTCGTTTCGCTCCGCGACGGGCGCGTGGACGCCCGGTGATGAGACCTCGGAAAAAGATTCCCGATTCCCTGTTGCGAATGTCACCACCGCCGAACGGTCCGATTCGTGACGAGCAAAAGCCGTCACGAACAAACCGAGGAAAGGCGCAACCATGTTCAACATCGGGCTCAAGAGGTTCGGCGGATCCGTCAGTGCCGAGTTCCACCGGGACCAGGCCCTCGCCTGGTTCGCCAAGGCGAACGCCGAGGCGAAGAAGGGCAACAAGAAGAAGTGGCTGGACGCCTACCAGGAGGGCGCCAAGCACAAGTGGGGAGCGGAGCAGTTCTCGCTCAAGCCTGCCCACCGGCAGGCGCTGGACGTCGCATCGAAGAACTGCGGGAACAGCGGCCAGAACCTCTGATCCTGCCCGGCTGTGAGGGCGCTCTGACGGCGCCCTCACGATGAACATCGAGGCGGGAGGGACTCAGTCCCTCCCGCCTCGCTCCGCGTTCGGGCCGCGCAGCCGCCTACGAGGCCTTGCCGAAGAGCTCCGCAACCTCGGCAGCGGACTCAGGAACCAGACGGTAGAACCCCTGGAGGCTGATCGAGCGTTCGAGACGGCCGTCCACCACGTACTTCAACGTGCGCGTCCGCCCTCGGCGGTTACGCCATTCGAGCCGTGTCAGAAGCTCACCCGGAATCGGCATGTCGAAGCGCACGGGCGTCGCGTCGACGTGCACCGCTGCGGCGCCGCAGCCGTCGGCGCCGAGCATCGACCAGTCGCCGTGCCCGGCGAAAGCCGGGTCCCGCCATGTCGCCGGCTCGGTGCCGCAGCAGTCGCGCCGCTTCAGGTCTCGGGGTCGCGCAGCACGCGCCACCGGTCTCCCGCATAGACGTCCTCCGCGCGGGTGGCGCCGAGCGCGAGCACAATGCCACCGACCGCGATCAGGACGCCGAACTCGAACGCCTCCTTAAGCTCGGCGCCCGACCGGCCGACATCGGCCAGACCGGCGAGGAGACCTGGCACGTCCTGGCCGATCCCGAAGGCAACGAGTTCTGCCTCCTGCGAGCCCGCCTGAGCTGAGCCGGACGTCCCTGTGTCTTATCGCCTCTGACCTGCGCGAACCTGGGGACGCCGGGCCTGCCGTGTCTCCCCAGCCGTCGGCATACGACGGGCACGCGTTGGCGTGCCTCCTTCACAGAGCATCTCTGGAGCGGGGTTGGTGGTCATGCCCGTACGGTTGATCGCCTGCGTGATCGATCAACTCGGCCATCCGGATCAAGCGGCGCACGTATGCGGCGCCCTCGCCGTGCAAGCGGGGGAGAATGCTCCGAAGATCGCGTGCGCAGTCGTGGAGGATGAGAGACCGCGCCTCGGCCAACACGCCACGGCCTTTCACGTAGCCCGAGATGCATCCGGCCATTGCGCCATCGATCTCGGCCAGGTCACCACCACGGTCATCGACCCAGGACAGATCATCTGGCCACGGTGTGCCCAGATGTTCCGCCCACAGCACCGCCACCTCGTCGAAGACTGCCTTGTTCATCCAGTCGAGACTACTGACCTGATCGCCTCTTCTCCGGGCGCGCTCGGAGGCGCAACCGGCTGCGGCACCCACTGACGCCTCCGCCCTTGCGGCCGCGCGTACCCATTCCCGCCCCTGAGGCCCCCGCCGGAGGCGCTTGAGGCGGGTCGCGCGCTTCGCAGAGCATCCGCCCGGCGATACGCGCGGCTGAGCCTCGTTGCCGGCGGGTTCGATCCCGTGGAAATCGGCGGGTGACGTGGCCGAAGCCGTCGGCGAGCCGCCCGACCTTCGCCACCCAGCCCTTCGGCGCGTGTATTCAGCCATGGTCGCCCTCCGACGGCCTACGGATGGCCCGGTGCCCCCTGTTCCAGCCGACCCTTGATCATGCGGGTGGCCGACCTCGGCCGAACGGTGGCGATGATCAATCTCCTCCGGTGAAATCGTCCAGTGAAGGTGGCGTCGAACGCGTCGCCAGATGATGACGAAGAGCGAAGGCGGCGCTATGGTCAGCGGACGAGAGCCGGTCTGCCGCCGCACGGGCCGGCGGTCCTGGACAGGACCGGCCGCCGTCGCGGGCCTCGCGCTCGTGCTATCGGGCGGATGCACGACGGAAAGACCCAACGTGGCAACGCCGCCCCAGGCCCGCGAAGCACCGCTACCGACGGTGCACTACTCATTCGGGACACAGCTCCCGCCGTGGACCAAGCCGCTCAACGTGCAGGGAGGCGCCGCCGCCGCCGGGCTCGCGATCGGCTCGGTGGAGGGCACCGCTCGGCGCTTCGAGAGCCATCTCGACATCTTCGCGAACGCCAGACCCGTTCCGGTCACCGCCGGTCTTGGGGTGGACGGAAAGTTCGTCTCCGAGGTGCGCACACGTGACAAAGGCGTCCTGGTCGTTGCGTCTTCGGACCCCGGCAAACGCTTCACCCTCGGGCAGCTCTTCATGGAGTGGGGCGTGCGCCTCGAACCAGCGCACCTCGGCGGGTTCACGGCCGACGCGCAGCACCCGCTCACCGCCTACGTCAACGGCGTCGAGAGGACCAGCGACCCAGCGATGATCGAGCTCCTTCCGGACAGCGAGATAACGCTGGTCTATGGAGCGCCTCCGCTCAAGATCCCCGCGAGCTATGCCTTCCCTCGCGGAGGCTAAGGACCACACGCTCCCCTACCAGCACGCCACGAGCGAGCGTGACAAGAGGATCGCCGACGGCCTCAACCTGGTGATCGAGAGGACGCTCACCCTGCCGGCGCCGGAGAGCACGGACGGGCTGTCGGGGAACCCGCCCGGCGGCCTGATCTGGCGCGAACTTGGCACGAACGCCCAAGAGGACCGCTCAAAGATCGAAGGCCCAGGTCCCGGATTGCCGGTTTACCTGGGCCTTTTCGCTTGGAGCGGGTGACGGGAATCGAACCCGCGTGGCCGGCCTCGACCACTGACCACCGTTGCGCCACTTCGGCCTGGGTTCATCCCCCCAGCCTGAGCGCTCCCGCCGGAGGCATCTTCTCCAGGACTCCGTGACCTGGTGAGCGGGGGCTGGTCTGAGGCGCGGCCGGGTTAGCTTTGCTGAATATAATCAAGCTCCTCAGCGCAGACACCAGCAGATGCGGGCCTTCCGTGGAATCGCTTGATCACACCGGATCGTCAGACGGCAAGCATTTCGTTATGGACCTTCCCGGGCTGCTGTCATATGACTTGAGCAATGGGGAGGCCGCAGAGGTGATCGAACACCTCCGCAGCTGCGGGTCATGTCGCCAGGAGCTGGTGGAAGCCGTCGCGGAGGGCTATCCGTCCGAAGCCGTCTTGCCACGGTCGTTCACCGCTCCGCCGGCCTCGGCGTCACCCTCCGGCCGGCATCCGAAGGCCAGCCGTTCGATCCGACGTCTGTCACCACGTACATCAAGCCGCCGACGCCCATGGCTGACCGCCTCCGCCGTCGTCTTGGTCCCCACCGCTTTGGAACTCTTTACCCTTTTCGGGCATCTACTCGGGCTTAGACTCTGACGGCGTTACCCGCAGTGGTCGCGGTTCCGGCCGAGATCATCACGGACCCGCGAGTGCATGTCGACAAGTTCACGAAGCCGGGCGAGGACGGGCGGGTCTTCGTGGGTCCGAAGGGAGGGCCGCCGCTCGGAAGGGCACGCGGAACCGATCGGGCACGCAACGGGCACGGAAGCGCAAGAAGGCCAGGTGAAGATCAAAGGCCCAGGCTCCGAGATACCGGATGACCTGGGCCTTTGTCATTGGAGCGGGCGACGGGAATCGAACCCGCGTAGCCAGTTTGGAAGACTGGGGCTCTACCATTGAGCTACGCCCGCGTGCGCCTGAGAAGAGCGGATGACCGCCGATCCCACAACGTCCCTCGCGTAGCGTACCGGTTCCCGGGCCCCGGTTGTACACGCATGGGCGGTGATCGTAGGCACCCTCGGTCCCTATCCTCGGTCCTGCGGTGGCCGGGTACGGCGCGGGCGGCGGCCGGCCGGCCGGTCGCGGGCGGGCCGTGCGGGCCGGGTGGTCGTCCCCTCCTCGGTGAACAGCTGGGCGAACTGCGCGGGCAGTCTGCGGAAGAGGCGGGGCGTGCCGAGCGTCAGGACATATCCCCACAAGATCATCAGGTTGCGGCAGCGGTCGTGTACCTCACGATCCGTGACGTTGACGATCGCGAGGACGAACAGCGTCAGTTCGCCGAGGAGGAGGATCGTCCCCCAGCCGGCCAGCCCGACCAGGCCCCAGAGCACGACCGACGGCGGCAGGTGCAGGCCGGTGATGTGCAGGCCGTCGTGGCGGGCCTCCGAGAGCCACCAGCCGGTCCCGCTCGCCCCGAACAGCCCACCGGCGACGTACAGCATGCCGCGGTTCCGCCGGGGGCGGGGACGGGCGTGGCGGTGCCGCGCGGGCGAGGACGTGCCCCCCTTGCGCGCGGACGACGTCCGCTCGGCCATGGCCGCCGCCGGTGGTGTCCTGTCGTCGGTGACGGTCGAGGCCGGAGGCGTCCCGGCCATGACGGCGGCCGCGCCCGATGTCCCGCTCGTGACGGTCGCCGACCGTGTCCCCATGTCATCCATGGCGGCCGCCGGTGGCCGTGGGCGGTTCGCCGCGGTCGGAAGCGTCAAACCTCCGACCGGCGGACCGCCGGTGGCGTACGGTAGGACGCGATGGCAACCCGTGACCGCCGTGTGGCCAGTGCAATGGCGGCAAAACGCGTGAAATAGCCATTTCATGGACTCCCGCGAGCCTTGTCTGTTCCCGAAACCGGCAGGTTCGATGGAGGAGGGGGCCGCCCGCGTCTACCGCCGGCTGCGCCAACAGTCCCCGGTCGGAGATGGGGGCGGCCCTGATGCCTTTTCTGTTGTGCGACACCCTAGGGTGTCGGCGGCACTCCTCGGTCGCCGTGGTCGCGGGCGAACCCGCTGCTGAGCGGCCGCTTAAAAACGATCTCGTAACGCCTCTCAAGGCGATCTTCAGTATTACCGGCAGTGACGATCGAGACGCCGGAACCCGCGACGGACGCGGGGCTCCCGAGCTCCCGATCGTGTGACGTGTGCAATAGAGTAGCTGATCAGAGGCGCTTTGCGACCACCGTGGACGCATTAATTGATCGCACCATTAATAAGATCACTTTTAGCGCCGACGCGATTACTGACCGTGAATATCGCCTGGTGACAATCCAGGCGAAGCGCCCTCGTCGGGTGCGTGTGCGAGGGGGCTCGTGACGCGCCGACACATTTCCGATTTAGCGCTATATTCCCTTTGGCCCGTTATTATCCGTGCGGCTGAGCCTGGCATACGGGGGGCCGCCGGCCGGTGCGCCGAGCCCTACCCGCTACCAGCGACCCTGTCACCGTACGTGAGAACAGTGTGGCAGCCGGGAAGGGCGGCTTTTCGGTACACTCGGTGACTCACGGGCTGTAGCGCAGCTTGGTAGCGCACTGCGTTTGGGTCGCAGGGGTCGGGAGTTCGAATCTCCCCAGCCCGACATTCCGCATCACGAGTAACCCCCGGGCCGCACGCCCGGGGGTTCCTCGTGTCATCGGGTCACCGCGGCCGGCGCGGGCTCACGGCAGGTCGCCGCTTCCGTGCCGATCCGGCCTGAGCGGGTCGTGTCCGAGGGTCATCAGCGACCGGCGCCACGCGTCGTTCGCCGCGCCGCGTTCCGGTCGCGACTCCAGCCGCCGGGTGATCTCGTCGACCGTGCGACGCATGGTCTCCAGATCGTCGCCGGTCAGGTCCACCTTGCGCTTCCCGAGGAGCTTCACCACCTCGGTCCCGAGGCCGAACCACAGTTTGTCGGGATCGTCGGGGAAGGCATCCTCGCCCGAGGTGATGGTCAGCAACCACGTTCGCAGTTCCTCCGAGGTCATGTTGACGAGCCGGTGGAACTCCTCCCACAGCGTCCCGACCTCGGGGGCGGTACGGTCTGCCACGTCTCCTCCTCCGTCGTAGACGTCCTCTTCTCGCTCCGCCCTACCCGCCGGACGGGAAACATGCGGCTCACCTGCCGTAGCGGCCGACCAGGGTGCCGGTCGCGAGGACCCTGTCCGCCACCGTCTCGTCCAGGTCCCCGGCCGAGAACCCGGGCGCCAGGCCCGAACGCTCGGACAGGGCCAGCAACCGGAACACGTACCGGTGCGGCCGATCGCCGGGAGGCGGGTGCGGGCCGCCGTAGCCGGAACGGCCGTAGTCGTTGCGCCCCGGCACGGCGCCGGTCGGCGGGTCGCCCGCCGCGATGCCCTCGGTCTCCGGCGGAATCCCCGCGAGCAGCCAGTGGACGAACGTGCCGACCGGGGCGTCCGGGTCCTCGCACGTGAGGACCAGTTCGACCGCCTCCTCCGGCACCTCCGACCACCGCAGCGGCGGCGAGACGTCGCCGACCTCGTGTGAGTACTCCTTCGGAATCTCCGCGTGGTCCTCGAACGCGGGGCTTCCCAGTGTGATCTGTCGCATGGTGAGGGTCCTGCCCGCTCCGGACCGTGGCCGACCGCGCGGGGCGGGCCCTCACCATGCGCGAACCCTCTCCGCAGTCGCTTCGACCGCCGACCGACGGGGAACCGCTAGGGATGTGGCGGTAAGACGAAACTCGGGGGTTATCTCATGGCTCACTGTGATGTCTGCGGCAATGAGTACGACAAGGCGTTCACCGTCATCACGGCGGACGGCGCGTCTCGTGTGTTCGACAGCGTGGAATGCGCCGCGCACGCGATCGCCCCGGTGTGCGAGCACTGTGGCTGCCGGGTCCTCGGGCACGGCGCGGAGGCCGGCGACCGGATCTTCTGCTGCGCGGCGTGCGCGCGTGCGGTCGGCGTCGAGAAGGTACGCGCCTGATCCCTGCGGGAAAGAGGTACGGCCTGAGGACGACGGCGGTCAGGCCGCCCTGGGCAGCCGGCGACCGGAGATCAGCTCCGGGCTGATGGCGATGAAGTGGTCCTGGGCGGTCGGCGCCCACGTACGCAGCGGCAGCCCGCGGAGTTCGGAGAGTTCGCCGTTCTCCGACACGAGGCGGGCGTGCCCGACGATCACCACGGACCAGCCGGCCTGAATCGCCGGGTCGAACTCGTCGACCTCGAACGCCACCACGGCGTTACGGGCCGCCGCGGCGAGCTTCGACCCGGACGACGTTCGGATGATCACTTCGCCGTTGGACATGAGGAAGTTGACCGGTTGGATCGCCGGGAGCGCACGGTCCGTGAAGACGATCCGGCCGAGCGGGACCGCGGTGATCAGCCGACGGCACTCCTCCTCCGACAGGATCTCCAGGCCACCGGAGTCGTACACAGGACACTCCTCACCCAGGGTCCGGGTGCACATGGGTACCACGCTAATGAGAACGGGTGTGGCCGCGGTGAGACGAAGATCCCCCAATCCGGGGACGAAGGTCCCTTGTCCCGCCCGCCACGCCGTCCGAACGCGGTGCCGACGCACGGTACGGCGCGCCGTACCCGGGATCCGGCCCGCCTCGGACGGTGTGATCCGGGGGTTCAGGAGCCGCAGGTGTGCTTGAGGTCGTTGGTGGCGGCGATCAGCGCGGACGAGTCGACGCTCGACCCGGTTCCGTCCGCGGCCGCCTGCACCTGCCGGCCCAGCTGGTCCAGCGCGCCGGCCGCCTTCTCGGCGGACTTGCGCAGGTTCCCGTCCGTCTTCCCGGCCTGGCTTCGGAGCGTCGCGGCGCCGGAGGCGTACGTCCGCGCGACCTGGGCGGGGTCGTCGACCTGCGTCATGGCCTGCCGGCGGATGCCGTTCAGGGTGTTCTCCAGGCGGCCGCACGCCTTCTTGTCCACTCCGCCGCAGCCTGTCGCGGACAGGGCCAGCGCGCCGAGCAGGCACATGCTGAGGACGCGGGTCTGGAGCATCGCAGCATCATGGCATGACATTTACTGATTCGTGGGTGCTTCCTGGTGCGCGCTGTGGAGATCCTCGTGCTGAGGAACCCGACGGCGGTCGGGGGGTCCTCCGGCATGAGCGCCCTTTCGCAATACTTGGGCACACATTGCCGCCCCGACTGTCCGTGGACATGGCCGAACACCATAGACTTGGCGCGCGAAGGCGCGCGGTGCCCGCATTCGGCGTGCCCGCGACCGGCTGACAACGCCGCCGCCCACGACATCCAACGTGAAATCCGTGCCGCGGCCGGATCAAGGAGACCGCCCCAGTGAAGACCGATGTTGAGGAGCTGAGCCCGACCCGGGTCAAGCTCACCGTCGAGGTGCCTTTCGACGAGCTGAAGCCCAACCTCGACAAGGCGTACAAGGAGATCTCGCAGCAGGTCCGCATCAAGGGCTTCCGCCCGGGCAAGGTGCCGGCCCGCCTGATCGACCAGTACGTCGGACGGGGCGCGGTCCTGCAGGAGGCGGTCAACGACGCGCTGCCCGACCTGTACGGTCGCGCCGTCCAGGAGAGCGAGGTCTTCGCCCTCGGCCAGCCCGACGTGGAGATCACCGAGCTGCAGGACAACGAGCAGTTCGCGTTCACCGCCGAGGTCGACATCCGGCCGAAGTTCGAGGTGCCGGACTACGACGGCCTGGAGATCACCGTTGACTCCGTCGACGTGACCGACGAGGAGATCGAGCAGACGATCTCCAACCTCCGCGAGCGCTTCGCGACGCTGACCAACGCGGACCGGCCGGCGCAGGAGGGTGACTTCGTCTCCATCGACCTCGCCGCGAAGATCGACGGCGAGGACGTCGAGGACGCCCGTACCACCGGCTACTCCTACGAGGTGGGCAGCAACTCCTCGATCGACGGGCTCGACGAGCAGCTCGCCGGCATGACCGCCGAGGAGTCCAAGACCTTCACCTCCACTCTGGTCGGCGGCGAGCACGCCGGCGAGGAGGCCGAGATCACGGTCACCGTGCAGAGCGTGAAGATCAAGGAGCTGCCCGAGCTAGACGACGAGTTCGCCCAGCTCGCCAGCGAGTTCGACACGATCGAGGAGCTGCGCGAGGACGTCCGCAAGCGGCTGGAGCAGCAGAAGCGCGCCCAGCAGCTCGGCCAGGCCCGTGACAAGGCCCTCGAGGCGCTCATGGAGAAGATCGACATCCCGCTCCCGGAGAGCGTGATCGAGAGCGAGGTCCAGCGCCGCAACGAGCAGCTCGACCAGCAGCTCCAGATGTACGGCCTGGACCGGGAGAAGTACCTCGAGCAGCAGGAGCAGACCGCCGAGGAGTACGACGAGGAGCTGCAGAAGGACGCCCGCGAGGCGGTCAAGGGCGGCTTCATCCTCGACCAGCTCGCCCTCCAGGAGGAGCTGACCGTCGAGAACGAGGAGCTGACCGAGTACGTCGTCTCCAACGCCCTGCAGATGGGTGTGCAGCCCGACGTCCTGGCGCGGCACCTGACCGAGAACAACCAGATCCCGGCCGTGGTGTCCGAGGTCCTGCGCAGCAAGGCCCTCAACCTCGTCGTCGAGCACGTCAAGGCC
>NZ_JBFAUT010000091.1:0-25727 GCF_040679475.1 Actinoallomurus sp. NPDC052274
GGGGTGGGTGTGTTGGGGTTGTTGTTGTGTGGGGGTGGGGTTGTGTTGGGGGGGTGGGTGTTTTTTTTGTTTTTGTGGTGGGGGGGGGGGGGTGGGTGTGTGTGGGGTGGGGGGGGGGGGGGGGGGGGGGGGGGGGGGGGGCGGGGGGGGGGGGGGGGGGGGCCCCCCCCCCGCGACGGCCGGCCCGGAGGTGGTGGCCGGCATCAGAAGACGACGTGCTCCTCGGCGGGACCGTGGAACGCGACCCGGCCGTGCCGCATCAGCTCCTCGTCGCTGACCTTCCACGTGTGGGCCTCGCGGTCGCCGCGCACGGAGACGAAGTTGAACCGGTCCGCGGAGTAGATCCCGACGCCCTCCGCCCGGGCCCGGCGCAGCAGGTCGCTGTCCACGGCGCGGGGCAGGTCGGAAAACCGCAGGCGCCGCATGACGTCACCGTCGGCGAGGATCGTGCCGCCCTGGATGAGCTCCGCCTCGGTGTGCTCCAGGTGCGGGAAGCGCAGCAGGGTCACCCCGTGCGTGCGCATCTCGCAGTAGTGCGCGCCCTTCCCGACCAGGCCGGCCGTCGTGTGGTCGAAGGCGTAGGCGAGGTCGCTCAGGTAGTGCGGCCCGTACAGGTTGTCGTCGTCCATCTTGGCGAGGTACGCGCCGTCGGCCGCGTCGATGCCGAGGCCCAGCACCGCGCCGAGCGTCAGGCCGGCGTCGGCGGACCGCACGACGACGTTCTCCAGCCCGGCGGCGCGCGCCTTGGCCGCGGCCCGGTCGGAGGAGAAGCCGTGCGTGACCAGGACGAGCTGCAGCGGCCGGTGGACCTGCCGGGCGACCTGCTCGATGGCGTGGTCGATCTGCTCGGGCCGGTTCGTCGGCAGGATCACCGAGATCGAGCGCTCCCGCCGGGGCGCGGACACGCCCGCCGCCGACAGGATCGTGTCGGCCCGGTGCCCGTACAGGTGCTTGGCGAAGACCTCGCGCATGGCCAGGTGGCCGATCCGGTCCCGCAGGTCGGCGCTCTTCATCAGCTCGACCAGCGCCTCCGTGGTCTGCTCCGGCGTGGTCGAGAGCCGTACGAGGTCGCCGAAGACCTCCTCCAGGGCGCGCGAGTGCCCGGACACCACCGGAGTCCCGCAGGCCGACAGCTCGAACACGCGCCGCGCGCACATCGTCGGCGACTTCGTCACCGAGTTGACGTTGAGGAAGATCTTGTACGCCTTGTACGCGGCGAGCATCTTCTCGTACGGCAGCGAGCCGACGATGTGGTCGGCGTACTCCGGCGGGAACCGGAAGTCCGGGTCGTCGGAGATGCGACTGTAGATGTGCAGGTCGAACTCGCGGGCCGGAGCGAGGATCGTGTCCATCTGCGCCGCGCGCTCGGGATACTTCTTGGAGTGGTACGTCCCGGCGAACGCCACCTCGTACTTCCGCCCGCCCGGCACGGCCACCGGGTTGTGGATCCGCGGCTGCGCGCCGAACGGCAGCAGCGCGACCCGGTCGTGGCCCAGCGCCTCGACGTAGCGCGGGATGCAGTCGGCGTCCACGGTGAAGACCCGGTCGAACAGCTTCGCCGTCTCGATGAACCGCTCGAAGTTCGGCGGGTCCTCCTTGTTCCAGAAGACCGTCGGGATGCCCTGGGCCCGGCACCAGGCGACCAGGTCGCGCACGGGCTGCTTCGGCGCGCCCGCGGCGCTCATCATCGTCGCCCAGCGCCCGTCGTTGCCGTGCCAGGCCGACTCGACGAACAGCAGCGCGGGCTTCTCCCGCTCCAGGACCTCCCGCCAGTCGTCCGGCCCGAACCGGATCTGCTGCCACTCGTACCGGAACGCGGTCGCGGAGAACACGTCGAGGATCACCGCGACCTTCAGGTCGCGCGCGACCGGGCCGTCCGGGACGACGACCTCCGGGATGGCGATCGCCGAGTAGTGCCCGGTCTGGTCCGGCGAGCCCGTCGTGGTGTCGGGCTTCGGCTCGGCCAGGCGCGGCGGGGTCTTCAGCGCGCTCGCCAGGTTCTTGGGCAGCTTGAGCGCGTCGGTGGGCCGCTTGGCGCTCCACAGCGCCTCGCCCACCCGCCACCACTTGCGGTTCTTGGCGGACTTGAGCTGCCAGGTGACGTAATCGGTGCGGTACGACTGGTGGGCCAGGCGCGCCTCGAGGTTCTTCATCCGGGCGTTGACCTGCTCGTAGCGGGCGATCGCGATGTCGTAGCGCCGCATCCGCTCCTTCTCGTCCTGCATCGCCTCCTGGATCGCGATGAACGCGCGCTCCAGCATCGGCTGGGACTCGAGGATGAGCCGGTCCGGGTCGGCCATCGGCCCCGGGTGGGCCCGGACCCGCAGGTACCTGTCGACGATGTCCAGGCTCTCGATCGACACGTACGGGGCGAGCAGCCGGATCAGGGAGTCCACGTAGAAGGTGGCGTAGTGGTCGTGGTGCTTGCTGAGGCCGAACGGCGTCGTCAGGGCCAGCACGCCGTCCGGGCGCAGCACCCGCGCGGCCTCTTTGAGGAAGGGGGAGGCGTCCGGGATGTGCTCGACGATCTCGCCCATGATGACGGTGTCGAACGAGGCGTCGGGCAGGTCCAGGGCGCTCGCGTCCGCGAGCCGGAAGTCCAGGCGCGCGCGCACGTCCTCCGGCTCGGCGTCGCGCTCCTTCTTCGCGTACTCGATACGGTCGGCCTGGATGTCCACACCGAGCACGGTCAGCCCGCGCCGCGCGCACAGGATCGAGGCGATGCCCTGTGAGCACCCGACGTCGAGCACCTCTCCGGTGGCTTGGCCGACGAGCCAGTGGATACGATCACGTGCGACCCGCTGCGTGCTTTCGGCCCAGATCTCGCCTTTGTAGACCTCGGAGATGCGATCGGAATTAGCCATTGAGCCTCATGTCGTCGGGAGTGGCGCAGAGACGCTAGCCGCGCCCGGCGAACGGACGGTGTCGTGCAGACGACGCCGGGGTAATCGACGGAGAATTAAGGTGGTCACCGTGGCTGAGATCGGCTCCACCCGGTAGATGGCATCTCCGCATCCGCCGGAGACGGTCCTGGGGTGGGTCCGTGACGTCGTGGGCGGCCGGATCACCTCGATCCGCTCGATGGGGGCGGGCTCGACGACCCTGCACGCGATCGACGCCGGGACCGATCCGGTGCGCCGCCTGGTGGTCCGCCGGTTCCACGACACCGCGCGGCTGCGGACCGACCCCTGGTACGTCCCGGCCGTCGAGGCGGCCGTCCTGGAGCTCCTCGACGACACCGAGGTGCCGGCGCCGCGTCTCCTCGCCGCCGACCCGTACGGCCGGCTCTGTGACGTTCCCGCGCTCCTCGTGACACGGGTGCCCGGCCGGCCGGCGACCCGGCCCTGGGACATGGACGCCTATCTGACCGAGATCGCCCAGGCCCTCGCTCGGGTCCACGAGGTGCCGCCAGAGGCGGACCTGCGAAGGTACGCGCCGTACCACGACCCGGCCGTCCACGGGGAGCGGCGCCCGCCCGTCTGGTCGGGCAGCCCCGAGCTCTGGCAGCGGGTGTTCGAGGTGATCTCCGGCCCCGCGCCGGAGACGCCCACCGGGTTCGTCCACCGCGACTTCCATCTGGGGCAGATCCTGTGGTCCGGGGACCGGCTGACCGGCATCGTCGACTGGATCACCGGGTGCGGGGGCCCGTACGGCGTCGACCTGGCCCGCATGCGGATCAGCCTGGCCATCGAGTACGGCGTCGAGGTCGCCGAGCGGTTCCTCGCGGTCTACCAGCGGATCGCCGGACCGGACGGCCACCACCCCTACTGGGACCTGCTGGACGCCGCCGACATGATCCTCGGCATGCCCGTGCCGGAGACCCAGGCCGCCGCCGACGGGTACTCCCGGTTCGAACACTGGACGGCCATCGCCCTGGCGAGCGTGTGACCCCCACGGAAGCCGGCGCCCCGCGCCCCGCGCCGGACGGCGCCGTGGAATCGGTCGTCCGTCCACGGCGAGCGATCACGTCCGAAATCGGACACGCGTTGTCATTTTCTGTGAAGACGCCGCTTCTTCCCCTGTGCTGACCTGCGGAGTTACCGTCGGAATGTTCCGGTATTAGGCGGGTGTGCCGATCCTTAGTGGATCTTCCCAAATGAATCGCACCGCCCAGCCCGCCGTTCCCGGAACCTGAGATGGAGAGGCCCGTCGATCCGCCCCAGTAGATCCAGCCTCTCCACAGCCCGGCCTCTCGCGCATCCGGGGCCGGTGATAAGGGCGCTGGGCGCCGCGGGTGACGAGACACCGGCGTCCAGCGCCCCATCGGTTCGCCAAGGACCCGGTCGTGGCCCGGAACGGGGCGGACCGGATAATGACCTGTCATGGAGGAACGTCTCATCGGCAGGATCGGCAGGCGCGCGTCGGTCGTCGGGCTCGGCACCTGGCAGCTGGGGGCCGACTGGGGACAGGTGGAGGAGCGGGACGCCGTCGCCGTCCTCGAGGCGGCGGTCGAGTCCGGGGTCACGTTCCTCGACACGGCCGACGTCTACGGCGACGGGCGGAGCGAGCAGATCATCGGCCGCTTCCTGCGCGACCACCCCGGCGTCTTCGTCGCGACGAAGATGGGGCGCCGGGCCCCGCTCGATCCCGCCGAGTACACCCTGGACAACTTCCGCGCCTGGACCGACCGGTCGCGCGCCAACCTCGGGGTCGACACCCTCGATCTCGTCCAGCTCCACTGCCCGCCGACGCCGGTCTACTCCAGCGACAAGGTGTTCGACGCCCTCGACACCCTCGTCGACGAGGGCCGGATCGCGGCGTACGGCGTCAGCGTCGAGACGTGCGACGAGGCGCTCACCGCGATCGCCCGGCCGGGCACCGCCAGCGTCCAGATCATCCTGAACGCCTTCCGGCAGAAGCCCCTGGAGCGGGTGCTGCCGGCCGCCGCCGAGGCCGGCGTGGGGATCATCGCCCGTGTGCCGCTGGCCTCCGGTCTGCTGTCGGGCCGCTACCGCCACGACACGGAGTTCGGCCCCGACGACCACCGGACGTTCAACCGGCACGGAGGGGCGTTCGACGTCGGCGAGACCTTCTCGGGTGTGGACTACGACACCGGAGTGGAGGCGGCGGCGGAGTTCACGGCGCTGGCGGCGCCGGGGGCCACCCCCGCGCAGACGGCGCTCCGGTGGATCATCCAGCAGCCCGGCGTCACCACCGTCATCCCGGGGGCGCGCAACCCCGACCAGGTCCGCGCCAACTCCGCCGCGGCCGGCCTGGCCCCGCTGCCGGAGGCGACGCTCGACGCCGTACGCGATCTCTACGATCGCCGGATCCGCCCGCAGGTGCACCACCGCTGGTGAGCCGGGTCCGGCCGTGGATGCGCCACCGCTGGTGAGCCGGGTCCGGCCGTAGGCGCGCCACCGCCGGTGAGCCGGGTCCAGCCGTAGGCGCGCCATCCTGTGAGGGGGCCGGCCGTAGAGGTGCCCCCGCCGGTGAGGCGGGGGTGCCCCGGCCCGGTGACTCTCGCCGATCCTGGCATGTGCATCATGCACATGCCGGGATATGATGCGCCTACATTCGGGCGCCGGCCGCGCCCCCGACGCGGGTCACCCTGTCGACCCGCGGCCCGTCGAGGGCCGACCGCGCGGGCGGTGCCGTGGAGGGGGTCACATGCGGCGCACCGACCCGGACGTCCCGTCATCGGATCGGGACTGGCGAAAGAGCCGGTACAGCAATCCCAGCGGCTGCTGCGTGGAACTCGCGCGGGTGCCGCCGCCCGCGCCCGTCGCGGGCGGGCGGTCACCCGAGGCGGAGCACCCCGCGGGCGATCAGCCCGGCCGGGCCTGACCACCGGCACCCCACGCCTGTCGCGAGCGTAACGGTCCCTCGGGCGGATCCGCCCGCTCCGGCCGACCACCGGCGTCACGCGCCCGTGCCGGAGCCGTGACGGGTCCCTGACGTACGCCGGGCGGGTACGACCGGAGGCATGGGGCCGGAATAACATGCCCTCCGGCTCCGGGCCAGCCTTCGCCCAGGTGATGGCCGGACCCGGACGAGCCGGTCGGCCGGCCGCGTCGCGCCCGCTCGCCGGTGAATCCGCCGATCACGTGCGCGGCCTGCGCGACGCGTCGGAGGCGGCTTCGCGCCGCGTGCGCGGCCCGACCACGGCGTGCGGCGGTACCGACAGGTAAGGTCATGACCAGCGTGGGGGAGCGGGAGGTGGGCGTTGAACGACCGTCTGTGGACGTGGCCGAACCTATTGAGTTTTGCTCGTCTGATCGGCGTTCCCGTCTTTCTGTGGCTGGTCCTCGTCAAGGAGGACTGGTGGGCACTGGGCATCCTGGTCTTCGCGGGACTGTCCGACTGGCTCGACGGCAAGCTGGCGCGGATGCTCGACCAGACCAGCGAGCTCGGCACGCTCCTCGACCCCGCGGCCGACCGGCTGTACATCTTCGCGACGCTGATCGGGCTGGTCGTCCGGGGCGTCGTCCCCCTGTGGGTGGCGCTGGTCCTGGTCGCCCGTGAGGTGTACATGGCCGTGCCCCTCACCGTCCTGCGGCGGCACGACTACGACGCGTTTCCGGTGCACTTCGTGGGCAAGACGGCGACGCTCTGCCTGCTCTACGCCTTCCCGCTGCTGTTCCTGGGGGCGCACTCGGGGACCTACGCGACCGTCGCGAAGGTCATCGGCTGGGCGTTCACCATCTGGGGAACCGGTCTGTACTGGTGGGCCGCCGTCCTCTACACCGTCCAGGTCCGCCGGCTCGTGCTCGCGGACCGCGGCTCCGGCGAGCTGAAGGGAGCGGAACCCCTACCATGATCGGCGTACCCGCGAAGGAGTGGCTCCAGTGAAGGCCGTGGTGATGGCGGGCGGGGAAGGGACCCGTCTGCGTCCGATGACCGCCAACCAGCCGAAGCCGCTTCTCCCGGTGGTCAATAAACCGATCATGGAGCACGTGCTGCGCCTGCTGAAACGGCACGGATTCACCGAGACGGTCGTCACCGTGCAGTTCCTCGCCGCGCTGGTCCGCAACTACTTCGGCGACGGCGAAGAGATCGGCATGGCGCTGAGCTACGCGACCGAGGAGATGCCCCTGGGCACGGCCGGCAGCGTCAAGAACGCCCAGGACGCGCTGCGCGACGACCGTTTCCTGGTCATCTCCGGTGACGCGCTCACCGACATCGACCTGACCGACATGGTGCGCTTCCACCGGGAGAACGGCGCGCTCGTCACCATCGGCCTCAAGCGCGTGCCGAACCCCCTGGAGTTCGGCATCATCATCGTGGACGACGACGGCCGCATCCAGCGGTTCCTGGAGAAACCCACGTGGGGCCAGGTGTTCTCCGACACCGTCAACACCGGCATCTACGTGATGGAGCCGGAGGTGCTCGACCACGTCGCGGCGGGGGAGTCCGTCGACTGGTCCGGCGACGTCTTCCCCAAGCTGCTCGCCGAGGGCGCCCCGCTGTACGGCTACGTCGCCGAGGGCTACTGGGAGGACGTCGGCACCCACGAGAGCTACCTCAAGGCGCAGGCCGACATGCTGTCCGGCAAGATCCAGGCCGAGCTGGACGGCTTCGAGATGTCGCCGGGCGTCTGGGTCGGGGAGGGCGCCGAGGTCGACCCCGAGGCGACCCTCAAGGGCCCGCTCTACATCGGTGACTACGCCAAGGTCGAGGCGGGCGCGGAGCTGCGGGAGTTCACCGTGCTCGGCAGCAACGTCGTCGTCAAGGAGGGCGCGTTCCTGCACCGCGCCATCGTCCACGACAACGTCTTCGTCGGCCCGCTGACCAACCTGCGCGGCTGCGTCGTGGGCAAGAACACCGACATCATGTCCGCCGCCCGCGTCGAAGAGGGCGCGATCATCGGCGACGAGTGCGTGATCGAGGCCGAGGCGTACATCTCCAGCGAGGTCAAGGTCTATCCCTTCAAGACGATCGAGGCCGGGGCGGTCGTCAACACCAGTGTCATCTGGGAGTCCCGCGGCCAGCGCACGCTGTTCGGGCCGCGCGGCGTGTCCGGGCTGGTCAACGTCGAGATCACCCCCGAGCTCGCGGTGCGGCTGGCCAGCGCGTACGCCACCACGCTCAAGAAGGGAGCGGGCGTCACCGCCTCGCGTGACGCCTCACGGGCGGCCCGTACGCTCAAGCGCGCCGTGCAGAGCGCCCTCACCGCCAGCGCCATCAACGTCCAGGACCTGGAGGCCTGCCCGGTCCCGGTCGCGCGCTACGAGACCGCGCGGGAGGACTGCTCGGGCGGCATCGTGATCCGTACGACCCCGGGCGACCCGCAGGGCGTCGACATCCTCTTCCTCGACGAGAACGGCGCGGACCTCTCCCAGACGGCACAGCGGAAGCTTGAGCGGGTGTTCAGCCGGCAGGAGTACCGCCGGGCGTTCCCCGGCGAGATCGCCGAGCTGACCTACCCCGCCCGTGTGTTCGAGAGCTACGCTCGCGACCTGCAGCGCTGCATCGATCTGCGCGGTGTCCGCGAGGCCGAGCTCAAGATCGTCATCGACTGCGCCGGAGGCACCGGCTCGCTGGTCCTCCCGCAGCTTCTCGGCCGCATCGGGGTCGAGGTGCTCACGGTGAACAACCGCCTCGACGAGGTGTCGCCGACCGAGACGCTGGCCGAGCGCATGCGCGACCTCCAGCGGCTGGGCGACCTGGTGTCCTCGTCGCGGGCCGCGTTCGGCGTGCGCTTCGACACCGTCGCCGAGCGCATCAGCCTCGTCAACGAGAACGGCGAGCTGATCAGCGACGACCGCGGGCTGCTCGTCGTCCTCGACCTCGTCGCCGCGGAGCGGCGCGGCGGCCGGGTCGCGCTGCCGGTCACGACCACGCGGGTGGCCGAGCAGGTCTGCCGTTTCCACGGGGTGCAGGTCGAGTGGACCTCCACCTCCCAGGACGTGCTGACCAAGGCGACGACGGCGGACGACATCATCTTCGCCGGGGACGGCCGGGGCGGGTTCGTGATCCCCGAGTTCAGCCCCACGGTCGACGGGGTGGCGGCGTTCCTCCGGCTGCTCGGCCTGGTCGCGCGCACCCGCCTCACGCTCTCCCAGATCGACCAGCGGATCCCGGAGGCGCACCTGCTGAAACGGTCGGTGCCCACCCCGTGGGCGGCCAAGGGCAGCGTCATGCGGCACGTCGTCGAGGCGGCCGGCGACCGTCCGATCGACACGACCGACGGCGTCCGCGTCCTCGAGGACGACGCGAGCTGGGTGCTCGTCCTGCCCGACCCGGCCGAGGCGGTCACCCACCTGTGGGCCGAGGGCGCCGACCGGGACTCCGCTCAGGCGCTCCTGGAGACGTGGGCCGGCGTCGTGGAGGCCGCCGGTTCATGATCGACCAGGACGACGGCGCGGCCCCCGACCGGCCGCGCCGGGACGACCACGGCCCTGGTGCCGTCTCCGCCGGAGTAGAGGATCGGACCGGCGCCCCGCCGATGCCGCCGGGAACGGCCGGACCCGTCCCCGCGGACCGGCCGCGGCGCCCGTGGTGGCGGCGGTGGGCGCGGCGGCTGGGCCTCACGGTGCTCGCCCTGGCCGTCTGCGCCACCCTCTTCTCCTTCATCTACAACGCGGCCACGGCCGGCCGCGCCCGCCCACCGGCCGGGCTGACCTACGTACGGACCGGTGACCTGCTGACCCGTTACCGCGCGTGGGGAAGCGGCGGCTCACCGATCGTCCTCGTCCACGGGGCGGCCGAGTCGGCCGACACCTGGGAGCCGGTCGCCGAACTGCTCGCCCGCGACCACCGGGTGTACGCGCTGGACCTCAATGGATCCGGGTACACCTCGCGGCGCGCGCCGTACGACCTGGACCACCAGACGCGGCAGTTGCTCGGCTTCCTCGACGCGCTCGGCCTGCGCCGGCCCGTGCTGGTCGGGCACTCCTCGGGCGCGGCGACGATCGCGGACGCGGCGTTGCGCTCCCCGGACCGCGTCGGCGGCCTGATGTTCCTCGACGGCGACGCCCTCAGCACCGGGGCCGGGCCGCCGCCCGCCTTCCGGCACCTGGTCATCCCGCCGTACCGGACCACGATCCTGCGTCTCGTCGTCCGCTCCGACTGGGTCATCCGCACGATCTACTCCGCGCAGTGCGGCCCGGGATGCCCCCGGCTGGACGCGGCAGGGGTGGAGGAATGGCGCAGGCCGTTCCAGGTCGCCGGCGCGGAGTCCGGAATCTGGGGGATGCTGCGGTACGGCGTACCCGGCCTGCCCCCGGACCGGCTGACGCGGCTCCGCTCGACCGGGATGCCCAAGGCCGTGGTGTACGGCGCGGAGGACCACGTGTTCGCCAAGGACTCCGCGGCGCAGACGGCCCGCCGGATCGGCGCTCCCGACCCGACCCTGCTCCCCGGGGCCCGGCACCTCACGCTGATCTCCGCCCCGGCGCAGGTCGCCCGTGCCGTCGAGGACCTCGCCGCCCGCCGCACGCCGTAGCGTCCGTAGCGCCCGTCAGCGGCCGCGCGAGCGCCGGAGCCTGCCGGACACCAGCGCCGGGCCGGCGTGCACGGTCACCCCGGCGAAGTCCCCGGCGACCTCGGCCACCCAGTACGTCCGCTCGATGACGACCGCGGGAACGCGGCTGATGACCGGGGTACGGCCCCCGCCGGTGAACTCCGCGGTGACCGCCGACACGCCCGTGGGCAACTGGCCCCAGGCCAGCGCCCATCCGGCGCCCCCGCGCGGGTTGCGCCACGCGCCGCGCAGGATCGACACCGACACCGGCGTCGCCACGCAGACGTCGGCGAGCCGCAGGCCCTCGTACACCTCGAGAGCGGCGCGATCCGCCGCGGCCCGGCCGATCCGCACCGACCAGCCGCTGATCGGCAGCCGCATGAGCGGGATCGCGCCCGTCTGTTCCCCCATCGTGCCCCCATGTGCCCTGCTGCGCATGGGGACCAGTTCATCGTCCGATTCTGCGAAGGCTGTGCACGTTTCCTAAGAGTTCGCTGTGAAACGCCGCCGATCAGGGGCGATGGCGTGGTCCGGCCGGGGCCGCGCTGTTGGGAGAATGTCCGGATGAGTGAACGGGGAGCGCGCTGGAACCGGCCCGACGCCTCGATGTCGCTGCTCGCCGATCTGCTGGCCGGCAAGGACCTCGATCCCGGCTACGAAGCGGCCGCCGCCCGGCGGGCCGCGACCGGGGCGCGGCGCGGCCGGGCCGGGCGGTGGGCACGCCTGCTCGCCGGCACCCTCATCATCGGCCTGCTCGGAGCGGTCGCGGTCGTCCAGGTACGCCGCGGCGAGCCGGTCGCGCAGCGCCAGCGCAGGGCACTCCTCGGCCAGATCAGGCAGCGGACGGCGGAGGACGACGGGCTGCAGCGACAGGCCGACCGGCTCCGCCGCCAGACCGACGGGCTGCGCCGGGCCGCCCTGGCCCGCAGCGACGCCGGCCGGACCGCGCGCCAGGAGATGGACGGGCTGGCCGCGGCGGCGGCGGTCGGTCCCGTCCACGGCGCCGGGCTGACCGTGGTCCTGGACGACTCACGCACCCGGGGGGACCCGCAGGACGGCCGCGTCTCCGACCAGGACATGCAGCGGCTCGTCAACGCGCTCTGGGCCGGCGGCGCGGTCGCCGTCGCCGTGAACGGGCAGCGGATCGCCGCCACGACCGCGATCCGGTTCGCCGGCGACGCCATCCTCGTCGACTACCGGCCGCTGTCCCGGCCGTACACCGTCACCGCCCTCGGCGATCCGGGCGGCCTGGAGCGGTCGTTCTCCGGTTCCGCGGCCGCCCGATCATTCCGTACTCTCAAAGCCGCGTTCGGCATCCGTTTCGACATCCGCCAGGAGGACAGCGTGCGACTCCCCGCCGCACCCGCCCCCACTCTCCGCTACGCGGGGGAGGTGCCGGCGAAGTGATCGCTCTGGTCGGTCTCGTCGCGGGGGTCGCCCTCGGCCTGTTCTTCCATCCCGACGTGCCGTTGTGGCTGCAGCCGTACCTGCCCATCGCGATCGTGGCGGCGCTGGACGCCATGTTCGGCGGCCTGCGCGCCCGCCTCGACGGCGTCTTCGACGAGAAGGTGTTCGTCGTCTCGTTCCTCAGCAACACGATCATCGCCGTCCTGATCGTCTTCTTCGGCGACCAGCTCGGCGTGGGATCGCAACTGTCCACGGGCGTGGTGGTCGTCCTCGGCATCCGGATCTTCTCCAACGTCGCCGCCATCCGCCGCAAGCTCTTCCAGGCTTGAGCGAGGAGAGCGCGTAGGTGAGGAGAGCGCGTGAGTGAGGCGGAGCCGGACGAGCGCGAGACCGTCGCGGCAGGGGAACCCGGGGAGCGGGCACCGGTGCGGCCGCGCGGGCGTCGTCTGGCCGGGCGGCTCGTCATCGGGGTGCTGTGCGCGGTGCTGGGGTTCGCCGCGACGGCCGAGGTGCGGTCCAACGACCGGAGCACGAAGTTCGCGACCGCCCGGCAGGACGAGCTGGTGGGCATCCTGGGCGACCTGTCGCAGCGTTCGGAGCGGCTGCGCGGCGACATCCGGGACCTGGAGAACACCAAGGCCGGCCTCGAACGCGACACCCAGGGCCAGACGGCGGTCGAGGACGCCCGGCGGCGCGCCGCGACGTACGGGATGCTCGCCGGCACCCTTCCCGCCGCCGGTCCCGGCATCCGGCTGACGATCGACGACCCGCGCGGCCGGCTGCGGGCGGAGGACCTCCTCGACACGCTGGAGGAGCTTCGCGACGCCGGAGCCGAGGTGATCCAGGCCGGCGAGGTGCGGGTCGGCGTCAGCACCTACTTCGCCGACGCGGCGTCCGGGGGAGTCGTCGCCGACGGGCGGCTCCTGACCCGGCCCTACGTCTTCCTCGTGATCGGCGATCCCCACACGCTCGCGACGGCGCTCGGCATCCCGGGAGGGGTCCTGCAGACGCTGCGCAACCTCGGCGCGCGAGGGGCCGTGGCCCAGGAGCAGAGGATCGTGATCCGTGCGGTACGGTCGCCGTAGACCGTGGCGGCGCCCGGCGCCGGCCGCGCGCCGGAGCTTCACCGCGCGGCGGCGTGGACCGACGATCACTGTCGAAGGTAGCTTGATGAGACAGGACTCTTGTCGTGGTTGACCCCTCGGTCATTGCCGCGTAAGTTGCGGCAACCGTCGTCATGGCGGACGAGGGACTGAAAGCGCCATCGCCGACGGCGCTTGAAGGGGGGGATCGTGTGCTGAGGCTGACCGGAGGTACGGTGCCGGTGCCGTCGGTGCTCGCCCTCCGTGCCGTACGGTGCCAGAGGCACACCCGAGGCCATAGGTAGGAGGCCGAGCCGATATATGCCGAGCGTCTACTGCACGCAGTGTGGTCACGCCAATCCGGAGAACGCCAACTTCTGCTCGCAGTGCGGAACCCCGCTCTCGCGTAGTGCGGTGCCCCCGGTGCCGGGCGAGCCGGGCGACTCGACGTCGACGATCTCCCTCGGCGCGATTCCCGACGTGGAGCCGGGCGAGGAGCTGTCCCCGGACCAGATGGCGGTCGAGGCGCTGCCGCCGGACACCGCGCTGCTGGTGGTGAAGCGGGGGCCGAACGCCGGAAGCAGGTTCCTGCTCGACAGTGACCGGACCACGGCGGGTCGCCACCCCGAGAGCGACATCTTCCTCGACGATGTCACCGTGTCCCGCCGCCATGCCGAGTTCTATCGCAGGGGCGCGCAGTTCTCCGTGCGCGACGTCGGGAGCCTGAACGGCACCTACGTCAACCGGGAACGGATCGACGAGGCCGGGTTGTCCGGCGGCGACGAGGTCCAGATCGGCAAGTTCCGACTGGTGTTCCTCACCAACCCGCAGTACGCCGCCGAAGGAAGGGGCGACGGCCGGCCGGCGGGAGGGCCGTGAGGATGCCGGAGGCACGGTGTGGCAGAGGCTGAGAGGGCGCGCGGCGACCGTGCGCTCGTGGACGCCGTGAGCGACGGGCGCCGCGCGAGCGCGCGAGCGCGGGGTGACGGCGCGCGGATCCGCGTGCCGTCGGGCCGGGGGTGTCGATGAGCCAGTCCGCCGCCCGTGCGTACATGACGATCGGCGAGGTCCTCGGCATCCTGTCCGCCGAGTTCCCGGACATCACGGTCTCGAAGATCCGGTTCCTGGAGGCGGAGGGCCTGATCGAGCCGGAGCGCACCCCGTCCGGGTACCGGAAGTTCGCCCCCGCGGACGTGGAGCGGCTCAGGTTCATCCTGGCCGCCCAGCGGGATCACTACCTGCCGCTGCGGGTCATCAAGGAGCACCTGGACGCCGCCGACCGTGGGCTGGAGCCGCCCCCGCCGGCCGAACGCCGGCGGGCGCCCCGGGGCCTCGTCGCGACCGACAGCACGGCCGACGAGAACGCCGAGGTGCGGCTGACCCGCCGGCAGCTCCTTGACGCGGCCGGCATCGACCCGGACGCGCTGACCGACCTCGAGGAGTTCGGCCTCGTCCGCCGCAACGGCGGCCACTACGACCGGGACGCGCTCACCATCGCCCGCGCGGCGGCGGCGCTGCGGTCCTTCGGGTTCGAGGCCCGCCACCTGCGCGCGGTCAAGGCCGCTGCGGACCGGGAGGTCGGCCTGATCGAGGCGGCGGTGGCGCCGGCCATGCGGCAGCGCAGCCCGGGCGCGCGGGACCGCGCGGCCGAGACCGCGCGGGAGATCGCCGCCTTGTCGCTGAAGCTGCACGCCGCCCTGGTCTCGACCGGGTTGCGGGAAGGGCTCGATCCCTAGGGATCATGATCCTGACTCCGTCTCCCCTCCCCGGCCTGACGCGCCTCGGGTGTACGTTGGCTACAAGGGTTTCGGGTAGCCGTCTCAGCAGGGAGCCGCTGTGAAGCAGATGGAGGTCGTCGGCGTACGGGTCGAGATGCCCTCCAACCAGCCCATCGTGCTGCTGAAGGAGACGGACGGCGACCGCTACCTGCCGATCTGGATCGGCGCGGTCGAGGCCACCGCGATCGCCTTCGCCCAGCAGGGTGTGCTGCCGGCCCGCCCGCTCACGCACGACCTGTTCCGCGACGTGCTGGAGGCGTTCGACGTCCAGTTGCGGACGGTGAACATCACGGCCCTGCGGGAGGGCATCTTCTTCGCCGATCTGGTCTTCTCCAACGGCGCCGAGGTGAGCGCCCGCCCTTCGGACTCCATCGCCCTCGCCCTGCGCACCGGTGCGTCGATCTTCGCCAGCGAGGACGTGCTCGACGAGGCGGGCGTGGCGATCCCCGACGAGCAGGAGGACGAGGTCGAGAAGTTCCGGGAGTTCCTGGACACGATCTCGCCCGAGGACTTCGGCCGCGCCACCTGAGCGGCGCCTCTCCTCGCCCGAGCCGTCTCTTTCGCGAGGCGTCTCCTCATGCCCGAGCGCTCGTGTCCGGGCGGCGATCTCGGTGATCGCGCTCTGTGTCCGAGCGGCGCTCTGCTCCCCTCAGGGGAGACCGCCCGGACGACTCCTCTCGGTAGCAGGATCGTAATCCCGGAGGAAAAGTTCCGTACCGCTTCGCGGGAACCTTCGCGCCGCGAAGAGCGTCACTACGTGGGTAGGTGCCGTCGATAGCGTCGAATATGGGGTTTAGGCGGCGTCGTAGCGGTTTGTGTTGGCTGCGACGCGCCGACCGCGAACGTTGACCCTGCAGGGGCCGCGACCTACCGTGCTGCTTGAACACCCGCGGCGTAATTCCGTCAAACCCCCTTGGTGGATCGCTGCGGGATGATAGAGCCGGAGGTCCGCGTGGCGGCAAGCAGCGGCGAGGGCAAGGCGGCCCGCGAAAGGCACGATGCGTCTCAACGCGCCGGGGAGCAAGGTCTCCTGTTCGGCGGGAGCGTGTCGCCCCTGCCCGACGACGTCGGGTTTCGCGGCCCAACGGCATGCGCCGCGGCGGGCATCAGCTACCGCCAGCTCGACTACTGGGCGCGTACGGAGCTGGTCGTGCCCAGCGTGCGCTCCGCCCATGGCTCGGGGTCCCAGCGCCTGTACAGCTTCCGCGACATCCTGGTGCTGAAGGTCGTGAAGCGGCTGCTGGACACCGGGGTCTCCCTGCAGCAGATACGCACCGCGGTCGAGCACCTGCGGGACCGCGGGGTGCACGACCTGGCACAGATCACCTTGATGAGCGACGGCGTGAGCGTCTACGAGTGCACGTCCCCCGACGAGGTCGTCGATCTGGTGCAGGGCGGACAGGGGGTGTTCGGGATCGCGCTGGGACGGGTATGGCAGGAGGTCGAGGGCAGCCTCGCGGAGATGCCGGCCGAACGCGCGCACGCGGGCGGCGACAGCCCCCACGACGAGCTGGCCCGCCGCCGGCGGGTGCGCAAGACCGGCTGACCCCCTGGACCCGTTTGTTCCCCCGATCTCAGCGAGAGCGAGCGCATTGAGCCTCACCCAGCAGCAGGACGACAAGGAGTTCACCCGGTCGCCGAGCCACTTCGCCGACCGCATCACCGCCGACGGCTCCTCGCCGTGGCGGGTCGAGGCGGGCCGGTACCGCCTGGTGGTCAGCCGCGCCTGCCCCTGGGCCAGCCGCGCGTTGATCGTCCGTCGGCTCCTGGGGCTGGAGGACGCGATCTCCGTCGGGGTCACCGACCCGATCCAGGACGAGCGCAGCTGGCGGTTCACGCTCGACGCCGACGACCGTGATCCGGTCCTCGGCATCCGCTTCCTGTCCGAGGCGTACGCCAAGGCCGAGCCGGACTACGACGGCGGCGTGAGCGTTCCGGCGATCGTCGACGTGCCCAGCGGGCGGCTCGTCACCAACGACTACCAGCAGATCACGCTGGACCTGTCCACCGAGTGGACCGCCCACCATCGGCCCGGCGCGCCGGACCTGTACCCCGAGCGACTGCGGGACGAGATCGACGCCGTCAACGCCGAGGTCTTCCGCGACGTCAACAACGGCGTCTACATGGCGGGCTTCTCCCGGGACCAGGAGTCGTACGAGGGTCACGTCCACCGGCTGTTCGAGCGGCTCGACGCCCTGTCCGAGCAGCTCCAGGGCCGCCGCTACCTCGTCGGCGACACGATCACCGAGGCCGACATCCGGCTGTTCGTCACCCTGGTCCGGTTCGACGCCGTCTACCACGGCCACTTTAAGTGCAACCGCAGCAAGCTGACCGAGCTGCCGGTGCTGTGGGCGTACGCCCGCGACCTCTTCCAGACGCCGGGCTTCGGCGACACGGTGGACTTCGACCACATTAAGCGGCACTACTACTACGTCCATCACGAGATCAACCCGACGCGGATCGTGGCGGTCGGGCCAGTTCTAAGCGGTTGGGCAACACCGCACGGCCGCGAGAAACTCGGTGGGCGTCCCTTCGGTGAAGGTACGCCGCCCGGCCCTGTTCCCTTCGTCGAACGCGTCCCCAGCCTGGAGCGATAGGGAGCCGGCTGCCCACCGCTACGGAAGAGGGCCTCCTCTCACGTAAGCATCGTGGCTAGATCCGCAGGACGGTGGAGAGATGCCCTACGACACGCGGGCGGATAGCTCACGTGTAATCAACGGTAATGCTACAGTCACGTATTGTGAAACTAGTCGTGCAGGTAAAGCTACTGCCTACGCCCGAGCAGGCGGCGGCATTGGAGGCTACCCTGCACGTTTGCAATGCTGCTGCGGGGCACGCCTCGCAGACTGCGTTCCAGCGGAAGGTGTTCGCGCGGACCGCGTTGCAGAAGCTGTTGTATGCCGAAATGAAGGGGCGTGGTCTGTCGGCGCAGCCAGCATTACATGTGATCCGAAAAACCGCCGACGCCTATATCGCTCTACACGCCCAGATCCGAGCGGGACTGCTCGGTCAGGAAGACTCGGCCGCGCGTGCTCGGGCAACCAGCAAGCCGGTCTCCTTCCGTCCGGATGCGGCGCAGCCGTTCGATGATCGGTGCTTGTCGTGGCAGATGGATGCCCGCACGGTGTCGATTTGGACGGTGCGAGGTCGGCACAAGGACGTTGCCTTCACAGGTGAGCCATCGCAGCTTGAAACTCTGGCCGAGCATCGCAAGGGCGAGAGTGATCTGGTTTGCCGGAACGGGAAGTGGCTCCTTCTGGCCACCTGTGATGTGCCTGAGACGCCGCTGAACGGGAGTCCGACCGACTGGATCGGGGTCGATCGTGGGATCGTGAACCTCGCCACCACAAGCGACGGAGACAACCACCAAGGGCGTGGGTTGCAGCGGTACCGGCGGCGCATGGCCGCAGTGCGTGCCCAACTGCAGGCCAAGGAGACCAAGTCCGCTAAACGGAAGCTGAAGCGGCGGGCGCGTCGGGAGGCGCGATATGCCGCGCATGTGAACCATAAGATCGCTAAGACGATCGTGGCTGATGCCCAACGCACCGGTCGCGGCATCGCTTTGGAAGACCTCCAGGGGATCCGCGATCGGGTACGGCTCATGCGGCACCAGCGAGCCACCCTCTCGTCTTGGCCGTTCCACCAGTTGGGCGAGTTCGTCGCTTATAAAGCCTGCCGGGCTGGTGTGCCGGTGCAACTGGTGGATGCGGCCTACACCTCGCAGACATGCCCGCGCTGTGGACATGTGTCGCGTAAGAACCGGCCTTGCCGGGATGACTTCTGTTGTGTGGTCTGCGGGCTCGCTGGCCCAGCGGACTTCATCGCCGCCGTGAACGTGCGCGCACGGGCACGGACGGCGTGGGCGTTCGTCAACGCGCCCGATGCGGCCGCGTCACCGTCTCCAAGTCAGGGGCAGTCGTGAGCCGTAAGCCCATCCTTAATGGCGGGTAGTTGACGCGGCACTACTACTACGTCCATCACGAGATCAACCCGACGCGGATCGTCGCGGTCGGCCCGGACCCGCGCGGCTGGCTGACGCCGCACGGCCGCGAGGAGCTCGGCGGCCGGCCCTTCGGCGACGGCACCCCGCCCGGTCCCGTCCCCGCCGCCGAACGCGTGCCCGACCTGGGCTGACGGCCGATGACCGGATGACGGTCAGAGCGCCTCTTTGCGCTGCAGGTAGGACAGCGACGCCCAGCCGGGCAGCACGGGCAGCCAGAACGTGTGCAGCCGGAACAGCAGCACCGCCGAGGTCGCCGTGCCGGCCGGCAGCCCGGCGAGCGTCAATCCCAGCGACAGCGCGCCCTCCACGGCGCCGAGCCCGCCGGGGGTGGGCGCGGCCGAGCCGAGCGCGTTGCCGGTGAGGAACACCACCGCGACGGTCGTCAGGCTCAGCGAGCCGCCGAACGCCCGGATCGACGCGTCCAGGCAGGCGACGAACGCGACCGTGAGCAGGATCGTGCCGCCCAGGCCCGTGGCGAGCTTCTTCGGCGACTGGAGCACGTCCAGCAGGCGGGGGAGCACCCCGGAGAACATCGAGCGCATCCGCGCGGCGACGAGCCGCCGCAGCGGCCCGACCGACAGAACGATGATCGCCAGCACGGCCGCCGCGAGCAGCGAGATGATGATGATCCGCGACGGCGGTAGTGACGGACCGTAGTTGCTTCCGGTGATGTAGCCGAACAGCGCCAGCATCAGGATGTGCGAGCCCATGCCCGTCAGCTGTGAGGCGCCGACGCTCGCGGCCGCCTGGCCGGCCGGCACGCCCGCCCGCTGGAGGTAGCGCGTGTTCACTGCGATGCCGCCGACCGCCGCGGGCGCGACCAGCTTGACGAAGGACGAGACGAGCTGCACCAGGATGGTCCGGCCCAGCGAAAGCCGTTCCGGCACGAACCCCATCAGCATCAGGGCCGCGGCCAGGTAGCTGGCGGCCGAGGCCAGCGCGCCGACCGCGAACCACCGCAGGTCCGCGTGGGCCACGAGGTGAGGCAAGTTCACGTTGCCGAGCTGGGACAGCAGCAGGTACGCGCCGACCGTCCCGGCGATCACGCTCAGCAGGGTGCGCGGCCGGAACCGGTCGAGCCGCAGCGGCTGGGCCGCCGTCACGAGTTCCGGCCGCAGTGCGCGGATCTGCTCCCGGATCCGGCTCAGCAGCTTCTTGTCCCTGCGGAGCGCGTTCCTCGTCGACCGGGCGAGTACGACCTTCTGCAGCAGGGGCACGGCCGCGCCGAGGGTCTCCACGCCGAGCACCCCGGCGGCCGTGCGCACGGCCCGCTCGGCGCCGACGCGCAGCGCCAGCTCGGTCAGCAACTGCGCCAGGTCGACGCGCAGGACGAGGTCGCCGGCCGCGGTCTCGCCGCCCCGCAGGTCGACCAGGTACGGCCGGCCGGCCTCGTCGACGAGGATGCTCTCACTCACCAGCCGGCGGTGCGCGAGGCGCCGGCCCTGCAGCAGCTTCAGCTGGGTCCAGATCCCGGCGAGCAGCTCGTCGGTCAGCTCCTCGTCGGGCAGGTCGGCGAGGAGCCGGCCCGGGACGTGCTCGTAGGCGAGCAGGGCGGCCTCACTGCCCACCTCCGAGGTCGCCAGCAGCCGCGGCGTCGACGCGCCCGCCGCCGTCGTGGCGTAGGACATCAGCGACTCCTGCTCCAGGGAGCGGCGCAGCGACCGGATCGTACGGCGCGGCATCTCACCGCGCAGTCGCGCCCGCCGCCACAGGCGGTACAGCAGACCGGCCGTCTGCTGATCGCGGTCGAGCACCGTGACGTCGACGGACCGGCCGTCCGCGAGCGCCGCCGCGTAGCGACGGGTGTCCTCGGGGCCGTCGCCCAGGCGCGCGGCGCGGACCGGCACCAGCCCGACGCGCCGGAGCGCGGCCACCACGGCGTCACCGGGCGGGCGGATGCTCGGCGAGCCGACCGCGTACAGGGTGCCGTAACCGACGGCGCGGCCGATGAGATACGTCGTCAGCACCGCGAGCGGAGTGATCGCGCCGGTGGTCAGCGACGCGACCGCGTCCAGGCCGATCACGCTCCAGGTCACGAGCTGCCATCGGGTGCGGCCGCCCAGGCCGACCGCGGTGACGTAGGCGATGACGGGCGTGATGTCGATGTGGGCCGGCCCGGGGAACCACCCGCCGTGCCGCTTCCACGTCAGGTACCAGGCGAGATCGCGCATGCCCGCCGCCGTCATCCACGAGTCCAGGCTGAGGGAGACGAACAGCGCGGCCACCGCGGCGACAACGCCGATCACCACCCGCAGCCCGTCCCGGCCGATGACGCGGGCCACGCCGAAGGCGACCGGGACGGCCAGGACGCCGATGCCGGAGGCCAGGTTGGCGAGGGTGAGGAGCAGGTGCGGTGCCCGCTCGGTGCCGTTGGCGATGTCGGAGGCCAGCCCGCTGGTCGTGTGCCGCGCGATGTGGGCCAGCACGAGAATGAGCCCGATCATGCCCACCGTCAGCAGGAAGCGGATGGCGTCGGACGGGCGCCGGATCCGCCGCGGCAACGACGGCTCGGCGACCGGCACCTCCGTGACTGGCACCTCCGTGACCTTGACCTCGGCGGCCGGGTCCTCCGTGACCGGGACCTCGGCCGAGACCCTGGCTGCGCGCTCCTCGGCGGCCGGGTCCGCCGCTCCGGGGTCCTCCGCTCCGGGGTCCTCGGCGGCCGGAACCTGGGCTGCCGGGGCCTCGGCGACCGGGTCGTCGGCCGCCGGCCGGGCGCCCGCGACCTCTTCGTCGGCCCGGCTCGCCGCGTCCACGACGTCGTTATCGGCGGACGGGGGCGACTTGCCGGGGACCGTGCGGTCGGGGCCGGGGGATTCGTTCACGGACACGCACTGAATCCTCCCAGGCCATCGCCCGGAGTGCGCGAGAGGTGTCCGATGTGTCGCCCGATGGATGCCTCGCGCCGATCACTGTACGGACGCGTCAGGCCGCGGCATGGCCATCGCGTTGGGAAAGGGCAGGCCGCCGCCCTCGATGATCCTTCGTGCCAGCGGCCGGAGCAGGTCGGCCAGCCGGGCCGCGCCGTCCGGGCCGAGGGCGTCGAGGGGCGGGCGGGCGAGCCGGTCGGTCACGTCCTCGATCGCCTCGCGCTCGGCGCGCCCGTGAGGGGTGGGGGCGCCGTCGCCGTCGCCGTCGAGGAGCCCACGGGCGCGCAGCCGCCCGGCGGCGGACGCCCACTCCTCGTCGGTCCAGCCCCGATGGTCGCGCTGCTCGGGCGGGGTGAGACCGAGCGCGCCCGAGAGGACGTTCGCCTCGCAGCCGTCGATGCCCGCGGTGAGCAGGGCGGCGATATGCCCGTCGCCGCGAAACTCCCGGAGCGCGGTCGCGGCGTGCCACAGCGCCAGGTGCGGCTCGGCCGGCCGGGGGAGCGCCGCGTGCGCCGCGAACATGACGCGACCCGCGACGGGTGACGCCTCGACCGCCCGTCCCGCGAGGGCGGCTGCCTCGGCGACGGCGGGCTCGTCGATCAGATCGCCCGCCAGGCGGCGCAGGGCGCGGTCGGCGACGGCCGTCCGGGCGGCCAGGACCGCCGCCGGTGAGGAGCGGCGCCAGACGTCCGGGATCGCGCGGGCCACCATGCGCGGCGCGAAATTGTGGAACGCCGCCGTCACCACCTCGGCCGGGGCGGTGCCGAGGGCGGCGGCCCGGGAGGCGAAATAGCCCCGCCAGAAGCCCGTCAGACCGGCCTCGGCGTAGGCGTCCCGCGCCTCGGGAACGAAATAGACGAACGCGTGACAACACTCGATCAGCCGCCAGGTCTCGTCCATCGCGTCTCCTCACGCACGGGAACCGGGAAGGCCGATCGTCGCACGGAGATCACCGCGAGGGGAGGGACACATGATCGCGACCGGTATGCGGCCACGTGTCCTCCGGTAGGGTGGAATGGCCGTCGACCTCGTACGGGAGAGTCCTCGCACAGTGTGGTGCGGGGCGCCGAAGGAGCAACCCTCCCCGGAACCTCTCAGGCACAAAGGACCGTACGAACGAGGCACCTCTGGAAAGCAGGACCGGTGATCCACGCCGGGCCTCACCGAAGGTGCAAGCCGCGCCCCGGCGCGGTGAAGCTCTCAGGTTCACCTGACAGAGGGGGAGACCGGCCACCGGCCTGCCCGGTGGTGGCTGCGCATCCATCGCACCAGGAGGCTCCCCAATGACCGAGGTTCCCTTCGCCGATCGGCACATCGGGCCGTCCCGCACCGACCGCGACGAGATGGCGGGGGCCGTCGGGTTCCCCAGCGTCCAGGCCCTCGTCGACGCCGCCGTGCCCACGGCGATCCGTACCGACCGGCCGCTGGACCTGCCTCCGGCGCTGACCGAGGTCGAGGCGCTGGCCCGGCTGCGCGAGCTGGCCGCCGAGAACCAGGTCCTCACCTCGATGATCGGCCTCGGCTACTACGGCACGGTGACGCCCGGCGTGATCCTCCGCAACGTTCTGGAGAATCCCGGCTGGTACACCGCCTACACGCCGTACCAGCCGGAGATCTCCCAGGGGCGTCTCGAGGCGCTGCTGAACTTCCAGACCGTCGTGAGCGACCTGATCGGGCTGCCGGTCGCCAATGCCTCCCTCCTGGACGAGGGCACCGCCGCCGCCGAGGCGATGACGCTCGCGCACCGCGCCGCCAAGGCGGGGGACACCTTCCTGGTCGACGCGGACGTACTGCCGCAGACGATCGAGGTCGTCCGCACCCGCGCGGTGCCGCTGGGCCTCGAGGTCGTCGTCGCCGACCTGTCCGAGGGTCTGCCGGACGGTGACTTCTTCGGGGTCCTGCTGCAGTACCCGGGCGCGAGTGGTGCCGTACGCGACCTGTCGCCGGTGACGCAGGCCGCGCACGAGCGCGGCGCGCAGGTCGTCGTGGCCGCGGACCTGCTGGCCCTGACCGTGCTCAGGGCGCCGGGGGAGTTCGGCGCGGACATCGCGGTGGGCACGTCCCAGCGGTTCGGCGTGCCGTACGGCTTCGGCGGACCGCACGCCGGCTACATGGCCGTACGGGAGGGGCTGCAGCGGCAGTTGCCCGGCCGTCTCGTCGGCGTGTCCCTCGACGTGGACGGGAACCCGGCGTACCGCCTGGCGCTGCAGACCCGTGAGCAGCACATCCGCCGGGAGAAGGCCACCAGCAACATCTGCACCGCCCAGGTGCTGCTGGCGGTCATGGCGAGCATGTACGCCGTCTACCACGGCCCGGAGGGGCTGCGCGGCATCGCCGAGCGGGTGCACGCGCACGCCGTGCGCCTCGCGGGCGGGCTCACGGCGCTCGGCGCCGAGATCGTGCATGGGACGTACTTCGACACCGTGCTCGCCCGGGTGCCGGGCCGGGCCGAGGAGGTCGTACGCCGGGCGTCCGAGCGCGGCGTCAACCTGCGCCTCGTGGACGCCGACCACGTCGGGATCGCCTGCGACGAGACGACGACCGACGAGCACGTGACCGAGGTGTGGCGGGCGTTCGGCCTGGCCGACGAGGACGTGCCGTCCGTCCACGCGGAGGCCGTGCTGCCCCCGGCGCTCCGCCGGGAGAGCGACTACCTGACCCACCCGGTCTTCCACGCGCACCGCTCGGAGACGGCGATGCTGCGCTACCTGCGCCGCCTCCAGGACAAGGACATCGCGCTGGACCGCTCGATGATCCCGCTGGGCTCCTGCACGATGAAGCTCAACGCCACCACCGAGATGGAGCCGATCACCTGGCCGGAGTTCGCGCAGATCCACCCGTTCGCGCCGCTCGACCAGGCACGCGGCTACGTCCGGCTGATCGGGGAGCTGGAGACGTGGCTGGCCGAGATCACCGGGTACGCCCGGGTGTCGGTGCAGCCGAACGCCGGCTCCCAGGGCGAGCTGGCCGGGCTCCTCGCCGTGCACGGCTACCACGCCGCCCGCGGTGAGGGCCACCGCGACGTGTGCCTGATCCCGTCCTCCGCGCACGGCACCAACGCCGCCAGCGCGGTGATGGCCGGGATGCGCGTGGTCGTCGTCAAGAGCACCGACCACGGCGACATCGACCTCGACGACCTGCACGCCAAGATCGAGAAGCACCGCGACCGGCTCGCGGCGATCATGGTGACGTATCCCTCGACGCACGGGATCTACGAGGAGACGATCACCGAGGTCTGCAAGAGCGTGCACGACGCGGGCGGTCAGGTGTACGTGGACGGGGCCAACCTCAACGCCCTGGTCGGCCTGGCCCGGCTCGGGGAGTTCGGCGCGGACGTCTCCCACCTGAACCTGCACAAGACCTTCTGCATCCCGCACGGCGGCGGCGGCCCGGGCGTCGGTCCGGTGGGCGTGCGCGAGCACCTGGTGCCGTTCCTGCCCAACCACCCGCTGCGGCCGGAGGCCGGCCCCGAGACGGGCAGCGGCCCGATCTCCGCCGCGCCCTGGGGCTCGGCGGGCATCCTGCCGATCTCGTGGACCTACATCGCGATGATGGGCGGGGACGGGCTGCGCGCGGCGACCGAGGCGGCGGTGCTGGCCGCCAACTACGTGGCCAAGCGGCTGTCGGAGCACTACCCGGTCCTCTACACCGGTCGGGGCGGCCTGGTCGCGCACGAGTGCATCATCGACCTCCGCAAGATCACCAAGGACACGAAGGTCACGGCGGAGGACGTCGCCAAGCGGCTCGTCGACTACGGCCTGCACGCGCCGACCCTCGCCTTCCCCGTCGCGGGCACCCTGATGATCGAGCCCACGGAGAGCGAGGACCTGGCCGAGCTGGACCGCTTCTGCGACGCCATGATCCAGATTCGCCGGGAGATCGAGCGGGTGGCGACGGGGGAGTACGACGCGGACGACAACCCGCTGAAGAACGCCCCGCACACCGCCGCGTCGCTGCTCACCGACGACTGGAAGCACTCCTACGGCCGGGAGGACGCGGCCTACCCGCTGCCGTCCCTGCGGGAGAACAAGTACTGGCCGCCGGTGCGCCGCATCGACCAGGCGTACGGCGACCGCAACCTGGTCTGCTCCTGCCCGCCGCCGGAGGCATTCGAGTCCTGACACCACGTCGCACCGCCCGGTGCGCGACGCGGGTCGCGCACCGGGCGGCGGCGGAGACGCT